>NZ_CP053746.1:0-300000 GCF_013201545.1 Pseudomonas graminis
GTCAGCGCCACTTCAATCGGCGCATCGCCACAGGCTGCAACCATCAACAGCGCGGAGACGTACTGACTAGACAGTCCGCCGTCAATTTCGAAGCGCGTGGCCGTGATCGAACCCGTCCCGCGCACCATGACAGGCGGGCAACCGGTAGCGCTCTCTGCGTTCAGGCCGCCCTTGCGCAGAGCGTCCAGCAATGGGCCAATCGGGCGCTTCTGCATGTAGTGATCGCCGTCCAGCGTGACGCTGCCATCCACCGTGCAGACCGCCGCTGTCAGGAACCGCACCGCTGTTCCGGCGTTACCGAGGAACAGCGGGTCTTGCGGCGCCTCGAGACGCCCGCTGCTGATGACGACGAAGCTCGTGTCGTCTGGCTCGTCGATGGTCACGCCCATCTGCCTCAGGGCATTGGACATGTGGCGGGTGTCATCGCTTTTCAATGCGCCGCGCAAGTGGCTGGTGCCCTTGGCGAGGGCAGCCAGGAGCAGCGCGCGGTTGGTGATGGACTTCGAGCCGGGCGGCGACACATGGCCCGTCAGCGGTACGCCCGGCGGGATGACAGTGATGGTTTGGTTCATGCCCATGGTCCAGCTCTCCAAATTCGAAATCAGGCACCGCTCAGCGCCGTGTTAACAGCCGGCGATCATGGCATTTATCGCCGAGCTCTGCAGCATCAAGCGCGACAGCCGACGCTTTCGCCAAATCGCAGGCACAAAAAAAGCGATCCTGGGATCGCTTTCTTTGTTGCTTCGAGGCGTTCAAGGGCGTCGAAGCTATATATGGCGCAGCGGACGGGACTCGAACCCGCGACCCCCGGCGTGACAGGCCGGTATTCTAACCGACTGAACTACCGCTGCTTGTCGCACAGATTTTCATCTGCTTAACGCTGTTGAAACCGACCCTTGGGTCTGCTTCGTAAAACACTGACCGAAAACCTTGGCTTTCAATCTCAAACCGGGAAAACCCGATTTGGAAATATGGCGCAGCGGACGGGACTCGAACCCGCGACCCCCGGCGTGACAGGCCGGTATTCTAACCGACTGAACTACCGCTGCGCATTGCGTGGACTTTCGTCCTGCTGAATCTCAGTATCCTTCAGCGTCTGATGCTGCTGTGAAACACTCAACGATGGTGGGTGATGACGGGATCGAACCGCCGACCCTCTGCTTGTAAGGCAGATGCTCTCCCGGCTGAGCTAATCACCCTTGCTTCGCTGAGGCCGCGAAATTTACGCAGGTGACGAACCTAAGTCAATAGCCCGCTTGAAGTTTTTTTCAAAAGAGACATTTTTCCCGCGAAGCACGAAGCTGCACATCAGGAACAAAAAAGCGAGCCCTGAGGCTCGCTTTCGTGTTCAGACACCCTGCTTACAACGCAGCCAGACCACGCACGAGATCCGCCTGCAGGTCAGCGACGTCTTCCAGCCCTACGGCGACGCGGATCAGGCTGTCACGTATGCCGGCGGCCTCACGCTCCTGCGGCGACAGCCGACCGTGGGAAGTGGTGCTCGGATGGGTGATGGTGGTCTTGGTGTCACCCAGGTTTGCGGTGATCGAGATCAACCGCGTGGCATCGATGAAGCGCCATGCGCCGTCCTTGCCGCCCTTCACCTCAAAGCTCACCACCGCGCCGAACGCCTTCTGCTGACGTTTGGCCAACGCGTGCTGCGGGTGACTCACGAGACCGGAGTAATGCACCTTCTCGATGCCCTCCTGCTGCTCGAGCCACTGCGCCAGTTCCAGGGCGCTCTGGCAATGGGCACGCATGCGGATGTTCAGGGTTTCGAGCCCCTTGAGGAACAGCCACGCGTTGAACGGGCTCAGACTTGGCCCTGCAGTGCGCAGGAAGCCCACGACTTCTTTCATCAGTTCGCTGCGACCGACCACCACCCCGCCCATGGCGCGGCCTTGCCCGTCGATGAACTTGGTCGCCGAATGCACGACCACGTCCGCGCCCATGCGCAGTGGTTGCTGCAGCGCCGGTGTGCAGAAGCAGTTATCGACCACCAGCAGCGCGCCCTTGGCGTGGGCAATTTCCGCCAGTGCATTGATGTCGACCAGCTCCGCCAACGGGTTGGACGGTGATTCGACGAACAGCATTTTGGTATTCGGCTTGATCGCCGCGTCCCAGCCAGACAGTTCTGCGAGGGGGACGTAATCGACATCGACCCCGAAGCGCTTGAAGTACTTTTCGAACAGGCTGATGGTCGAACCGAAGACGCTCTTCGACACCAGCACATGGTCGCCAGCGCTGCAGAAGCTCATCACCGTGGCGAGGATGGCTGACATCCCGGTGGAGGTTGCCACCGCCTGCTCGCCGCCTTCCAGCGCAGCCATGCGTTCTTCGAACGAAGCCACGGTCGGGTTGGTGTAACGCGAGTAGACGTTGCCGGGGATCTCTCCGGCGAAGGTCGCGGCTGCCTCGGCTGCCGTGCGGAACACGTAGCTGGACGTGAAAAACAGTGGATCGCTGTGTTCGCGTTCCGGCGTGCGGTGCTGACCGGCACGAACCGCGAGGGTGTCAAAACCGACACCCTCGAGATCGCTGTCCAGTCGACCGGCATCCCATTCCTGAGTCATGCCGCCTGCTCCTTGTCTGGATTAGTTGTTGTACAGATCGATGATCGCGCTCACCGCCTGAGTCTTGACCTTGGAGGCGTCGTTGCGCGCCTGCTCGATCCTGTTCAGATAATGCTCGTCGATGTCACCGGTCACGTACTTGCCGTCGAAGACCGAACAGTCGAAATTGTCGATCTTGATCTTTTTGCTGCCACTCACCGCCTCGATCAGGTCATTCAGATCCTGATAGACCAGCCAGTCGGCACCGATGAGGTCGGCCACGTCCTGGGTGGAACGGTTGTGAGCGATCAGCTCATGGGCACTCGGCATGTCGATGCCGTAGACGTTGGGGAAGCGCACGGCCGGGGCCGCAGAACAGAAATAGACGTTCTTGGCGCCGGCTTCACGGGCCATCTGGATGATCTGCTTGCACGTGGTGCCGCGAACGATAGAGTCGTCCACCAGCATCACGTTCTTGCCACGGAATTCCAGCTCGATCGCATTGAGCTTCTGGCGCACGGATTTTTTCCGCGCGGCCTGGCCCGGCATGATGAAGGTTCGGCCGATGTAGCGGTTCTTGACGAAGCCTTCGCGGAATTTCACGCCGAGGTGGTTCGCCAGTTCCAGCGCGGCCGTGCGGCTGGTGTCCGGGATCGGGATGACCACGTCGATGTCATGATCAGGACGCTCGCGCAGGATCTTGTCGGCGAGCTTTTCGCCCATGCGCAGACGCGCCTTGTAGACCGAGATGCCGTCGATGATCGAATCCGGACGCGCCAGGTAGACGTGCTCGAAGATGCACGGGGCGTATTTGGGATCGGTGGCGCACTGACGGGTGTGCAGCTTGCCGTCTTCGGTGATGTACACCGCTTCGCCCGGTGCCAGGTCACGAATCAACGTGAAGCCGAGCACGTCCAGCGAAACGCTTTCGGAGGCGATCATGTACTCGACGCCTTCGTCAGTGTGACGCTGACCGAAAACGATTGGGCGGATGGCGTCCGGGTCGCGGAAACCGACGATGCCGTAACCGGTAATCATCGCCACGACCGCGTAACCGCCACGGCAGCGCTTATGCACGTCGGCGACGGCCGCGAAGATATCTTCTTCGGTCGGCTGCAGCTTGCCGCGCACCGCCAGCTCGTGGGCGAACACGTTGAGCAGCACTTCGGAGTCGGAGTTGGTGTTGACGTGACGCAGGTCCGACTCGAAGATTTCCTTCGCCAGTTGCTCGACGTTGGTCAGGTTGCCGTTGTGCGCCAGGGTGATGCCGTAAGGCGAGTTGACGTAGAACGGCTGGGCCTCGGCTGACGTCGAGCTGCCCGCCGTTGGATAACGTACGTGCCCAATGCCCATGTGCCCGACCAGCCTTTGCATATGGCGCTGGTGGAACACATCACGAACCAGACCGTTGTCCTTGCGCAGGAACAACTTGCCGTCATGGCTGGTCACGATACCGGCAGCGTCCTGGCCGCGGTGCTGGAGGACGGTGAGCGCGTCATAAAGCGCCTGATTGACGTTCGACTTGCCGACGATACCGACGATGCCACACATGCGACACAACCCCTACTTAGTGGAACTGGATTTACCGAACACTTCCGGCGGCGTTGTAGGCGGCAGGAGGTGATCCTTGAACGGGATGTCAACAGGTACGCTGACTCCGCTGGCTAGCCACTTGCTGGACATCCCGAGAATCAGGTTTTTCGACCAGTCAGCGACCATGACAAATTGCGGGAGCAGCCTCGACTGCTGCCACCATTGATCCTGTTGCACCGGGCCCAGGCTCAACAGCCCGACCGCGACGACAACCAGCAAGGCTCCGCGCGCCGCGCCGAAGACCATACCCAGAAAGCGATCGGTCCCGGACAGCCCGGTGACGCGTATCAGTTCTCCAATCAGAAAGTTGACCATGGCGCCGACCAGCAGGGTGGCGACGAAAAGAATGGTGCAGCCCGCAATCACGCGCGCCGAAGGTGCTTCGATGTAGTTGACCAGATACTGGGCCAGCGATCCGCCGAACATCCAGGCGACGGCACCTGCGATGATCCACGTCAGCAAGGACAATGCTTCTTTGACGAAGCCGCGCTTGAGACTGATCAAAGCGGAGATGGCGACAATTGCAATGATCGCCCAGTCAACCGGAGTAAATGACACGTCGCAGCCTACAGACTGATAAGGCGGCGGATTTTAGCAGAGCACTCGCCTGCCGGTAAGCAGCGATTGCGGATGAAGGGCAATTAAGGCGAACTATTGGACTTTGTTGAAGGTCGGCTGGGGTTAGACCCGAGACCGATAGTGTCAGATCCGGCCCCTTCCCTAGTAGGACCGGCTTTAGCCGGGAAGGCGGCAGTTGCCACATCGCGAAATCGAGGGTGGCTGATCCGGCCCCTTCCCGGCTGAAGCCGGTCCCACTAAGACACCGCGTGCATTGCGTGGGACCGGCTTTAGCCGGGAAGACATCTTGGCAGACGAAAGAGAGCTTACTTACGCTCCGGCTGAAAACGCACAACGATGCCTTTGATCTTCTGCTGTTTTTCCAGCGTGTCACGCAGACGATCAGCCTCTGCGCGCTCGATCACCGGGCCAACGAATACGCGGTTCACGCCATCGGCGGTACGGATGTAAGCGTTATAGCCCTGAGTGCGCAGCGTCTTCTGCAGTGTGTCGGCATTGGCGCGATTGGACAGGCTCGCCAGCTGCACCGCCCACGTGACCGACAGACCATTGGCATCGACCCGGCTGGTGTCAGCGGCTGACGCAACTGGCGCTGGCGCTTGAGCGGGTGCAGGTGTCGGTGCCGGAGCTGGCTTCACAGGCGCTGTCTGAGCGGGTTTGGGCGCAGCAGCCACAGGCTTGGAAGGCGCAGGGGCAATGGGCATGGACGGCGGCTGTTGACTGGTGCGCTGCTGAACGGGCTGGGCAGGATGTACAGGCTGAGCAGGTTGCGTCAGCTCGTCATCGGTCGGCACCGGTTCCTGGGGCAATGGCTGCTGTTCAGGCACGCTGACGGGTTCTACCTTGATCTGCGAGGTGGCCGGCGCTTGCGGCGCGGCAGGCGCCTCGACCTGCACACGGCGGGCTTCATCCTGACGCGAAAACAGCATCGGCAGAAAAATCACCGCGATGGCAATCAGCACCAACGCTCCCACCATGCGCTGCTTGTACGCTTTATCCAGCAAAGCCATGTGTCACTTCCTCCGTGACGCGCCAGCAAGCCATTCCAGGGCCTCGGCTACGCAGTAAAAAGACCCGAACAGAACAATCTCGTCGTCGGCTGTCGCGTGGGCGCACTGAGCTTCAAGTGCCAGCGCGATACTCGGGTGAGACGTCACGCGAGCGCCAAGGTTCTGCAACGCCTGTTCGATCTCTTGCGCCGGACGGCTGCGCGGCGTTGGCAGCGGTGCGACGGCCCAACTGCTGAATGTTTCGCCCAACTCCGCCAGAACGCCTTGCAGGTCCTTGTCGCTGAGCAGTCCGAACACCGCCAGACGCCGGCCCGCCACGGGTCGCTGATTCAAGCGCTGTGCGAGAAACTTCGCCGCATGGGGGTTATGACCGACATCCAGCAGAAGGCTCAGCGATTTGCCCTGCCAGTCAATGCTGCGGCGATCAAGGCGACCGGTCACGCGCGTATTAACGAGCGCGCCGCGAAGGGTCGACTCATCCCACGGCAGATCCAGCAGCAGGTAGGCCTGCAACGCCAAAGCAGCGTTCTGCATGGGCAGGTCGAGTAACGGCAGCGCGTGCAGTTCGACCTTTCGACCGGTCGCGTCGGTGCCAGACCAGTCCCACCCCGTGGCGTTGATCAGCAGATCGAAATCGCGGCCGCGCAGCGACAGCGGGCAATGCAGTGCACGCGCCTTGTCGAGCAATGGCTGCGGTGGATCAAGATCGCCACACAGCGCAGGCCTTCCTTCACGGAATATCCCGGCCTTCTCGAAGGCCACAGTCTCGCGGGTGTTGCCGAGGAATTCCGCGTGATCAACGCCAATGCTGGTGACCAGCGCCATGTCGGCATCGATCAGATTGACCGTATCAAGCCGCCCGCCCAGTCCCACTTCCAGCACCACTGCGTCCAGCCCGGCCTGCGCGAACAGCCAGAACGCTGCCAGTGTGCCCATTTCGAAATAGGTCAGGGAAATGTCGCCGCGGCCGCGCTCGACCACGTCGAACGCCGCGCACAGCTCGGCGTCGGTGGCTTCAACGCCCTGCACCTGCACACGCTCGTTGTAACGCAGCAGGTGCGGCGAGCTGTAAACACCCACCTTCAGCCCCTGGGCCTGCAGCAAGGAAGCAACGAATGCGCAGGTCGAGCCTTTGCCGTTGGTCCCGGTGACCGTGATCACTCTGGGCGCCGGCCGGGTCAGGCCCATCTGCGTTGCCACCTGCTGCGAACGCTCCAGCCCCATGTCGATGGCCGACGGGTGCAGGTGTTCCAGATAGCTGAGCCAGTCGCTCAGAGAGCGTGCGGTCATATGTTCGCCGGAGCAGGCGGCACAACGATCGGCTCAAGTGTCGGCGCCACGAATTTAGGCGTCGGCAGCCCCATCATCTGTGCCAGCACGTTGCCCAGACGCTGACGCAGTTCCTGACGGTGGATGATCATGTCGATCGCGCCGTGGTCGAGCAGGAATTCGCTGCGCTGGAAGCCTTCCGGCAGCTTCTCGCGCACGGTCTGTTCAATGACGCGAGGGCCGGCGAAGCCGATCAGTGCTTTAGGCTCGGCGACAATGATATCGCCCAGCATCGCGAGACTGGCGGAAACGCCACCGTAGACCGGGTCGGTCAGCACGGAGATGAACGGCAGGCCTTCTTCACGCAGACGCGCCAGAACGGCCGAGGTCTTGGCCATTTGCATCAGGGAGATCAGGGCTTCCTGCATGCGCGCACCGCCGGATGCCGCGAAGCAGATCATCGGGCAGCGGTTTTCCAGTGCGTAGTTGGCGGCTTGCACGAACCGCTCACCCACTACTGCACCCATCGAGCCGCCCATGAACGAGAACTCGAATGCGCTGCACACCACCGGCATGCCCAACAGGGTACCGCTCATGGAAATCAGCGCGTCCTTCTCACCGGTCTGCTTCTGAGCGGCGACCAGGCGGTCCTTGTACTTCTTGCCGTCGCGGAATTTCAGACGGTCTACCGGCTCCAGATCAACGCCGATCTCCTGGCGGCCATCGGCGTCCAGGAAGATATTCAGACGGGCACGGGCGCCGATGCGCATGTGGTGGTTGCACTTCGGGCAGACGTCCAGGGTCTTTTCCAGCTCAGGGCGATACAGCACCGCTTCGCAGGACGGGCACTTGTGCCACAGACCTTCGGGCACCGAGCTCTTCTTGACCTCGGAACGCATGATCGAAGGGATCAGTTTGTCTACCAACCAGTTGCTCATGCTTTCTTTCTCCAGTACCGATGGCTCGAACGCGATGGCATTTGGTGCCATGCGCATGCCCTTAAATCAATGTCATGTACGGTGCCGCGAAATGTCGTACGACGATCGGCGCGAGGCCTGACCTGCCGGGACAACACTCACGAACACCACGCTCAACTTCATCACGAGACGCAAGACGTCTTCGCTTAACCAATTCGGCCACACGCATCAGCGGATGGCAGGCTAGTGGACGGCGAACGTTGGCCCGCCGTCACATCACAGCCGATCTTGCCGGATAAACGCCCTAGGCGCCGTGTACTGCACTCATGAACGCGCGGATCTTGTCGTGATCCTTCAAGCCTTTGGATTTCTCCACCCCGCCGCTCACGTCAACCGCGTAGGGATACACCTGGGCGATCGCCTGGGAGACGTTGGCCGAGGTCAGGCCGCCGGCGAGAATCAGCGGCTTGCTCAGATGTTTCGGAATCAGCGCCCAGTCGAAGGTTTCGCCTGTACCGCCCGGAATGCCTGCGACGTAAGTGTCGAGCAGGATGCCGCAGGCGTTGGCGTAGGCATCGCAGCTGGCCGCGATGTCGTCGCCGGCCTGGACGCGTAGCGCCTTGATGTACGGGCGGTTATAGCCTTCGCACTGCTCGGGACTCTCATCGCCGTGAAACTGAATGAGGTCGAGGGGAACAACGTCGAGCAGCGCCTGCAGGTCGGCGCGTTCGGCGTTCACGAACAGGCCGACGGTGCTGACAAAAGGCGGCAGCGCAGCAACGATTGCCTGAGCCTGCTCAACGGTGACGAAGCGCGGGCTCTTGGGATAAAACACCAGCCCGATGGCGTCGGCTCCCGCGTCAACGGCAGCCAATGCATCCTCTATGCAGGTAATCCCGCAGATCTTGCTGCGAACGGCTGACATGTAGTAGAGACCTCAAGCCTTGCGAAAGTCACGGATGGTAGCAAATGCAGTCACCTGCGTCAGCCGTCCAGTTCCGAGAAGCCGGTGAGAAAATGCGGGCCGATGTAGCGATCCGGTAATGGGAACTCGTCGCGGTATTCCACCTGAACCAGGTACAGGCCAAAAGGATGAGCCGTCACGCCGCCGGTTCTTCGTACTCGGCTTTCGAGCACTTCCTTCGCCCACTCGATCGGCCGCTCCCCTGCCCCGATGGTCATCAGCACGCCGGCAATGTTGCGCACCATGTGATGCAGGAAGGCATTGGCGCGGACATCGATGACGATCATCTTGCCGTGGCGGGTGACGCGCAGGTGGTGAAGCTGCTTGATCGGCGACTTGGCCTGGCATTGCCCGGCACGGAATGCACTGAAATCGTGGGTACCGACCAGGTATTCGGCGGCCAGCGCCATTCTCTCCGCATCCAGCGGGCGGTGATTCCAGGTGATTTCCTGGCCCAGGTGTGCCGGGCGGATCTGATCGTTGTAGATCACGTAGCGGTAGCGACGGGCGATGGCTTTGAAACGCGCGTGGAAATGGGCGGGCATGACCTTGGCCCAGGTCACGCTGATGTCATGGGGCAAATTGATATTGGCGCCCATGGTCCAGGCTTTCATGCTGCGCTCGGCCCGGGTGTCGAAGTGCACCACCTGACCGCACGCGTGCACGCCCGCATCGGTGCGCCCGGCGCACATCAGCGACACCGGTGAATCAGCCACTTTCGACAGGGCGTTTTCCAGTGTTTCCTGGACGGTCAGCACGCCGGTCAACTGCCGCTGCCAGCCGCTGTAACGCGAGCCTTTGTATTCCACGCCCAGCGCGATTCTGGAAAAACCTTCGGCGGCCAGCTCGGCTGCCGCTGTTTCTGCGTCGGTGTCTGTAGTTGCCAAGAGCTTAAAGCCTGTCGATGTGCGCAAGGGCGGCCATTATACGGATCGAAAAAAAAGACGCCATCGGCAGGGGCCAACGGTTTAGCCCGGAATCCAGGGTGAACTGAAAGGCCCGGCCAGGAAACGCAAACGACCGCCGAAGCGGTCGTTTAGTGCAGCGTTGATTACGGTCAGACGAGGCGCGACAGCATGTTCCGCGCTTCGGTCTTCTGGCCGTCATCACCTTCAGCCACCACCTCATCGAGGATATCGCGAGCGCCGTCGGCGTCGCCCATCTCGATGTAGGCGCGGGCCAAGTCCAGCTTGGTGGCCGCTTCATCCGTACCGGACAGGAAGTCAAATTCCGGCTCGTCGTCCACCAGCAGCGCGTCGTCTTCGGTGAACCGAGGCGATGCTTCCGCCGGTTTGTCCAACGCCGTGTCGAACGGCTTGGCGATGGGCGGCTGCTCCAGACTCTGGGAAAGACGGTCCAGCTCAGCGTTGACGTCGTCGATCTCGGACGCAAAGGCTTCAGACGCCTGCTCGGTTTCCATCTCGTCAGCCAGGGAGAGGTCGAAATCGGCTGGCAATTCGATGTCGTCTTCCATCGCAGGCTTGGACGCGCCCAGCGATGCAGGCTGTTCGAACGGCGGCAGATTACGCAGATCGTCCTCCATCCCCAGCAAGTAGTCGTCTTCGGCTTTCAACGCCGGCTGATCTTCCGCCAGATTGAGGTCGAAATCGTCCAGCTCAGCAGGCTGAGCGGCAACGGAGGTCGCCTGCTGCTCGCGCAGAATCGCGTCGAAGTCCAGGTCATCGGATGCCGATCCGGCAAACGGCGCATCCAGGTCCAGATCGTCTAGAGCAGCGCTGTCCTGTGCTGCAGCGTGATTCGACGCAGCAGCAGCAGAAGCAGCCGGTTCGCTGTCCAGATCATCGAGGCTGAGGTCAAAGGCGTTATCGAACTCCTCGTCCAGTGGCACTTCGGTGACCGTTTCTGCAGCCGGAGCAGGCTGCACGGCGATTTCAGGTTCGTCATGGAGCAGCTCTTCAACGTACTTTGCGTCCATTTCCGCTGCCAAAGCCGCTGCTGCTGCCACCCCTGCTGCCGCCGCGGCCGCAGCGGCCATGGACGGATAGCGGGATTTCAGCTCTTCGACTTCAGCGTGGTTCTTTCCCGTGGCGATCAGCTGCCGCTCCTGCGCGACAAACCCGGATTGGTTGTCCTGCTCGGCATAGACTTCCATCAGCTTGAGGCGCAAGTCACTGCGCTGCGGCTCATGCTTGATGGCGTCTTCCAGAACGGCGACCGCCTGATTGGTACGGCCGTATGCGATATGGATTTCAGCCTGAACGAGCGCGTCAGCCGGATGTTCGCGGACCGGCTCGGCGACGGTCGGCGCCGGCGGCGTCTTTGCGTGGGGCGCCGGCGCCTCCAGGCCTTCAAAGCTGCTGGGAGACATGTCCAAATCGGACGCGAAGTCCGATTCTTCCGACAAAGCTCGGGCCATCTGGCGATGGCGCTCGGCCTCGATCAGCGCATTGCGTCGGCGAGCCAGCAGCAACAGGAGCAGCAGCAACACCAACAGCGCGCCGCCACCAATCAGGCCCATGAGCATCGGGCTGGAGAGGATCTTGTCGAGGGCGCTGCGGTTGTCTTCATCGACCACCGGCTCGGTGGGTACGATCAGCGCTTGATCAGGCGTTGCGCTGGTGACCGTCGCGCCGTCAACCGGCAACGCATCCTCGGGGGCGATTTCGTCGGGTGCCTTGCCGGCAACATCAGGCGCCGCGGCGTTCGGCACGACCTGGGCCTGCATCGCCGGGTTGGCGGCATTATTGGGGTTGGTGACGCTGTTAGGGCTGACGGCAGGATTGGCAGGATTCGCGGCATCGACAGGCGGCGGAACCGTCGCGCCTGACGCCTGCATCTTCGCCAGCTGATCATTCTTCAGTTGAATCAGCCGCTGCAGTTTGTCGACCTGGCTCTGCAGATCGGTCATACGGCTTTTCAGCTCGGCATTGTCCCGACGCGTGGTGTCCAGGCTTTCCTGGGTAGTCGCCAGCTGGTTGCTGATATCGGCATTGTCGCCCGCCTTGCCTTTCGCACCCGCCTTATTGGCAGAAACGAGGCTGAGGTTGTCTTTGGCGTCGATTTGCGACGGCGCAGCGCCAGCGCGGTCGCGGCGGGTCGCATCGACCTGACGCGCGCCGCTGGGCATGCGCCGGCCTTCGCGCCAGGCACGATTCTGCTCGGCCACTTCAGCCACTGCACGAGGCTGCGCCAGCGCTGTTGATTCCTGCGGCGACGGCAGACGCAACACCTGACCTTTCTTCAGGCGGTTGATGTTGCCGGCAATAAAGGCATCAGGGTTCAACGCCTGAATGGCCAGCATGGTCTGCTGCACAGTTCCGCCATTTTTCACGCGCTCGGCGATTTCCCAGAGCGTGTCGTTATTGGCAGTGGTGTATTGGGTGAACTTGGGTTCCGGGGCCGGCGCTGGAGCAGGCGTCGAAGGCGCCGCGGCCGGTGTTTCGGCGGCGGGCGCAGGGGCGGGTGCGGCGCTCGGTGCCGTTGAAGGCAATTGCGCGGCGGCCGCAGCGGCTTGCGGGGAGAATTTGGGCGGGTCCAGCAACAGGCTGTACTCGCGCAGTGCCCGGCCATTGGGCCAGAGCACTTGAACGAGGAATTTTACGTAGGGATCGCGGATAGGCTTGGTGGAGGTGATGCGCAACACGCTCTTGCCACCGGGATTGACGACGGGGGTAAAGGTCAGGTCGTCCAGAATCGCCACTCGGCCAACGCCGGCCTGAGCGAACTCCGCGGACGTCGCCAGACTTGGCACCACCTGGGAGGCATTAAGGTCCTGCACTTCCGTCAGCTCGATTTCGGCCAACAGCGGTTGATTCAGGGTCGACTTCACGGTCAGACCGCCGAGGCCGAGCGCTTGGGCCACTCCCGATGACAGCGCCGACGCCGCAGCGATTGCTAAAACGAGTTTACGAACCTGAACCATAGCCCATCCCTTGTTTGAAATTTCCCCGGCAATCGCGAAGATAATGCCTGCTCGGGTGTAGGGCGTATCAGCACGCCGCAGCTAGAATGATTCTTCGAATTGTCGGCAAGTATCTTTTACGCAACATCTTTTATCAACAACTCAGCCACCTGCACAGCGTTCAGCGCTGCGCCCTTGCGCACATTGTCCAGCGTGACCCAGAAATTAAGTTCACAACCGTCGTCGACACCCCTGCGCAAACGTCCTACATAGACAGCGTCCTGTCCTACGGCGTCGCCCACCGGCGTCGGGTAATCGCCGGCCTCGACCAGCTCGATGCCTTCTGCAGTTTCAAGCGCAGCATTGACCGCCTTGATGTCGACCGCCCCGCTCGTCTGCACTGACACGCTCAGGCTGTCGCCGAAGAACACCGGCACCTGGATGCAACTCACGCCGACCTTGATTAAAGGCAGCGAGAGCAACTCGCGCAACTCGCTGACCAAACGTTTTTCCAGTGGCACATGACCCTCGGCGTCAGGCTTGCCCACCTGAGCGAGCACGTTGAAGGCCATCTGCCGGTCAAACACCTTGGGCTCCAGCGGGCGAACGTTGAGCAGCTCGGCGGTTTGTCGGGCCAGTTCGGTGACCCCTTCGCGGCCCATGCTCGACACCGCCAGGCACGCTGTCACCGTGATCCGCTCGATGTCCAGCAGTGCGCGCAACGGCGCCAGCACCAGCGCGAGTGCAGCAGCGCTGGAGCTCGGGCAGGCAACCTGCCGCGGCTTGGCCAAGTCAGCCAGGCGGGCGCCATTGACCTCGGGCACCACATTCGGTGCCTGCTCGACGGGCAACCCAGCGGACAGGTCGATCACTACACAGCCGGCGGCCGTGGCGCGCTCGGCATAGCTGCGCGTTACGGCGACGCCTGCTGCGAAGAAAGCAATTTTGGCCTTGTTGAAATCAAAAGCATCGACTTCACGCACCCGGACATTCTTGCCACGGTACGGCACCGAGCTGCCGGCTGATTCGGCACTGGCTAGCAGGTGCAAATCGCCGACCGGGAAGTCGCGCTCCTCAAGAATCTGGACGATGGTTTCGCCGACAGTACCGGTGGCGCCGATCACGGCGATATCAAAGGACTGGCTCATGGAAAAACCTCAGGGAAAAATCAGGGGGCGGCACTGTAACTGCACGGTGGTGGTCAGGCAATTGGCCGCAAGCGGATAGCCGAACGGACTTAGACCTATCAGGGCTCAAGGCCGATGGGGAAAAACTCGCCACCGCTCCACACGCCCAGCCAGCGCTGACCGTCGATTTCACGCACGACAGCAAGGTCCACCAACTGATAGAAGACGTTGCGGTGAATCAGGGCTTCGAGGTTGTTGCGCACAAGCACATAGGGCGCCGGTTCCTGGGTCTGCGGATCAAGGTCGATGCGCAGCGGGTGTTCAGCCCCCGCCTCCACTCTATCTTCGACGTTGGTGGTGAACCGCAGCAACTGCGACTCCCCGCTGCCTTCGACATCCAGCAGCACCGCCACAAAAGGCGAGTCGTCGACCGCGATGCCGACCTTCTCAACCGGTGTGATCAGAAAGTAATCGTCGCCGTCCCGGCGAATGATGGTGGAAAACAGCCGCACCATCGGCTTGCGACCAATAGGGGTACCCAGATAGAACCAGGTGCCATCGCGGGCGATGCGCATGTCGATGTCACCGCAGAAATCCGGGTTCCACAGGTGCACGGGCGGCAAGCCCTTGCCGCTTTTCGCAATCTGGGCCAACAGATCATTGGCTTTGTCCTGCCCACTCATACGCCACTCCTCAGCGGGCTGAGACGCCCAGCAAACCGCGAGCGTAAGCTTCCATCGGGGGTCCTAGCAAATCCTCGGGCTTGGTGTCGTACAAAGTCAGCAGACCACCACGCAGGTGAATGCGTGCCGAATCGATGAGATAGCGGGTGTTGGTTTCGATCAGCATCAGCTGGATAACGCCGTTGTCGATGCCGAGACGGTCCACCGCTTCCTGGTCCGACCACTCGTCGAATGTGCCGATGCGGTCATCGGCCTTGGCGAAACGGGCGTACAGCAGGTAGTGCGCGCCGGCGGCCCGGGCCTCGTTCATCGCGTCATCCAGACCCTCCGGGGCGCGAGCGCGGCGGACCATCGGGAAGTATTCGATAAACCCGTTGAAGGCCTCTTCGGCCACGACGTTGCGACGCGGGTAGGCACCGCCCGGCGGTGCGAAGGCGCCTTGGGCGATATAGATGAACGAGTCAGGTTGCACGCGAAAGTTGTTCAACCGACGGGTCGAGCTGTGATCCAGCAGCCCGGCGTCGCTGAGCTCATCGTGAGCGCCTTGTGCCAGATCGCTGACGTGCATGCAGCCACTCAACGCCAGTAGAGCCAGCAGTAAAACCAGGCTACGCATTGTTATCTCCAAAGTCCGGCGACGGAAAACCGGCGAATGGCCAGTTAATGCAGCTTTTGCGCCATGTCGGACCTGGAGAAGGCTTGGCTCGATGAATCGGCTTAACGCGGCTGCGCTTTACTCAGCAGCCGAGTCGGCCTGTGAGTCGGATCGAAGCTCTGGTTTGGCCTCGAGTCCGTGATCGACATCCCGCTTGCGCTTGTTACCCATACGCACGCCAATGTCCATCAGGAACTGGAAGAACCCTTCCTGATCTTCAAGGACATTGCTCCAGAACGGCGAGTGGTACAGCGCCACCGCGCCATGGACCAGCGCCCAGGCGGCGCAGTAATGGAAATACGGCGGGACGTCTTCCAGCTTGCCTTCGGAAATCCGGCCCTTGATCAGCAAGGTCAGATGTTCGAAGTTCGAGGCGCGGATCTTGTGCAGCTCCTCCACCAGCTCCGGCACCTGATTGCCCTTGACGACCTTCTCTTCAAGCCGGTCGAACAGGCGATAGCGCTGGGGGTCGCGCATGCGGAATTCAAAGTACGCCCGGGACAGCGCTTCCTTATCCTTGTCGACATCCGCCGAATGCAGCAGCTCGTTCAAATCACGCTCGTAGTCGAGCATCAGGCGCAGATAAATCTCGGCCTTGGATTTGAAGTGTTTGTAGATGGTGCCTTTGCCGATACCCACGGCATCCGCAATCATCTCGACGGTGACGCTGTCTTCGCCCTGCTCGAGGAAGAGCTTGAGTGCGGTGTCGAGAATCTCCTGCTCACGGCGGCGAAACTCACGGACTTTACGAGGTTCTTTCTGCATAGGAGGAGACTGTGGGTTCGGAATCGGAATCGGCACATTATGCCTATCCCGTAGCAGAATGCACGGATCATCCGACCTATATCCGTTTTCTGACGGGTTTCGCTGTCGGCAGGCAAAAGCGAAACGATCGAGGCCGAGGCAGTCTCGTTTTTTGGCAGGATCGGCTGGATGGTCGAGAATCCGGAAGGATGGGCAGGATTGCGGTATCAGCAGCCCTTCAGGTATTCCAAAACTGTTTAAAAATCGTACAGTCGGCGGCTGGACGCTTACGGATTATAGCCAATACTTATATTCGCCACCGCCGCATCTCCCCCAAGTGCAGCGTTGGTAAGGACACCAATGGACAGCGTGTCTTTGTTTTACTCCTAATGGTCTTAACCCGGATTCACCCCCCAGAACCCGGGTTTTTTTTGCCTGCGATTTGACCAGCGCCCGGGCTTGCCGCGGCGCAAGCGCTGGAAAACAGCGCATGCCCCGGGGAGTCAGCCTTTGACGCGCGCCAGCGGGAACAGCCGCTTGAAGTTCTCGCTGGTCTGCTCCGCAAAACCCTCGTAGGTCTCGCCGCGCAACATCGCCAGAAACTCGGCCACTTCACGCACGTATTGCGGCAGGTTCGGCTTGCCCCGATAAGGGATGGGCGCCAGGTACGGCGAGTCGGTCTCGACCAGCAGGCGGTCGGCAGGCACTTTGCTGGCGACGTCCCGCAGCGCGTCAGCATTGCGGAAGGTGACGATGCCGGACAGCGAGATATAGAACCCCAGATCCAGCGCGGCCTTGGCCATGTCCCAGTCTTCGGTGAAGCAATGCAACACACCCGCTTGTGGCAAAGCGGCCTCGCGCAACAGCGTCAAGGTGTCGGCCCGCGCTCCGCGGGTATGAACGATCACCGGCTTGCCGGTCACGTTGGCCGCTTGCAGATGAAGCCGGAACGAGGCCTGTTGCAACTCGGCAGCCTCTGGTTCGTAGTGATAATCCAGACCGGTTTCGCCGATGGCCACCACGCGCGGATGATTCAGCTCGCCGAGCAGCCACTCCAGTGCCGGCGCCTCGCCGGGCTTGAGGTCAAGGGGGTGAATGCCGACCGAGCAATCAACGTCGTCGTAACGGTCGGCCAACGCTCTTACGGCGCTGGCGTTGTCAGCGCTGACGCCGATGCACAGGAAGTGCCCGACGCCCCGCTCTCTCGCCGCTTGCAGAGCGTTGTCGAGGGAGCCGTCGTGGGCGCTGAGGTCGAGGCGGTCAAGGTGGCAATGGGAATCTACAAGCATGGCGGCGGGGGCAACTTACATCGTGTGGGTAGGACGGTCGGACTTAAGCGCTCCGGCCAGGTAGTTTTCAATCATATTGCGCGCGGTGTTGTCGCCATCGTTGAACTGCACCCCAACGCCAGCGGCGCGGTTTCCCTGAGCACCCTTCGGGGTGATCCAGGTGACCTTGCCCGCGACCGGAATCTTTTCAGGCTCGTCCATCAGGTTGAGCAGCATGAACACTTCATCGCCCAGCTTGTAGCTTTTGCTGGTGGGAATGAACAGGCCGCCGTTTTTGATGAACGGCATGTACGCGGCGTACAGGACGGACTTGTCCTTGATGGTCAGGGACAGGATGCCGTTACGTGGACCTGGACTCAGTGGCACGCTCATCTCGTTTCCTCAGGCAATGCATGATGTCATGCAGATGGCCAGTCTAACCCTGTCCGGTCAGGCCTGCCCACTGCACCAATAACGCTTCGAGCAACAAAACCCGGTTGAGGTTCGCTTTTGACATGACCTTCTGGCGCTGCAGCAGGACCCAGTCCTGTATCGCCAGCACATTGCGCTGGGATGATTTCTGCGCCAGGTACTGCACAACCTTGCGCATGTCGGCCAAGCCCAGGCCTTCTTCATCCTGGGTCAATTGATAGCGCAGGATCAGGCTTGACCAGTCGCAGAACCAGTCGAACAGCAGCAACAACGGGATGTCTTTCCAGCCTTCGGCCAGCTGGGTCGGCGATTGCTGGCCCTTGAGCAGCTTTTTAACACCGTCGACCACCAGCGCCCGTTGCTCATGAACGCCCTGGGCCTGGAGCTTGACCGCCACCAGCGGCGAACCGGCCGCGAGGGTCAGCAGATCGGCGCGTTCCTGATCGGTGCAATCGGGCAGTGCATCGGCCAGCCAGGCGATGCTCATGGCGTCGCTGGGCAACGGACACGCCTGTTGCACGCAACGGCTCTTGACCGTGGGCAGCAGCCGACTCGGCTGATGGCTGACCAGCAACAGGACGGTGTTGCCCGAAGGCTCTTCCAGGCTTTTCAGCAGGGCGTTGGCGGCGTTGATGTTCATCGCCTCGACCGGTTCTATCAGCACCACTTTGCGCCCGCCCATCTGCGCGGTCTGCACCACAAAGCTGACCAGGTCGCGCACTTGATCGACCTTGATCGCCTTGTCGGCTTCTTCAGGCTCCAGCACGTAATGGTCAGGATGACTGCCGGCCGCCAGCAGCGAGCAGGATCTGCATTGGCCGCATGCCTCCAAGCCTGCCGGGCGCTGGCACAGCAGCAGGTACATCAAACGTTCGGCCAGCGCCCGCTTGCCGATACCGGCCGGGCCGTGCAGCAAATAGGCGTGAGCATGCTGCTTGCGGCCTGCCAGTTGCTGCCACAGGCCGTGCTGCCAGGGATAGGCTTCAGCCATGCCGGCGAGCCGCCAGCAGAGCGATCAGGTCGGGGACCAGGTCATCGAGGGACGCCTGGACTTCAGTCAGCGGCAGGGACGCGTCCACCAGGCGATAACGCTCGGGGGCGGCGGCCGCGCGGGACAAGTAGGTACTACGCACGGCGTCGAAGAATGCTCGGCCTTCTTGCTCGAAACGGTCCAGCTGACCCCGAGCGGACGCGCGGGCCAGGCCGATTTCGATGGGCAGATCGAATACCAGGGCCAGATCCGGACGCAGCGCACCCTGGACGAAATCCTCCAGCACGGCGATACGCTCGATGGGCAGGCCTCGGCCGCCTCCTTGATACGCGTACGTGGCATCGGTGAACCTATCGCAAAGCACCACGGCCCCTCGCGCCAGCGCCGGGCGAATCAGCGCGGCGAGGTGTTGCGCGCGGGCGGCGAACATCAGCAGCAACTCGGTATCAACGAACATCGGCTCGTCACCGGGCGCCAACAGCAGCTCACGGATACGCTCTGCCAGGGGGGTACCGCCAGGCTCACGGGTCAGGACGACATCAATGCCCTCATTGCGCAGCCGTTCGGCCAGGTACTCGCGGTTGGTGCTTTTGCCCGCGCCTTCGGGGCCTTCCAGGGTAATAAACAAGCCGGTCACGGGCAGTCCTTGGTCAGATTCATGGCGAGTGTGCTCGCGTTTGTCATTTGCCGGAGTCATTGGCCGGAGCCGACGGCGTTGCAGCGTCTGTCTGCGGTTTCGGCGAGTGTTCGCTCGCGCCCGGTTCTCCAGAGCTGGACTCAACTGACTTAGCCTCTGCAGCGTTGGACTCTGTCGGCTGCGCATCAGTACGTTGTGGATCCAGGGGCTGCTGCTCGGATGCGGGCTTATCGAGGGAATCTGCAGGCGCCGCGGGTGCAACGACCGGCGCCGGACTGGACCGATAATCCGCGCGACGCTTGAGCTGGAACTCCTTCACCGCCGCGTTGTGCGCATCCAGATCGGCGGAGAAAACGTGACTGCCGTCTCCTCTTGCGACGAAGTACAGGCTGTTACCGGCCACCGGGTGCATCGCCGCATGGATCGCCTCGCGCCCGACCATGGAAATCGGCGTTGGCGGCAAGCCGGCGATGACATAGGTGTTGTACGGCGTAGCCTCTTTCAGCAACGCCCGGGTGATCTTGCCGTTGTACCGGTCGCCGAGGCCGTAAATGACGGTCGGATCGGTCTGCAGCAACATGCCCTGTTGCAAGCGACGCACGAACACGCCGGCAATCTGGCCGCGCTCATGAGGCACGCCGGTTTCCTTTTCCACCAGCGACGCCATGATCAGCGCCTGGTAGGCATCGGTATACGGCACATCGGCAGCGCGTTTCTCCCACTCTTCCTGGAGCACTTCATCGAGGCGGTTGTAGGCTTGTTTGAGCAGCTCGACGTCGGTCATGCCGCGCACGTAGCGATAAGTGTCCGGGAAAAACCGGCCTTCGGGGAAGACGTCCGGATGGCCCAGCTTCGCCATCAGCTCGGTGTCACTGAGTTCGCTCGCTGTTTGCTCCAGCTTGACCTGCTTGGCCAGCGCCGCGCGTACCTGACGGAATGTCCAGCCCTCCACGAGGGTGACGCTGTACTGCACCACTTCACCTTTTTGCCAGAGATCGAGCAGCGACTCGGCGTTCATGCCCGGCGCCATGCGGTATTCGCCGCTGTGCAGCGACTGGCCCTGCAGATTGAAGCGCCAGTACAAACGCAGCCAGAACGCGTCTTTGATGACACCGTCGGCCTGCAACCGATTCAGCACGCCGGTTGGCGAAGAGCCCGCCGGCACATCCAGCAGTTTTTCCTGGGTGAGATTGAGGGACTGTTGCAGCGCGCTGTTCTGCTGCCAATAAGCCACACCCAGCAACAGCCCCGCCAGAACCACACCTGTTTCCAGCAAGACGAGTAATTTTCGGATCACGAATCAGATATCCAGAAGCCCGCGAACAAGGTGTTGGAGTTTACGGGTCAGCGGCCCAACCGGCCAGTTCAGATGCTCGACGCCGCGCACCGGCCAGATGCCGTACACGCTGTTGCAGACGAACACCTCGTCGGCCTTTTGCAGGTCGGACATCTGCAGGTCAAGCTCACGGGCCGGCATGTTCTCGTGCTCCGCCAGCGCCAGGATCTCGGCCCGCATCACACCGGCCACGCCGCAGCGGCGCAGGTGCGGCGTCAGTAACACCCCGGCCTTGACCATAAACAGATTGCTGTACACCGCTTCGACGATGCGCCCCGACACGTCCCGCATCAGCCCTTCGGCGTACTCGGCATTTTGCCATTCGCCACGAGCCAGGACTTGCTCAAGGCGATTGAGGTGCTTGAGCCCGGCCAGCAGCGGCTGCTCGGCGAGGCGGGTCTGACAAGCGAACAGTTTGATGCCCTGCTCTGCATGACTTTCAGGGTAAGCCGGCAGCGGCCCCCCTTGGAGGATGCGTCGCGGCAGCGCGTCCGAAGCGGGTGCATAACCACGCACACCATCGCCGCGGGTGACGATGAGCTTCATCACGCCTTCACCCAGATGGGCGGCGAATCGGCGGCATTCCTGCTCGACCAGCGCCAGATCCACGTTAAGTGCCAGACGCTGCGCTCCCAGCGTCAGACGCTGCAGGTGACGCGGGAAGAGCACTGGTTGCCCGGCCTTGACGAGGACTGTCTCGAAGAGACCATCGCCGTACGCCAGACCCCGATCCTTGACGGCAACGGAGTCAGCAGCAAGGCCATCGATCCAGCTCGCAATCATTCGGTGTACCGGCGGAAGACCAGGGAACCGTTGGTGCCACCAAAACCGAAGGAGTTGGAGATCACCACGTCGATCGGCATCTTGCGCGGCTCGTGGGGAACGAAGTCCAGGTCACAGCCTTCGTCCGGCTCATCGAGATTGATTGTCGGTGGTGCAACCTGATCCCTGATTGCCAAGACGCTGAAAATCGCTTCGATCGCACCGGCTGCGCCCAACAGGTGGCCAGTCATCGACTTGGTCGAACTGACGGCCAGTTTGTAGGCGTGTTCGCCAAACACCTTTTTGATGGCGCTGACTTCGGCCAGGTCGCCCGCAGGCGTGGAGGTGCCATGGGCATTGATGTACTGCACCTCATCCGGACGAACCTTGGCATCACGCAGGGCGTTGGTGATGCAGCGCGCGGCACCGGCGCCGTCATCCGGCGGTGAAGTCATGTGAAACGCATCGCCACTCATGCCGAAGCCGATCAGCTCGGCGTAAATGGTCGCCCCCCGCGCCCTTGCGTGCTCGAGCTCTTCGAGAACCATGGCGCCGGCACCGTTGGACAGCACAAAGCCGTCACGGCCCTTGTCCCACGGACGGCTGGCGCGCGCGGGCTCATCGTTGCGGGTGGACAGCGCGCGCGAAGCGCCGAAGCCGCCCATGCCCAGGCCGCAGGCGGCCATTTCAGCGCCGCCGGCAATCATCACGTCGGCTTCGTCGTACGCGATGTTGCGCGCGGCCATGCCGATGCAATGGGTGCTCGTGGTGCAGGCAGTGGCGATGGCGTAGTTGGGACCCTGTGCGCCGAGGTGGATCGACAGGAACCCGGAAATCATGTTGATGATCGACCCCGGCACGAAAAACGGGGAAATCTTGCCAGGACCCTGCTCATGCATCAGCCGGCTGGTGTTTTCAATGTTGGTGAGGCCCCCGATGCCCGATCCCATCGCCACGCCGACGCGCTCGCGATTGGTGTCGTCGATCTCGATACCGGAGTTGCGCACGGCCTGAAAGCTGGCAGCCAGCCCGTACTGGATGAACAGGTCGAGTCTGCGGGCCTCTTTGGCCGACAGGTATTCCTCGACGTTGAATCCCTTCACCGAACCGCCGAAGCGGGTGGTGTACTGGGACAGGTCCGTGTGCTCGATAGGCCCAATGCCACTCTGGCCAGCCAGAATGCCTTGCCAGGTGCTCGGCACATCCGTGCCCAAAGGCGTCAGCATACCCATACCGGTGACCACGACGCGTCTACGCGACACAGGACTCTCCTTTCTTCTATTGATGAAACGCTGCCCTATTCAAAGAAAAAACCGCACGCCAGGGGCAGTGCGGTTTCTCCAGGACAGCAAACTACGATTACAAAATCTTACGCCTGGTGGGCAGTAACGTAATCGATAGCGGCTTGTACGGTGGTGATCTTCTCGGCTTCTTCGTCAGGGATTTCGGTCTCGAATTCCTCTTCCAGAGCCATTACCAGCTCTACGGTATCAAGGGAGTCGGCACCCAGGTCTTCAACGAAGGAAGCAGTGTTGACGACTTCCTCTTCCTTGACGCCAAGTTGTTCGGCAACGATTTTCTTGACGCGCTCTTCGATGGTGCTCATACCGTGTTTTAACTCCTAGTGGACAAATTCAGGCAGCTGGCCGATGGGTAAGTGTATAGAAGAGGTTTTGCGCATTTCAAGCTAAACGCAATTCCCGCTACGCCCAACAGCCCTCTACCCCTTAAAAGATTTCAGCTTTATAACGGATTTTAGACAGCCCGTATGACATTTTTTCGATACGACCGGTCACATGTACATGCCGCCGTTAACGGGGATTGTAGCCCCGGTCACGTAGCCTGCACCTTCTGAGGCAAGAAAAGCGACAACATGCGCGATCTCTTCTGCCTGCCCCAGTCGGCCCAGAGGAATCTGTGCCGTCAGGGAATCACGTTGCGCTTCTGGCAGCTCGCGGGTCATGTCGGTGTCGATGAAACCCGGCGCCACCGAGTTGACCGTCACTGCGCGCGACCCGACTTCACGTGCCAGAGCACGGCTGAAGCCTTCCAGACCCGCCTTGGCGGCTGCGTAGTTTACTTGACCTGCGTTGCCCATGGCACCCACCACCGAACCAATGCTGATGATCCGGCCCCAGCGCGCCTTGGTCATCCCGCGCAGAACGCCCTTGGATAGGCGAAACAGACTGCTCAGGTTGGTGTTGATGACGTCATGCCACTCGTCATCCTTCATGCGCATCATCAGGTTGTCACGGGTGATACCGGCGTTGTTGACCAGGATCAACGGCGCACCCACGCGCTCGGTGATCTGGGCGAGCGCAGCGGCAACGGATTCGTCGCTGCCTACGTCCAGCGCCAGGCCGAAGCCTTCGATGCCGTTTTCCTTGAAATAAGCGGTGATCTTCTCGGCGCCGGATTCGGACGTCGCTGTGCCCACAACGGTAGCGCCGTTACGACCCAGTTCAAGGGCGATCGCCCGGCCAATGCCTCGGCTCGCGCCGGTGACAAGTGCAACTTTACCCTGACTCATGCAGGCGTCTCCTAATCAGGCCAGCGCCGCACGAGCGGCGGCGAAGGCGTCTGGGGTATTAAGGTTGTGGGTGGCCACGCCATCGGCGCAACGCTTGTTCAACCCGGCAAGCACCTTGCCCGGGCCGCATTCGACCAGTTGCAGGGCGCCCTGGGCTGCCAGCGTCTGGATCGATTCGACCCAGCGCACTGGCTTGTAGAGCTGCTGCAGCAGATCGGCTTTAAGGGTATCGAGGTCGGACACGACACCTGCGGTGACGTTCTGCACCAGCGGTATCTGCGGCACCTGCCAGTCAATGGCAGCGATCGACTCGGCGAAGCGTTCCGCCGCCGGGCGCATCAGCTCGCAGTGCGAGGGCACGCTCACCGGCAACGGCAAGGCACGCTTGGCGCCCCTCGCCTTGCAGACTTCGATGGCGCGCTCAACGGCGGCCTTGGCACCGGCGATCACGACTTGTCCGGGTGAATTGAAATTCACCGCACTGACCACCTCGCCCTCTGCCGCTTCGGCACAGGCAGCAATGACCACCGCATCGTCCAGGCCCAGAATGGCCGCCATGCCCCCCTGCCCCGCAGGCACAGCTTCCTGCATCAGCTGACCACGACGCTCGACCAGCTTCACCGCATCGGCAAGGGTCAGGCTGCCGGCCGCAACCAGCGCGCTGTACTCACCCAGACTGTGGCCGGCGACATACGCCGGGCGCACGCCGCCTTCCGCCAGCCACAGACGCCACAAGGCGATCGACGCGGTAAGAATGGCAGGCTGGGTTTTATCGGTCTGATTGAGGCTTTCTTCCGGGCCCTGCTGGGTCAGCGCCCAGAGGTCATAGCCCAGAGCATCGGAAGCTTCTTTGAACGTTTCCAGCACCAGCGGATGCTGCGCGCCCAGCTCGGCCAGCATGCCGAGGGACTGCGAGCCTTGGCCCGGAAAGACAAATGCGACGGAAGCAGACATTAACAAGCCCCTGATTATTGTCGTCAAAATGAGCGTCCGGCGGGCCGAACGCGAAGTAATTCAATGTGTTGCGATGGACAGTTGGATGACCACTCGGTCACAGGCGTCACATTCTAGCCCAAGACTCGGATCGAAGCCCTAAAGCAGATCCTCAAGACGACCGCGCAAGCGCTGTGGCAGGTTTGCCTGAATCTCGATGAGCGCCCGCTGTATCGCGCTCTGGAAACCCTGGGCATCGGCCGAGCCGTGGCTCTTCACCACAATGCCCTGCAGACCCAGAAAACTGGCGCCGTTGTGCCGCGCCGGCGCCAGATCGGCCTTGAGTCTGCCGAGCACAGGCCTTGCCATCAAACCCACCAGCCGCGACAGCAGGTTGCGGCGAAACAACCGCTCTATCCGCTCGCTAATCATCAACGCCAGGCCTTCGCTGGATTTCAGCAGCACATTGCCGACGAAGCCGTCGCAAACCACCACATCCGCCTCACCCCGATAGAGGCCATCGCCTTCGACAAAGCCGATGTAATTCAGCCCCGGCGCAGCCTGCAACAGACCGGCAGCCAGCTTGACCTGCTGATTGCCCTTGATGTCTTCGGTGCCGACGTTCAGCAGTGCGACTCTGGGTCGCACCACGCCCAGCGCCTCTGCCGCCACAGACCCCATCACGGCGAACTGGTAAAGATGCTCGGCGGTGCAATCGACGTTCGCGCCCAGGTCCAGCAACTGGCAATAACCACTGCGTGTCGGCATCGCGGCCACCATGGCCGGGCGGTCGATGCCCGGCAGGGTTTTCAACACAAACCGGGACAGCGCCATCAAGGCGCCGGTGTTGCCTGCACTGACGCAGGCGTGGGCCTTGCCTTCGGCGAGAAGTCCCAGCGCGACGCGCATCGACGAATCAGGCTTGCCGCGCAAGGCCTGGGACGGGCGCTCATCCATGGTGATGACTTCGCTGGCGTGCACAACGCGCAGGCGTGAGCGATCGACACCGGAGTGGCGTGCGATGAGTTCTTCAAGAAGGGAGGATTGACCGACGAGGGTCAGGTGTAGCGAGGGTGTAGCAAGCAGGCAGGCAATGCTGGCCTGAACAATGTTGCGGGGACCGAAGTCCCCGCCCATTGCGTCGATCGCGATGACCGGAGCAGACAAGAAATTACTCGTCAGCGCCCTTGTCGATCACTTTACGGCCACGGTATACGCCTTCTGGCGATACGTGGTGACGCAGGTGAACTTCACCGGTGGTTTTTTCTACAGACAGAGTGCTAGCCTCGAGAGCGTCGTGCGAACGACGCATGTCACGGGCAGAGCGGGATTTTTTGTTCTGCTGAACAGCCATAATTGATTAACTCCTAAACGTTTGGGTCACGCTTTAACTGCGCCAATACACTGAACGGGTTGGACCGCGTTACCTCGTCCTCGCTCGGCTCGGACTCGTTGAGGTCCGCCGGCGGCTGGCATTCTTTCGGATCATGAGTTGGAACAATGGGCAAGGCGAGCAGAAGCTCATCCTCGATCAAAGCCAGCAGATCCATGGGATCTTCGCCGAGTTCCAGCACGTCATAGCCTTTCGGCAACGACTGGGTGTTTGCACCCTCCTTCACCACCGCATAACTGCATTCGCTGTGGATCGGAAAGGTGACCAGCTCAAGACAACGCTGGCAAACCATTTTGACTTCGACGTCAATTGCACTGTGGATAACCACAGCGCGCTGCTCGTCTCGCTCAAAAACGAATTTCGCCTGCACCGTACCGAGATTGTCAGCAAGCGGGTCGCAGAGTCTCTCCAAATCAGCCAGCAGCATCTCTCCCTGAAGAGTAGTGCCACGATCAGCTAATTTGCGCGGGTCAACGTGAGGTGGAATCGGGTCATTCAACATAGGCGCAGCATTCTAGGGACGACCCTTGCGACTGTCAAAGGAAATTCAGGCCTGTTCGCAACCTGAGCCGCTGATTACACTCGACTTTCATGTTACGGAGCACCCCATGCTGCCTCTACTCCTTGCTTCCAGCTCGCCCTACCGCCGCGAATTGCTCGATCGCCTTCGATTGCCGTTCGTCTGCGCCTCACCCGACATCGATGAAAGTCGTCGCCCACACGAACCGGCCGTCGATCTTGTGACCCGCCTGGCGCGCGAGAAAGCCATGGCACTGGCTGACCAATTCCCTGACCACCTGATTATCGGCTCAGACCAGGTGGCCGTGCTTGGCGAACAGATTCTCGGCAAGCCCCACACGTTCGAGCGCGCCCAGGAACAGCTGAAGGCGAGCAGCGGCAACAGCGTCAGCTTCCTTACCGGGCTTGTGCTCTTCAATAGCCGAACGGGTCAGTGCCAGGTTGATTGCGTGCCCTTCACCGTACACATGCGCCAACTGGACGACGCTCGCATCAGCCGCTACCTGCACGCCGAACAACCCTATGACTGCGCCGGTAGCTTCAAGGCCGAAGGACTGGGCGTCAGCCTGTTCCGCAGCACCGAAGGCCTGGATGCGACCAGCCTGATCGGTCTTCCTTTAATACGCCTGGTGGACATGCTGATGAACGAGGGCGTCGAACTGCCCTGACCTCGCTAAAAAAACCGATACGAAAAGCCCGACCATTGGCCGGGCTTTTCATCACACATCAAGACTGCCGCGATCAGCGCAGGGACGGCCCAGTGAAGCCTGCCCACATCGCGATCTGCTCAGCGACGCTGGCGCCCATCTTTTTGGAGAAACGATCAAACGGCGACTCTTTAACCGTGTAATCGACCATCTCTTTCTCGCCAATGATATCGCGCGCCACGTAGCTGGCACTGCCAAGCCCATCGACCAGGCCCAAGCCCACCGCCTGCTCGCCCGTCCAGACCAGCCCCGAGAACAACTCCGGATGGTCCTTGTCCTTCAGGCGATCACCGCGACCCGCTTTGACGCTGGCGATGAACTGGTTGTGAGTGGTGTCCAGAACACCCTGCCAGAACGCAGTCTCGTCAGCCTTTGGCGGCTGGAACGGGTCAAGGAAGGCCTTGTGCTCGCCCGAGGTATAGGTACGACGGTCAACACCCAGCTTCTCCATCGTGCCGACGAAACCGAAACCGGCCGCCGTGACACCGATCGAACCCACCAGACTGGCCTTGTCGGCATAGATCTGGTCGGCGGCGCTGGCGATGTAATACGCACCGGACGCCCCGAGATCCGTGATCACCGCATACACCTTGATGTTCGGCTTCTGCGCACGCAATCGTCGGATTTCATCGTAGATGTAGCCGGACTGCACCGGACTGCCGCCCGGGCTATTGATACGCAGAATCACGCCCTTGGTTTTTTCGTCCTCGAACGCTGCCCGCAGGCTGCCAACGATATTGTCGGCACTGGCGGCCTCGGTGTCGGCGATCATGCCCTTCACTTCGATCAGCGCCGTGTGACTGGTGCTGCGCGAGGCGCCCTTGCCGAAATCCATGAGCGGCGAAAACAACGCCAGCGCGCCGAACAGATAAAGAAAGGTCAGAGACTTGAAAAAGATTCCCCAGCGTCGCGACCTACGCTGCTCCTGCACACTGGCGAGCAGGGTCTTTTCCAGCAGTTTCCAGCTTTTTGCATCCCCTGCGTCGTCGCGCTCTGGCGAAGACGGAGATTTCCATTCGTCCGACATAGATCAGTTACCCCAACAACGAAGTTTCAGCAGTCCGCGCACCCAACCAGGTGCGCAATTCGGAAAAGTGCTCGATCGCCAGACGCGGCTGGTATTGAAGCAGAGACCCTAGCGCTTGCGCGCCATACCCGACAGCCACTGAATCCATTCCGGCATTGCGAGCCATGAGCAGATCGAACGAAGCATCGCCAATCATCAGCGCCTTTTCAGGCCTGACGCCGCAATGCTGCAGGATTTCATTCAGCATCAGCGGATCCGGCTTGCTGGCCGTTTCGTCTGCTGCGCGGGTGGCGTCGAAGAAGTCGGTCCAGCCGTGCGCCTTTAACACTCGATCCAGGCCACGCCGGGCCTTGCCGGTGGCGACCGCCAGGCGATAGCCCTCGGCACGAAACGCCTCCAGCGACTCATGCACACCGTCGAACAGTTTAGAAGGCTCAACGTCCATGACCATGTAACGGTCGGCGTAGTGCTGCCGGAACTCGATCAGGTCATTGGCCGTGATGTCCGGGTACAAGGTGCGAATCGCTTCCGGCAAACCCAGACCAATAATGCCCTTGATGGCTGCATCATCACGTACCGGACGACGGGCAAGGTGCGCGGCGGCTTGCATCGCGTCGACAATACGACCGATAGAGTCGGACAGCGTGCCGTCCCAATCGAAGATCAGCAGTTCGTAATCAGGGCGCAAGCAGCAGTCGCTCCACGGTCTTGGCCCACATCTCGTCGACGGGCGCTTCAACTTTAAGCTCGCCACCGTCCGGCAGCGGCACGGTCAGGGCGTAGGCGTGCAGGAACAGGCGCTTGCCGCCGAGGTCTCGGATTTCACGACTGAAATCCTCATCACCGTACTTCGGGTCACCGGCAATGCAGTGGCCGGCATGCAAGGCGTGCACACGAATCTGATGGGTACGGCCGGTGATGGGCCGGGCTTCGACCATGGTGGCGAAGTCTCCAAAGCGGCGCAGGACCTTGAACAGGGTCAGCGCCTCCTTGCCCTCTTCATTGACTTCGACCATGCGCTCGCCAGAGCGAAGATTGCTCTTGAGCAACGGCGCACGGACCTGCTTCTGCGCGGTCGGCCAGTTTCCGCGGACCAGCGCCATGTAGCGCTTATCCACGCCATCGCCCCGCAACTGCTCGTGCAGGTGACGCAACATGCTGCGCTTCTTGGCGATCATCAACAGCCCGGAGGTGTCACGGTCCAGACGGTGGACCAGCTCCAGCTCCTTGGCGTCAGGCCGCAGTTGACGAAAGGCTTCGATGACCCCAAAACTCAAGCCGCTGCCGCCGTGAACCGCGATGCCGGCAGGCTTGTTGAGGACGATCAGGCCTTTGTCTTCATGGACAATGGCGGCTTCCAGACGCTGCAGCAGACCCTGGGCAACGGGCACAGGTTCGTCGCGCTCAGGCACGCGAACGGGCGGGACGCGCACGACGTCGCCCGCCTGAAGCTTGTACTCGGGCTTGATCCGGCCTTTGTTCACGCGCACTTCGCCTTTGCGCAAAATGCGGTAAATCAAGGTCTTGGGAACGCCCTTGAGGTACGTGATCAGAAAGTTATCGATGCGTTGACCGGCAAATTCCGGCGCAACCTCTACCAGCCGGACGCCGGGGGTTGGGGGGGTGAGATTTGTCATGGCGCAAATCATAACAATTTTTTATGGATTTGAAGCACTTAATGATTGCTGCTATAGTCGCGAACGCCGCCAAAAGCGGCCTGGACAGCGGACAAACGGTATGACAGCCGGCCCTGTTCAACGCAATTCACGAGGGCGCGAGGCCGTCCTACGGGGCTTTCGGTGACAACGGAAGATATGCGAGCGTAACGAGCGCAGGTGACATGAGGCCTGAAACAAGCCCGATCGCAGAGTGAGTCACTCGCCATCGAGGCCCACGTTCAAGGCCAGTTCACAAAGTGCAGTCGCTGGCAGTCGCACCGGGCGAATGCTTCGGAAACCATGCCTTATTTGAGCCATGACGCGCGAAACTTCCCTTGGAAGATCGCGATAAATGCAACCCGCTGCGGATTCAGCGCGCGGCAGCACCCGAATTATCAGGGATACGTGTGGGGTGGAGACGCACAACCGTCGGACTGTGTAGCACAAGGCTTTATTCAAGACGCTTCATATCGTCCGCTACCGATGGTTGATTCCTCCTCCTGACAAAGCTTTTGCTGACAGGGTGTCATTTGTCACCACAGCAAGCAGGAACGTCGTCGCGACTCGGCCCCGCTGGCCGAACCTCGTTAGACACTGGAGTGTTCAAGCACTCCTGACGTGCCCTGACACCGACCGTGAGAAGTCGTGTGTGCCGAACGCCGTTTCCGGCAGCCCGGAAACCGACGGTACTACATGAAAAGAATGCTGATTAACGCAACTCAACCCGAAGAGTTGCGTGTTGCGCTGGTAGACGGCCAGCGCCTCTACGACCTGGACATCGAATCCGGGGCCCGCGAACAGAAGAAGGCCAACATCTACAAAGGCCGGATCACGCGTATCGAACCCAGCCTTGAAGCCGCGTTTGTCGACTTCGGCTCCGAGCGTCACGGCTTTCTGCCGCTGAAAGAAATCTCCCGCGAATACTTCAAGAAGTCGCCCGAAGGCCGCGTCAACATCAAGGACGTCCTGAGCGAAGGCCAGGAAGTCATCGTTCAGGTCGAGAAAGAAGAGCGTGGCAACAAGGGCGCTGCCCTGACCACGTTCATCAGCCTCGCAGGCCGCTATCTGGTCCTGATGCCGAACAACCCGCGTGCCGGCGGCATCTCCCGTCGTATCGAAGGCGAAGAGCGTAACGAACTGCGTGAAGCGCTGAACGGCCTGATCGCCCCTGCCGACATGGGTCTGATCGTTCGCACTGCCGGCCTTGGCCGCAGCAGCGAAGAAATGCAGTGGGACCTCGATTACCTGCTGCAACTGTGGACCGCGATAAAAGAGGCCTCCCTCGACCGCTCCGCGCCCTTCCTGATCTATCAGGAAAGCAACGTCATCATCCGCGCCATCCGCGACTATCTGCGCCAGGACATCGGCGAAGTGCTGATCGACAGCGTCGAAGCCCAGGAAGAAGCGCTGACGTTCATCCGTCAGGTGATGCCGCAGTACGCCAGCAAGATCAAGCTCTACGAAGACAGCGTTCCGCTGTTCAACCGTTTCCAGATCGAAAGCCAGATCGAAACCGCCTTCCAGCGCGTCGTCGAACTGCCTTCCGGTGGCTCCATCGTCATCGATCCGACCGAAGCACTGGTGTCCATCGACATCAACTCGGCGCGCGCCACCAAGGGCAGCGACATCGAAGAGACCGCCCTGCAGACCAACCTTGAAGCGGCTGAGGAAATCGCCCGTCAACTGCGTCTGCGCGACATCGGCGGCCTGATCGTCATCGACTTCATCGACATGACCCCGGCCAAGAACCAGCGCGCCGTGGAAGAAAAGGTCCGTGAAAGCCTCGAAGCGGACCGTGCCCGCGTTCAGGTCGGTCGCATCTCGCGCTTCGGCTTGCTGGAAATGTCCCGTCAGCGTCTGCGTCCCTCCCTGGGCGAGAGCAGCGGTATCGTTTGCCCGCGTTGCAACGGCACCGGCATCATTCGTGACGTTGAATCGCTGTCGCTGGCGATCCTGCGCCTGATTGAAGAAGAAGCGCTGAAAGACCGCACGGCAGAAGTGCGCGCTCAAGTGCCGATCCCGGTCGCTGCGTTCTTGCTCAACGAAAAACGCAACTCGATCACCAAGATCGAACTGCGCACCCGCGCGCGCATCATCATTCTGCCGAACGACCATCTCGAAACCCCGCACTTCGAAGTGCAGCGTCTGCGTGATGACAGTCCGGAAGCCCACAGCCTGCAGACCAGCTATGAAATCGCTGCCGCTGCTGCTGAAGTGGAAGAAGTTGCACCGCCTGCCGCTGCTACCCGCACCCTGGTTCGCCAGGAAGCGGCAGTCAAGACCGCTCCGGCCCGTGCCAATGCACCGGTTCCGGTGGAAGCCGCTGCACCGGTTGCCGCTGCCCCTGCACCGATTGCCCACGAGCCAAGCTTGTTCAAAGGCCTGGTGAAGTCGCTGGTCAGCCTGTTCGCTTCCAAGGAAGAGCCTGCAGCTGCCGCACCTGCCGCCGTGGTCGAAAAACCGGCTGCCGAACGTCCTGCGCGCAACGACGAGCGCCGTAATGGCCGTCAGCAGAGCCGCAGCCGTAACGGCCGTCGTGACGAAGAACGCAAGCCGCGTGAAGAACGTGCGCCGCGTGCCGATCGCGAAGAACGCGCACCCCGTGAAGAACGTGCCCCACGTGAGGAGCGCGCGCCGCGTGAAGAGCGTGCACCGCGCGAGCCGCGTGAAGCCCGTGAAGAAACTACCGCACCGCGTGAAGAGCGTCAGGCCCGTGCGCCTCGCGAAGAGCGTCAGCCACGTGCTGGGCGTGAAGACCGCAAGCCGCGTGAAGAGCGTGTGCGTGAACTGCGTGAGCCGATCGACGCCGCACCGGCTGTCAACCTGCCCCGCGAAGAACGCCCTGAGCGCGCCCCGCGTGAAGAGCGTCAGCCGCGTGCGCCGCGTGAAGAGCGTCAACCACGCGCCGAACAGGCTGTAGTGGCTGCTGAAGACGAAACCCTGCTGACCAGCGAAGAGCAGCAGGATGACAACCAGGAGCACGCCGAAGGCGATCGCCCTCGTCGTCGTTCACGTGGTCAGCGTCGTCGCAGCAACCGTCGTGAGCGCCAGCGTGATGCCAATGGCAATGAAATCGAAGGCAGCGAAGGCGTTGAGGGTTCGGAAGGTTCTGAAGCCCACGACGGCGAAAGCAATGAGCACAGTCATGAGTCCCATGACGAAGTGCACGCGAACGCCGACCGTGGCGATGTCGCTGCCGGTGCAAGCGTTGCGGCCGTAGCGGAGCGCGTCATCAGCGCCACCGCCGAAGCCGATGCCCACCGTCAGGCTGAACGTGCGAACACGTCCGTTGAAGCCCGCGCGACTGAAGCAGCACCGGTGGCTCAGGCCTCCAAAGCAGCGCCAGAAGCGCCCGCCGTAGAGTCCCCTGCCCCTGAAGCCAAGCGCTCGGTGATGCCGGAAGTGGAAGTGGCAACATTCGACGCCTCACTGAGCCCGTTCGAACGCCAGGTGAAAGCCGCCGCTGAAGCCGAATCGACCGACACGCCAGCCAGTGCCGAGACTTCGGTCGCTGTTGAAGCGCCCGCGGTTGTGGAAGCCCCGGCCTTTATGCCGACTCCTGCGCTGGTGCATGAGGCGGTTGAAGTCGCCGTGGCTGAGCCGGTTCACGTTGTTGAGCCTGTTAAAGCCGAGCATGTCCAGGCTGCTGAGCCTGTTCAGACGGCCGAGCCTGCCGAAGCGTCTGAGCTCGTTCAGATCTCTGAACCTGCTCAAGCCGCCGAGCCAGTGCACGCCAAGGCCTCGGTAATCGACGCGCCGACCGTGGTTGAACCCGTTGCTCTGCAGCCTGTGGCCGCTGAACCAGTCATCGCGCCAGCCGTAGAAGCGCCAGCTCAGACTGCAGCGCCGGAAATCGTCGCTGCGCCAGTCGCTGTCGAACCTCCTCAAGTGCCGGTTGCAGAACCGGCCAAAGAAGAGACGCCTGCGCTGCCGGTTGCCAGCAATGGCCGTGCACCGAACGATCCCCGTGAAGTGCGCCGCCGTCGTCTGGAAGCCGAGCGTCAGCAGAAAGAGGCGCAAGCCTCGGATGAGCCTAAACCGCTCGTTTAATCGGCGGTAACTAAAAAGCCCCACCTGTGTAAGCAGGTGGGGCTTTTTTATGCCTGGAGGTTTGAAATCAACCGGGTTGAAAGATCAGCGCAGCAGGCACGTCCACGTCCCACAACACACCTGGATCGTCAACCTCGATCTCCTTGATCCGCGCGCCCTGGAAAAGCCGTTTGGCGCCTTTCTCCCCGGCAAGTGCCATGAGCGCCGGCCCGAACGCACGACCAAAAGCGACGGGGTGCCCATACCGTCCGCCATGGACCGGTACGCTGATGGCGTCGTCCTCCACTGAACGGGCCACGCGCTCGAGTGTGTCAGCATGAATGAAGGGCATGTCGCCCAACGCAATCAACCAGCCGCGATGAGCAGGCTCCGCCGAAACGGCAGCAGCGATACTGTCGCCCATGCCGGGTGAATCCAGCACCACCACTTCACAGCCGTGACGCAGGCCCAGCTCGGCCACGCTGCAGTAATCGGCTCGGGTCAGCAGGACGGTCTTATCGGCAAGGGGGCTGACGTTGACAAGCACCTGCTCCAGCACAGATCGCTCCGTGCCGTCACGCCCGAGGCATTGCGCCAGGAGCTTGTTACGGTGGTCACCGGCAACAGCGCGGTATCGGCTGCCGTGGCCCGCCGCCAGCACGATCGCGCACAGGCTTTCACTCATGATTAACCCTCACTGAATAGGGACTAAGTGAAGCTCAAACCGGAGGACACGCCCCGGTCAATAGAGGTTGGGTTCCATTTCCAGCGCAACACCGAAGCGCTCGAAGATGTCCGCCTGAATCCGCTGCGCCAGAGCGAGCAATTGCTCGCCCGATGCCTGGCCATAATTGACCAGCACCAGCGACTGCAGCGCATGAACCCCTGCGTCGCCGTCACGGAAGCCCTTCCAGCCCGCCTGCTCGATCAACCAGCCGGCCGCCAGCTTTACCTGGCCATCGGCCTGAGGGTAGCCGACGACGCCAGGGTGCGTAAGTTTGATGGCAGCCACACGCTCGGCGGACACCAGCGGGTTCTTGAAGAAGCTCCCTGCGTTGCCCAGCGTGGCGGGGTCCGGCAGTTTTTCGCTGCGAATGGCGCAGATCGCCCGGCTCACGTGCATCGGCGAAGGCTCTTTGATGCCCTGCTCTTCCAGGCGCTGACGCACCGGCCCGTAATCGAGGTGAAGGGTCGCCGAGTAGCTGAGCTTGAAGCGAACACGCAGGATCAGCCAACGGTTTGGCTGACGCTTGAATAAGCTGTCGCGGTAGCCGAACTCGCAGTCGGCCAGGACAAATTCCCGCAGCTCGCCGCTGTGCCGATCAATCGCGGTCAGGCTGTGAAAAACATCCTTGAGCTCAACGCCGTAAGCGCCGATGTTTTGCATCGGTGCAGCGCCGACGGTGCCGGGGATCAGGCTGAGGTTTTCCAGCCCCGCCAACCCCTGGGCGAGTGTGTCCAGCACGAACGGATGCCAGGGCTCGCCCGCCTCCGCTTCGACAATGGCGCCGTCGCAATCCTCGTGAACGATGCGGATGCCACGGCTGGCCATGCGCAATACAAGGGCATCGACGTCACGGGTCAGCAGCAAGTTGCTGCCGCCGCCGATGACCATCAACGGCACGTCGTGGCGGGTCGAATACGCCAAGGCCTCGCATACGTCGTCGTCGCTGAACGCCTCGGCAAAGCGCCGGGCGCGGACATTTACGCCGAACGTGTTGTAGGGCTTGAGAGACACGTCGTGTTGCACATTCAGCGTCATGGATGCGTCCGCGAAAACAGTGGAAGAAGTACCAAACCCACGCTCATCAAGCCTCCAGCAGACGACGAACGCGTTCCAGGTCTTCCGCGGTATCGACGCCGGCCGGTGGCGCCTCGAGGGCGTCGGCCACGTGAATGCGCACACCGTGCCAGAGCGCACGCAACTGCTCGAGGTTTTCGGTGTTTTCCAGCCAGCATGGGCCCCAGCTGACGAAGTCGTGGAGAAAACCGGCGCGGTAGGCATATATGCCGATGTGGCGGCGATACGGCACGCCTTCCGGCAGCGTGTCGCGGGACTTCGCCAAGGCATCGCGAGCCCAGGGCAGCGGCGCGCGGCTGAAAGTCAGCGCCAGGCCGTGGAGATCAGAGCAGACCTTGACCACGTTGGGATTGAACAGCGAGGTCACGTCCTCGATTGGCTCGGCGAGGGTCGACATGCGCGCCTCGGGATGAGCCGCAAGATTGTCGGCGACCTGATCGATCACGGCGGGCGGGATCATTGGCTCGTCGCCCTGGACGTTGACCACGATGGCGTCGTCGGCCAGACCCAGCTGGGCGGCGACTTCAGCCAGGCGGTCGGTGCCGGAATTGTGATCGTCGCGGGTCATCAGCACTTCGGCGCCGAACGCCTGGCAGGCGTCGACGATGCGCTGATCGTCAGTGGCAACCACCACGCGCTCTGCGCTGCTTTTGCGCGCCTGTTCCCAGACGTGCTGGATCATCGGCTTGCCAGCGATGGTTTTCAGTGGCTTGCCGGGAAAGCGACTGGAGCCGTAGCGCGCCGGGATGACAACGGTGAACGCTGCGGTCATTTGTCCAGACGCTCGTCAGTGGTAAGGGTGCGCGCTTCGCTTTCCAGCATCACCGGGATGCCGTCGCGGATCGGGTAGGCCAGGCCGGCGCCTTTGCTGATCAGCTCGGTTTTGTCGGCGCTGAGCTTGAGCGGACCCTTGCAGATCGGGCAGGCAAGAATGTCGAGCAATTTGGTGTCCATAAGAGATCCTGAGCGAGTCATGGCAAAAGACGGGTTAACTGCGAATCGAACCAAATGACGAACGCCGGCGAAGGCACGGCTTCCACGGTCAGGTACCACCAGTCCGGCGCGGCAAAAGACGCGCATTTGACGGCGTCCTTCTCGGTCATGACCAGGGGCAATGCCGGGGTGAAGGACAGCGCCTGGGCACTGAACACGGCGTGGTCGGCGAACGCATGTGGAACAGGCCGCCAGTGTAGTCCTTCGAGGGTGTTGAAGAAACGTTGTGGGTTACCGATGCCGGCCACTGCGTGGACCTGCTGACCGCGCGGGAAATGATCGACCGGCCGGCGCTCACCGGTGACCAGGTTGACCAGCGCCGAGGGCTTGAGCTGAAACCCGAAGCCGTCTTCGCGATCCGCGCCCGCGCCGTTGTACAGCAGCGCATCCACGCTCCGCAGCCGCTCGACCGGTTCGCGCAACGGGCCTGCCGGCAGGCAGCGGCGATTGCCAAGCCCGCGGACGGCATCGATCAGCACCAGTTCGAGGTCACGATTCAGGCGATAGTGCTGCAGGCCGTCGTCGGAAAGAATGAGATCAAGAGGCTCTTCAGCCAGCAAGGCGCGCACGGCCTGCGAGCGATCCGGGTCGATCATCAACGGCACGCCAGTGCGGTTGACGATCAGCAGCGGTTCATCGCCCGCGTGCTCGGCAGTCTGTTGCGGCAGTACCCGCCAGGGCAGGCTCGGCGGTTTTGCGCCGTAGCCCCGACTGACCACACCGATGCGCAGCCCGCGCGCCCGGCAATGATCGATCATCCAGAGAATCAGCGGCGTCTTGCCGGTGCCGCCGACGGTGATATTGCCGACGACCACCACCGGAACGGGCGCTTTATAAATGTCGCCCTGCCCTGCGAGGAAACGCGCGCGCTTGCGGTTCACCACGCGCCGGTACAGGCATTCGAGCGGGCGCAGCAGCACCAGCGCCGGATGGCCGTTGTACCAGGCGTCGAGCAGTCGGTCAGTGAATGCCATCAGTTAGCCGATGCGGCCTCGACGGTGGTCATGCGCAAATGGGCGAAACCGAGTTTGCCGGCGGCGTCCATGGCGGTGATGACAGCCTGGTGCGGGGTCTTGCCGTCAGCGCTGATCGACAGCGGCAGACTGGTGTCGCCCTCGGATTCCTTCTGCAGGGCGTCGATGAGGGTTTCCAGCTTGCTGTCGCCCAGCAGGGTGTTGTTCACCGAATACACGCCGTCGGCATTGATGGTGATGTCGACGTGTTTTTTGTCGACGTCATCGGCCGAAGCGCCGGTCACCGCCTGGGGCAGGTCAACGCGCAGTTGGGTTTCCCGGGTGAACGTGGTGGTCACAACAAAGAACAGCAGCAGGATGAACACCACGTCGATCAGCGACACCAGATTGATGTCGATGGTCTCCCTGGGTTTGCGACGGCGGAATTTCACTTCTTCTTGCCCTCGCCACGTGCGGCAGCCTTGATGTCCGGCTTGGCGTCGGTGAGGTCGACGTCACGGTCGCCCTGCACGACTTCCACCAGCTTTATGGCTTCCTGTTCCATGCCGACCACCAGCTCATCGACGCGGGTTTGCAGATAGCGATGGAAGAAGATCGCGGGAATCGCAACGGTCAGGCCTGAAGCGGTGCAGATCAATGCCTTGCCAATACCGCCGGCAAGCATGCCAGCGTTTCCGGTCATGCCGCTGCTGGTGAACGAGCTGAAGATGTCGATCATGCCGAGCACGGTGCCCAGCAAACCCAGCAGCGGCGCCATGGCAGCGATGGTGCCGAGTGTTGCCAGATAGCGTTCGAGCTCGTGAATGACCCGGGCTGCGGCTTCCTCGATGCACTCCTTCATGATCTCGCGACCATGACGGGAATTGGCCAGACCGGCGGCGAGGATTTCACCCAGCGGCGAGTCGGCGCGCAGCTCCTTGAGCTTCTCGGCGCTCAGTTGCTTGTCCTGAATCCAGCGCCACACCTGGCCGAGCAAATGCGGCGGCGTGATGCGACTGGCGCGCAGGGTCCAGAGGCGTTCAATGATGATTCCGACGGCGGCAATGGAACTCAAAATGATCGGCAGCATCATCCAGCCACCTGATTTGACCAGCTCCCACACAGCGACCACCCCCTGAAAAAAAGTGGCGCCACTCTAACATAGCGTCGGCGCCTCGCCGAACGTGTCGATGAATAACCAGACCTTTCAGTCACGCCAGAAGCGTCGAGTCCTACGTTCGGCCAGCGCCTTTTCGTAAGCGCCCAATTGCACGGTGATAGCACCCAGCACAGCGCTGTCGTGAATCTCCATGCCCGACCATGTGTAGCGCGACATCACCAGCGGATGGGGATGGCCGAACGCATTATTGCGGCCACGGGAAATCAGCACACCGCGAGCGCCGACCGCCCGCAGAAACCCCCGCGACGACGAGCTGCGGCTGCCGTGGTGGGGAGATTGCAGCCAGTGGGCGCTGACGTTGAAGCCGTCGTCGAGCATCGCGCGTTCGGCAGCGACGTCGATATCACCGGTCAGCAACAGCCGCTCGCCATTGGCCTCGACGCTTAGCACACAGGAAGCCTGATTGCCCTCGTCGGCCTGCTCCCAAATCCATGTGGAGAAAGTGACCTCATCCCACGTCCATGTTTCCCCGTTACGACAGGACTCGGCTGACAATTCGGTCGGCATGCGCCCTACGTCACCCGTCAGCACCCGCGCGACCGGCACGCCCTTGCGAACGGCAGCGGCACCACCGGCATGATCGGCATCGGCATGACTGAGCAGCAGGGTGTCCAGTTGCTTGAGCCCGGCGCGGCGAATGGCCGGCAACACTACGCGCTCGCCGATATCGAAATCACCGAAACGCGGCCCCGCGTCGTAGAGCAGGGCGTGGTTGCGGGTGCGCAGCAGGATGGCGAGCCCCTGCCCCACATCCAGCTGCAGCACTTCGACCTGCCCGACAGGCACGGTTTTCTGCGGCGGGAAGATGCACAGCAACAGTAACGGCCAGCCCAACGGACGCATCGGCAGGCCTTTGGGCAGCAACAGCAGCAACGCGCCGAACAGGCTCAGCGGCCAGACCCACAGTGGCACGTGGGGGCCGGTCCAGGCGGGAGCGAGATCGGCCATGAACGTCAGCCAGCGAAACAGCCCGTCCATCGCGCCGCCTGCCAGCCACAACAGACCTTCGCCCAGCGGAGGGATAGCAAGGAGCGCCGTGCCGAGCAACGCCAGGGGCAAGATCAGCAGGCTCAACCACGGCACGGCGAGCAGATTGACGGCGGGACCGCTCAAGCTCACCGGCAAGCTCAACATCAGCAGCACCGGCAACAGCCCCACCGCGATCAGCCATTGTGCGCGGGTCCAGCTCTGCAGCCAGCTCCACGGCCCGAGTCGCCCGCTGAAGATCAGCATCAGGATCGCGACCGCAAGAAACGACAGCCAGAAACCCGGGCGCAACGTGATCAGTGGCTCGGCGAGCAGCACCAGATTCAGCGCCAGCAACAGCGGCCATGTTGCGCCCAGATGGCGGAAACGAAGACGCCACAGCAGCACCAGGCCCAGCATGGTGACAGCCCGCTGCACCGGCACTTCAAAGCCCGCCAGCACGCCATATGCCAGCGCGCCCGCGAAGGCCGCGATGCACGCCGAGGGCAGCCAGGGCAGAAATGGCGGCCACGCGCCCCATCGGGCCAGGCCAGCCACCAGGCCGTAGAGCAAACCGGCGAGCAAGCCGATGTGCGTTCCGGAAATGACCAGCAAGTGAACGGTGCCGGTGTCCTGCAGGACTTGCCAATCAGCGGCGCTCAATCCGGAATCGTCCCCCAGCACCAAGGCCGCCAGACCGCCCTCCCGGCCCTGGGCATCCACACTCAGCAGGCGCTGGCGAATGCCGTCGCGCCAATTGTCCTGGGCCGGTTCGAGCAACTGGCCGTCCACCACCGTGCCGGTGGCGCCAATGCGCTGGGCCAGCAGCCACGCCTGGTAATCGAACGCGCCGGGATTGGCCAGCCCGCTCGGGCGTTTGAGCTTGACCGCCAGACGCCAACGCTCCCCGCTATTGACCGGCGGCCCGCCGTACCAGCCAATGCGGATCTGTTCGGGAAGCCGCGCGCGTCGTGAAACGGGATCATCCAACTGAAAACGCACCACGCCGTCGATTGTCTGCGGCAGCCCGACGACGCGTCCCTCCAGCCAGAGCGTTTGCCCATCGAGTCGCTCGGCCAGTCGGTCATCCAGCGCCGACGACGCCGAGACGCAGGCCCAGGTCAGCCCGAACAGATAAAACGCCAGGGGGTAGGTGCGAAACGGTAGCAGCATCAGCGCCACCACGGGCATCGCCAGCAGCAACCAGACCGGCGGTAATGCTGGCAGAAAACGTAGCGTCAGCAGTCCGAGTGCGAGGGCGAGCATCCCTGTGCGCATGAGGCTTTCCTTGTCTGCGGGTGAAATCGACCTCCATGGCTTAGCCGATGCGCCGGCACGCGCGCTTATTAATTGTCACAAAGTCTGAATTTGCGTTTGCGACTATCCGTGCATACTTCCCCGAATTTCCCGCCCACCTCGCCGGATTCCCGTATGCCACGCCACCTGATCAAGCGGTACATGCCCGATCCGAACAGCATCCGGGAACACAAATCCTTACGCTTTCTTGGCTCTCTCCTGCACGACCCCAACCTCTGGCACCTCAATCGACATTCCGTGGCGCGCGCGATGGGGATCGGGCTGTTTGCCGCCTTGATGCCGATGCCGTTGCAAATGCTGCTGGCTGCCGTGCTGGCGATCTGGGTCCGGGCAAACATGCCGATCGCTGTCAGTCTGTGCTGGCTGACCAACCCGCTGACGATGCCGCCGGTGTTTTATTGCACCTATAAAATCGGCGCGCTGCTGATGGGCTTGCCGCCGCGGCATTTCCCCGACGAGCTGAGTTGGGACTGGATCAGTGGACAGCTGTCCACCTTGTGGCAGCCGTTCTTGCTGGGGTCGGTGGTGGCGGGGATTGTGCTGGGCGTGGCGGGGTATTTCGGGACGATGGCGTACTGGCGCTGGTGGGTCGGGCGGCAGTGGAAGCAGCGCAAGGCAAAGCGCCAATAGTGCGAACACAGCAGAACATGTGGGAGTGAGCTTGCTCACGAAGGCGTCAGTACATCCGCTATATCTTCAGCGCGTGTCATACCATCTTCGCGAGCAAGGTGGAGCGCCACCCCGGTCGCTCCCACATTGGAACTCACCATGTGGGAGTGAGATTGCCCACTCCCACAGTATGCGGCGAGTTACTGACGCATCCCGCGTCCGCTCACCAGCAATCGCGCGCAGCCGAGGTACAGCACGATGGTCGCAACGACCATGAACGCCAGGGCGATGCTGATCTTGATATCGGACACGCCAAGGATGCCGAAGCGGAAGGCGTTGACCATGTGAAGCACCGGGTTGGCCAGCGACACGGTTTGCCAGAACGGCGGCAGCAGGTTGATCGAGTAGAACACCCCGCCCAGGTAGGTCAACGGCGTCAGCACGAAGGTCGGGATGATGGAAATATCATCGAAATTGCGCGCGAACACAGCGTTGATGAAGCCCAGCAGCGAGAAGATCGTCGCGGTCAGCAGCACCACGATGATCGTGATACCCAAGTGATGCACCTGCAGATCGGTGAAGAACATCGACAGCATCGTCACGATCACCCCCACCGCCAGCCCGCGCAGCACGCCGCCAATGGTGTAACCGATCAGGATGGTGTGAGGCGACACCGGCGAAACCATCAACTCTTCAACCGAACGCTGGAACTTGGCGCCGAAGAAGCTCGATACCACGTTGCCGTAGGAGTTGGTAATCACTGACATCATGATCAGTCCGGGCACGATGTACTGCATGTAAGTGAAGCCACCCATGTCGCCGATCTGCCGGCCGATCAGGTTGCCGAAGATCACGAAGTACAGAACCATGGTGATCGCCGGCGGCAGCAGGGTCTGCGGCCAGATCCGCATGAAGCGCCGGACTTCACGGTAAACGATGGTGTTCAGGGCGATCAGGTTGGGCCGTAGCTCCGAGCTCATATCGCCACCTTCGCCAGATTCTTCTCGACCAGACCCACGAACAACTCCTCAAGGCGATTGGTTTTATTGCGCAGGCTCAACACCTGAATGTTCTGCAGCGACAACTGACTGAACAGCGACGTAATGCCGATGGTCTTGTCGACTTGCACCTCAAGGGTCTGGCTATCCACGAACTGCACCGGATAGCCGTTGAGCTGAGGCGCGGCTTGCAGCGGATCCCGCAAATCAAGCAGGAAGGTCTCGACGTGCAGCTTGTTAAGCAGCGTCTTCATGCTGGTGTTTTCGATGATCGTGCCGTGATCGATGATGCCGATATTGCGGCACAGCTGCTCAGCCTCCTCCAGGTAATGAGTGGTGAGGATGATCGTGATGCCCTTCTCGTTCAGCTCGGTCAGGAAGGTCCACATCGAACGGCGCAGCTCGATATCAACACCCGCGGTTGGCTCGTCGAGGATCAACAGGCGCGGCTCGTGAATCAGCGCGCGGGCGATCATCAGACGGCGCTTCATGCCGCCGGACAATGAACGTGACGGCGAGTCGCGCTTGTCCCACAAACCAAGCTGGGTCAGGTACTGCTCGGCGCGCTCTTTGGCGATCTTCGGCGGGATGCCGTAATAACCCGCCTGGGTCACGACGATGTCGAAGGTCTTCTCGAACTGGTTGAAATTGAATTCCTGCGGCACCACACCGATCGAGCGCTTGAGCTGCGCCGGGTTGGTATCGAGGTCGTGGCCGAAGATGTTCACCGTGCCGCTGGTCTTGTTGACCAGGGTCGAGATGATCCCGATGGTGGTGGATTTGCCGGCGCCGTTGGGGCCGAGCAATGCGAAGAAATCACCCTCGGCGACGTCCAGATCAATGCCCTTGAGGGCCTGGAAACCGTTGCCGTAGGTCTTGGTTAGCTGCCGGATGGACAGAGCTGAACTCATGACTGAACACACACCAATAAAAATGAAAAAGGGAAGATAAACGAATACGAAAGTACAGTCGCCGGACTGACACGGCCGCTGACATTTACCGTGCCGCGCAGCGGGAAGATCAAGCGCAACACAAGGTTGCAAGCGCAGTGGTCGCAATGTTGCGTGCCGATGCCGTCCAAGTACAACGACATCGGTTGATAGTCAGTATTAACTCGACACGGGCTGAACTCAGGTCAGCGCGGTCATGACCGCCGTGCGATACGCCGGACGCTGTTGCAAACGTTCGTACCAGGCTTTGAGGTGGGGCAGCTCGCGACGTTCAATCGGCATTTCGAACCAGGGGTAAGCGAAGCAGCCGAGGGGAATGTCGCCCACGCCGAATTCATCGCCCGAGAGGTACGGCTGATGCGCCAGTGCTGCGTCGACGATGACCAGCAGGCGTTCGACTTCGGCTATCGCCGCGTTGATTTGCGTCCAGTCCTGTTTGTCGGCTGGCGTGCGTACTACACCCCAGAACACCGGGCGAAAGGGAGCCGCTAGCGTCGACGTGGTCCAGTCCATCCACTTTTCAGCCTGGGCACGCACCTTGGGGCTGGCGGGATAGAGCGAAGAACCAGCCGCGTATTGAGCCGCCAGATAGCGAACGATGGTGTTGGATTCCCACAGCACAAACTCGCCGTCTTCAATCATCGGCACCACGCCGTTGGGGTTCTTCGCCAGATACTCGGGCTGATCGTTGACCCCGAAAGCGCCGCCGGCATTCAGCGACTCATATTCCAGCCCCAGTTCCTCGGCGATCCACAATGCCTTGCGCACATTGGACGAGTTCTTGCGGCCCCAGATCTTCAACATGTTGTCATTCTCCGTGTGGTCAACGAGCGATGAGTGGCGTTTGCGGCGGGCCACAGTCTACTCCGGGATGCGGGTGTTCGAGCCACAACTTCCTGTGCATCGGCCAGCCCCCGAACTCCCTTGGTAGCGCGGGGTCACTATCGAAGCGCGGGCCAGAGCGGTCGACAGCGCAGCCGGTTGCGCTTATCGCACCGTCATCATGGAGGGCTGTTTATGCTGTTGTTGTGGATCGTAGTGTTGGTGGTCGGCGTGGCCTGGCTGGCCCATCGGCGTGTTGCGCCCTTCCCCGCCCTGGGCATCGTCGCGGTGTACCTGCTGGCGATGGGCGCGTTCAGCCATGCCCACGGATGGATGATTATCCCGTGGGTACTGTGGCTCGGCGTCGCGTTGATGCTGGCGCTGCCGGACCTGCGTCGCAAACACTTCAGTACGCCGATGTTCTCGTGGTTTCAGAAAGTGCTGCCGCCGATGTCCGCCACCGAGCGTGACGCCATCGACGCCGGCACGGTGTGGTGGGATGGCGAGCTGTTCAGCGGCCGTCCGGACTGGAACACCCTGCTCAGCTATCCGAAAAGCACACTGACCGATGAGGAGCAGGCGTTCCTCGACGGCCCGACCGAAGAGCTGTGTGCCATGGTCAGCGACTGGGAGATCGGTCAGGCCATGGACCTGCCGCCTGAAGCCTGGGCGCATATAAAGGCCCATGGTTTCTTCGCGCTGATCATTCCCAAGGAATACGGCGGTAAAGGCTTCTCGGCCTACGCCCACTCGCAGGTAGCGATGAAGTTGGCGACCCGCAGCGGCGATCTGGCCTCTACAGTGATGGTGCCCAACTCACTGGGCCCGGCAGAACTGCTGCTGCATTACGGTACGGATGAACAGCGCAACCACTATTTGCCGCGCCTGGCCCGTGGCGAAGAGATTCCGTGCTTTGCATTGACTGGCCCGCTGGCCGGCTCCGACGCAGGGGCGATGCCTGACACCGGTATCATCTGCAAGGGCCAGTGGGAAGGCGAAGAAGTCATCGGTCTGCGCCTGAACTGGGAAAAGCGCTACATCACCCTTGGCCCGGTCGCTACCCTTCTGGGCCTGGCCTTTAAGGCCTACGACCCTGAGCATTTGCTGGGTGACGAGACAGACCTGGGCATCAGCCTGGCGCTGATACCCACCGACACCGCGGGTGTGGAGATCGGTCGTCGTCATGTGCCACTGGGCGCTGCCTTCATGAACGGCCCGAACTCCGGCAAGGACGTGTTCATTCCGCTGGAATACCTGATCGGCGGCCAAGACATGCTCGGCAAAGGCTGGATGATGCTGATGAATTGTCTGTCGGTCGGGCGTTCGATTTCCCTGCCGGCTGTCGGTACCGGCGCTGCGAAGTTCACCAGCCTGGTTACCGGGCAGTACACCCAGGTTCGCGAACAATTCAATGTTCCGCTGGCGGCGTTCGAGGGCATTCAGGAGTCTCTGGCGCGTATCGGCGGCAATGCCTGGCTGATGGACAGCGCGCGCATCCTGACCGCCAACGCGGTGGACTTGGGCGAGAAGCCTTCGGTGCTGTCGGCGATTCTGAAGTACCACCTGACCGAGCGTGGACGCGAATGCATCACCCATGCGATGGATGTGCACGGCGGCAAGGGCATCATCATGGGCCCGAACAACTATTTGGGCCGCTCGTGGCAAGGCGCGCCGATTTTCATCACCGTGGAAGGCGCGAACATTCTGTCGCGCAACCTGATGATCTTCGGTCAGGGTGCCATTCGCTGCCATCCGTTCGTGCTGAAGGAAATGGCCCTCGCCGGTCGTAAGGATCATGACCGGGCGGTGGTGGAATTCGACGGCCTGCTGATGCAGCACATTGGTTTTGCCTTTCGCAACGCGGCCAGCACGCTGGTGTTGAACCTGGGGCTAGGGCATTTCGAAAGCGTGCCGGGTGATCGCCTGAGTCAGGGTTATTTCCGCGCGCTGAACCGTCAGGCGGCAGCGTTCGCGATGCTGGCGGACCTGAGCATGATGCTGCTGGGCGGCGAGTTGAAACGCCGTGAACGTCTGTCGGCGCGGCTGGGCGATGTGCTGAGCCACATGTACCTGGCGTCTGCCGCGCTCAAGCGTTATCACGATCTGGATTATCCCGAAGCGCTGGCGCCGCTGTTCTGCTGGTCCATGGAAGAAGCATTGGGCGAGTCGGAGCGCGCGCTGGACGAATTGCTGAGTAATTTCCCGAACCGCATTCTCGGCGGGATGCTTAGGGTGATCGTGTTCCCGTTCGGCCGTCGTCATAAGGGGCCTTCGGATAGGCTGGATGCGCAGGTCGCGGAGATCCTCGGCCGCGCCAAAGGCGACCCGGCGCTGGAATCGGTGCTTGCCGGTTGCTATCGCCCGACCGACGCAGAGGATCCGGTCGGCGCATTGCAGCACGCCAGCGACTTGCTCAGCGGCGCCAAGGCTATCCGCAGCAAACTGCATCACGGGGTGAAAAGCGGTCAGGTCAAGCCAGCGGGTGGCGAGCATCTGATTGACGCCGCGCTCAATGCAGGCGTGCTGCAGGCGGCGGAAGCGCAAACCCTGCGCGCAGCAGAGGCGGCACGACGCAAGGTGATCGACGTGGATGACTTTGATAAGGAAGAGCTGGTGGCCACCGAAGGCAAAACCCGCTGATTACGGCATACCGAGTAGGCGTGAGCTTGCTCGCGATGGCTTAGGTACAGGCGCTGATGACAGGTCAGCCCCACCGAAGCCTTCGCGGGCAAGCGCGCTTTTAAAATTGCGGTCCGCGACTTACGTCTACATACACCGCTCTTGCGAATTGTCCTACACTCCTTGGTAACAACAAGAAAAACCCAAGGGGACGCATCATGATTAACCAACGCCTGACTCATCGCTGCCTGCTCTCTGAAATCGCCTCGGGGGAGGATCTTTACAGGGGCAAGCCGACACAAACGCTGCAAACCCTTCTGATGATGGGTTTTGTCACCCGTCTGCCCAGTCCCGATCGCACCTATGCGCACCTCGCCCTGACTGAAGCAGGCCACCGGTATCTGGCCGGGTTGTGGCATTGAGATAGCCGCAGGCGGCGGGGGGATCTATACTCCCGCGCCTGTTTTTGTCTCTGAGGGCTTCATCATGGCCGACGCCAATCTCGACCACATCATGAATCTGCTGTTGCACTTGCGCGGCATCCTGGTCGCGCTGGGAGAGGCCGAGCAGGTCCCCGAGGAAAGTCATGCGCTGTTTCTGGAGCGTTACGATGAGTTGCTGACGCTATTGCCGGCGGATCCGATCGAGAGTCAGTATCTGGGGCAGGATTTGTTGTGTCAGGTGATTCAGCGTTATCCGCAGATTGCTCATTTGGTGCCGCGGGATTTGCTTTGGTTTTTCGCGGGCGATTGTCTGCATTTCATGCCGGACGATGAGATTGATTTGTATACGGCGCTGGAGGAGCGTCGCTTTGAGGCGATGGAGAACGATGAGCCGTTTGACTGGAATCAGGAGAAGCAGTTGCTGGCGATGTCGCAGTCTGAGTCGAAGCATTGATCCGGGATGGCGGTTTTAGATCAAGATCAGGAGCGTCGGCCTAACGGCCTCGGTTTCGCCTTCGGCGAGTTACTTGGAAAAGTCGAAAGTCGCACCATCCCCAAGTAACCAAGGGTGCTTGCTCCTGGTTGGGCCCGACTTCGTCGGGTTCCTTCACTCCGGTCTCGCTCCGTGGGCCCGCGCCGAACGGGCATCCATGCCCTGACGGCGCTCTCGCCGCATCCATGCGGCTCGGCCCACTCCGCGAAACCTGCGTTCAGCCTGCACCCAAGTCGCGTTTGGCGGTGTCTGGGCCTTCTGCGTATGACGATCAAGATTAAGATCAAGATCCAGATCAACGGCAGATCAAAGGCTTCCCGGCTGAAGTTGGTCCTAAGGGGGACGCCGCCGGTCCTTATGACTGCGCGCATTTGTAGGACCGGCTTTAGCCGGGAAGAGGTCAGCACGGGCGCCGCGAATTGATCGTTCCCACGCTCTGCGTGGGAATGCAGCCAAGACGCTCCGCGTCGTCATTGAGCTTGGCAGTGGCTCTGCCGCTCAACAAAACATTTTGTGATCTTACCTGCCCGCTAAATGCATATTTTTTATAATTAGCTTAGCGCCAAATCGAATTTCACAGACCCTCGACTTCCCCCTATGTTGCTGACTCGCACCCGCGCCCTCCCCTTGGTGCAGGTTGTTCCATCAGCACGAGGAATTGTCATGAGCGTCGAGTTCATCGGTTATATCGCGACCCAACCCGGGTCGGAGATTCATCCGCGCAGCGGGCCGGCGGTCCAGCCTGAGTATGTGGAGAAAGTCGCCCGTGCCCATGAAGAGGCGGGCTTTGATCGTGCACTGGTTGCTTACCATTCCAACAGCCCGGACAGTGCGTTCGTGGCGTCTTACGCGGCCAGCGTCACGACAACATTGAAGTTTCTCGTCGCACACCGTCCGGGTTTTATCTCACCCACAGTCGCCGCTCGGCAATTCGCCACGCTGGATGTGTTCACTGGCGGGCGGATTGCGGTGCACATCATTACAGGCGGCGATGATCAGGAGCTGCGCGCCGACGGCAGCTTCATTGGCAAGGATGAGCGTTACGCGCGCACGGACGAGTACCTCGGCGTTGTGCGCCAGGAATGGACCGCCGACAAGCCGTTCGATCACCACGGTGATTATTACCAGTTCGAGGGCGCTCATTCGTTGGTCAAGTCGCCGCAGCAGCCGCATATTCCGCTGTATTTCGGGGGTGCCTCGCGGGCTGCGCTGGAAGTTGCCGGTAAGCATGCCGATGTTTATGCGCTGTGGGGCGAGACCTACGAGCAAGTAAGAGACATCGTCAAACAGGTGCGGGCTGAAGCCGCAAAACACGGCCGGACGGTACGTTTCAGCCTGTCATTGCGGCCGATTCTGGCGGAGACGGAGGAAAAGGCCTGGGCGCGTGCGGACAATATTCTTGAGCGGGCGAAGGCACTGGCGCAGGCTTCAGGGTTTGAATGCCGAGAGCCGCCGAATGAAGGCTCGCGGCGTTTGCTGGAAGCCGCGGCCCAAGGTGCGCGCCTGGACAAACGCTTGTGGACCGGCATTGCCGGACTGCTCGGCGCGAAAGGCAACTCCACCGCATTGGTGGGTACCGCAGAGCAAGTGGCCGAAGCGCTGCTGGATTATTACGACCTGGGAATCACGACATTCCTGATTCGCGGTTTTGATCCGCTGCAAGACGCAATCGATTACGGCAAAAAACTGATCCCGCTGACACGCGAATTGGTAGCGCGGCGTGAGCAGGAGAAGAACGAGAAAGTGGCGTAATCGCCGCCTGCGCGGCAGGCCTCATCAACACCCCATGCCAGGCGCGCCGCGTCACGGCGCGCCAGGATTAGGTATCACGCCTGATAATCCGTGCCGTGCCGATCCAGTTCGCGGATCAGCGCGTTCCAGTGCCGTGTCACGCCCGGACCGGTGCCGCTTTTCAGGACTTTGGCCTGTTCTTCCACTTTCTTGACCACTTCCTCGGGCGGGAAGATCAATTCGGCATTGCCCGCCGCCTGCGCCGCTATCTGAATGTTGCACGCGTATTCGAGGTTGTGGAGCTGCTGAAACGCGTGCTCGACACTCACCCCTGCCGTGAGCAGACCGTGGTTGCGCAGGATCATCACGCTCTTGTCGCCCAGGTCCGCCACCAGGCGTTCACGCTCGCCGAGGTCCTGCGCGATGCCTTCGTAACCGTGGTACGCCACGCGCCCGGAGAACCCGAGGGAATGCTGGGAGATCAGCAACAGCCCGTTCTTCTGCGCAGAGACGGCAATCCCGTCGCGGGTGTGGGTGTGCAGCACCGCTTGTAAATCAGGGCGCGCTGCATGGATGGCGCTGTGGATAACGTAGCCGGCGTTGTTGATGCCCAGGCCGGTCGGGTCATCGACGAGGGTGCCGTCGATGTCGACCTTGACCAGATTGGACGCGGTGATCTCGTCGAACAGCAAGCCAAAGGCGTTGATCAGGAAATGCTCATCAGGCCCCGGCACCCGCGCGGAAAAGTGCGTGTAGATGTGGTCGGTCCAGCGTTTCAGGGCGGCGATCCGATAAGCCGCCGCCAGTTTCACCCGCACCTCCCACTCTTCCGGGCTGACCCGATCGCGCAAGCTGCCGGCGTTGACGGCGGTGCTGACGCCGGACTGAACGGGTAAAGAACTGACGTTACTCATGCATGACTCCCTGGTGGTCTGGTTCAGACGTAATCGGGGCAGCCTATGCGCTGAGCAAACCATTTAGAAATCACATTTTCTTATAAGCTAATTATTAGTTTTTTTTATTATCTGGCTGAGCTTTTCATCAGGCGGCGTCGGCTGAAAATCAGACCTATCAGCTGCATTAGTGCCATCAGACTGCCTACCGCAATATTTACTGACAGTTCTCCGCCCCTCTTTCAACCGTGTCTAAATCGTCTCATACCGGTGGAGTCCAGCAGCAGCAATCACCCAGAAGCAGCCATTTGCAGGCGATGCCGCCTCAAGTGCGATGCACAGCGTCTACCCGCTGATTGCTCCGCGACTACTGGACTCCGCCCCGCCCAAGTATTGGTTTTTCAAACCTCCACTGGTAGCGTGCCGCGCCTCGCGGTATCGCCCGCTCCCCTTTCGTCATCGTTTCCGATACGGGGACTCGCCGCCCCCTACTCAAGGACGCTGCGCGTTATGCATATGGCGATGCACGGTCATTAGCAAATGGAGTTAACAATGACGCAAAACAGCACCGTGCTGTCCGGCATCCCGCTGGATCAATTTATGGACCGTCTTGAGGTCGAGCATCAAGAACACGGCGCCGACTTTTTACTGGGCCAGTTGCGCGCACAGCCGCTGAAGGCGATCTCGCTGGAATCGATCACCCGTCTGCACGTTTTGTGGGTTAACGCCGGTGACGCTGAAGCAGCCAGAGCGGTGCTTACCGACGACGGCCAAGCTTTGATCGAGGTTACGCCTGACGATGCGCGCAACGAACTCAAATTCAACCTGCTGCTCTACCAACTGCGACTAGGCAACTATTTGAAAGACGAGCAGGGCCTGCTGCAGGCGTTGGACAGCCTGCAGCAACTGAGCAAGGAACCGCTGCCGTTCGACATCGAGCGCTACTGGCGCCACCACATCTTCGAAGATCTGCAGCACACAACGCTCGATGTGGCGCTCCGGGCCATCGGAGTGAGCCACACCCTGTCACTGATCAACCCCTGCCGTCACACTTTGCGGGCTTGGGACGATGCCGATCAATACCGGCGCCGGGCTAGGGTACTGGCCGCCCATGACCGTAACGAAGAGGCGCGTGAAACCGCGCTATCGGCAGTTGCCGCTTTGCGCACAGCCAAAGAAGATCAGGATGTCGACGTTAACGACTGGCTGTGGCTGGGCGATTCGCTGATCGAAATCGTGCCGTTGCGCCTGGCGATGTTTGAGCAACCTGTGATGCGACTGATCGCAGAGTTGGCACTGCCCCAACGTCGGGAATATGAAGTGCGGCTGGCGCGTTTGGCCGCCCGGTCACTGCACGCCCAAGGCGATCTGGCAGGGGCGTTGAAAATCTGTGAAGTAGCGACGCTGAGCTTAGGGGCCGACGGCGGTGACAACTTCGTTGATTTCCATTTGCCTTGGCTGCTTGAGGACCGCCAGATCGAAGAGGCCGGGCAACGTGCGTTCGTGGAAATTTATGAAATGCGCGACGAAATGTGGCCGGGCACGGCTGCTTGGGTACAGGATCGCCTGCTCGATGCCGAGGATGCATCCGCATGGTGGCCGTTGTGCGTGATGCGTGCCTGTGACGATCAAGCGGTGCTGGAGCGGTTCATTTCCGGCCTGCCGTCGCGTGACGAGTCGATGCCGACCTTGGGGCCGCTGCTTGATGCCATGCATGCCAAAGGCCACGAGCTTGGTCAGCTCGACGACGTCTTCACCGAGGCCCTTGCTGAAGCCAGGCGTCGCTCGCCAAACCACCCGTGGATCAATCGCCTGTTGGCGGTGCGGGAACGCATTGCCGGTCGAATCGACGCCAACACTGAACTTGCCATGCTCCGCGAGGCAGTCTCCGCCGGCAATATGCAGGACAACCGCAGCGCCTTCAGCCTGCTTAGCGCCCACGCGAGTGTGTTCGGCATTATCAATGCCCTGCGCCAGCCTTTACCTCCACTGGCCGGTGGTATGTACTACTACCGGTTTGCGGTCCACACCGAGGGTCTGGTCGAAACGCACGTCGAGCAACTCTCGAGCGATGAGGCAGACCAAGCCTGGGCGCTGCTGAGCCAAGTACAAAAGGCTGCCTACGAACACGGCCAGGCTCGAATGGAGCAATGTTTCTCCAGCGGCCGCGGGCACCGCTTCGATGCCTGTGCGCACCTGTACTCAATGCTGTGCAACAACTTGGCAAATAACTACCGGCGCTACAACGACCAACGCATGTATGAGCAGGCCATTGAGCTGCATTACCGAGGTATCGCCGCGAGCTCGTTCGCAGAACATTATCAGGGCATCCTCGAAAACCGAATTCTGATGGAGGACAACCAGGGCATCGCCGACGCTGCCGAACACCTTTGGCACTACGCAGCCGACTATGGCTACAGCCGCCACGACCCTGAAGAATACCTACTGGGTGTCACCCGTGCCCTGCACCGCCTGGACCGCAACCGTGAAATATTGATCTGGCTGGAGCGTATTCTCCAATGGCAGGAAGAGCGCGGCGTATGCGACCAAGATTTGGAGTACTCGGAGCTGTTCGTAAGGACGAAAATCGCCTTGTACTTGTCGTTCAGTCTGCCGGAGGCGGCCACCAGCTTGTGGCTGCGCTACGCACCGCACATTAACGAACGCGACGAGGCATCCCTCCTGGGCTGCGCCGGAGAAGTACTTGAAGGGCTTGGCCGCAAGGAAGAAGCTTTGGCGTATTACCAGCGCTCCATCCTGCAAAGTGACCCGAACAACGCGACCGACCAGCACAATATCGAAATTTTCCGCCAGAGCATCGCCGAGCTGGAGGCTGCTGGAAAACCGGACTGCAAGACCTGGTGGCAGATATGGCGGTGAAACCGCAAGCGCGACAATCCGGTTACGCCTCGCGCAACGCACTCAATGCTGATCAGCTCAAGCGCGGGATTGCTGAACGCAGCAAGGCCCGCGGTGATGCGCCAGAGGTGGGCAAATGGTTGCTCAATCATTATTACCGTCATCTGGTCGGCAATTTCGAACCTGCGCGGCGGATCCTGACCCTGGAGCAGGCTGCCGAAGCACTGGGCGCCGAGCCGCCCTCATGGGTGCCAAGGCATTTGAGCGACGCCGGCAAAAATTCGCAGCAGACACCCGCGCCGCTGGTTTGGGTCGATCCGCATCAAGCGCCACTGCTGGCTCAAGAGGCCTTGCTGGTGGAGTTCCTGACCTCTCGCCAGGGCACGGCGCTGGCCGGCAAGCTCGACCGCATCAACTGCCCGCAGGCGCTGGCGCTGTGGCAAAAAGAACATGCGCAAATGGCGGAGCGGGTCGAGCTAGGCTGGCGCAAGAGCAACCCCGAGGCATTGCTCGCCCGGGTGACCACCGCTGAGCACGTATTACAGGAGCTGCGCCCGGAGAGCCCCTCGCTGCGCGCGGAAATGGCCTTTGAAAGCTACGTGATGCGCCACTGCCTGGGCCAGTTCGCTGATCGTCGTGCCTTGACCGGCGGCTACGGCGAGCGCTATGCAGAAGCGCTGGAGCAGCGGCGCATGCGCGTGTTCAGTTTTCGCGACAGCCAGGGCCAGCCACACATCACCATCAGCCTGATCGTTCAGGCCGACGGCACCTTGACCGTCGAGCAGGTCAAGGGCAAGCAGAACCGGCCACCGGTCGAGCGTTATTACCAGGACTTGCTGCAGTGCCTGAATGCCCTCGGCACCGACCAGCAGACGCCCGCCGACTGCATTGCAATCGGCATCGTGCGCACCGAAGTCGGTTGGCAGCGAATCGAAACCGTCAGCGACCCGGCCGCTCAGAGTCGTCTGGTAGCTTGTTATCCGCAACTGTACGACTGCCTAGATGCGCCCTCGGCCATGGTCGAATGGCTGGTGGCCGGACGTCAGCCACAGCAGTTCCTGCAGACTGCCCCGCACGCGGCTTCGGTCAAGTACGCCACTCGCCACATATTCTGCGAACGCGTTGAGCGTTCGTCTGATGCCCCGCTGTACCTGACCGAAGATGTGCAGTGGCCTGATATGACCTCGCCGCTGGCCGGAGAAATCCAAGCATGGCAGGCTCGGGCAAGGTAAGGAGAACGGCATGTTTTTAAGTATCGCAGCGGTTGTTTCAGGCTGGTTGTTGTGGCGAACATTCAGGGCAAGGGGCGGCGCATCGTTGTTCAGCCCGCGCAAGCACTGGTCGCTGCTGTTAGCCAGGCCCATGGCTGACGCAATGGAAATCGAGGGCTTCTACTCGCCGGCATGCGATCCCTTCACCGAGCAAGCGCGGACGACCTTGCGCGCAGCGTTGCTCTACCAAGCCGGAATACGCAGCAATTTCAATGACGAGGCGGTGCGGAAGCACTTCAGTGCGACGCTCGAACAGCAATGGTACAGCCTCGACCTGCAGGCGCTGACGGCCGAAGATGAACCCCGTGCAGCCATGGCTTTTGCCTGCGCGCGGGTGGCGTTTCTGGTCCGCTGTGCATTGCTGATGCGCTGGCTCGAACCCGAACTTGCCTGGCGTGTCCTGCTGCTGAACGCACAGCGGGCGCAGGACTGTTTCGACAGTTGGGCAGATTTCGGTAGCGCCTATAAGCTGGGGCGCGAGCAGTGGGTTGCAACGTTTCGCGTCGATTCGCTGGGCGAAGCGTTCCACGAGCAGCATCTGCGCCAGTTGCTGGCAGCCGGCAGCGGTGCTTGGGCCGATATTCACTGGCAAACGCCTGCGGCGTTGAATCCAGTTTTGGCCGAGTAACGCCTGTGCTACGGCGAGGACTTTTCCTGATAGTCAAAACGGTGTCTTGGTCAGACCGTCCACCACCACGTCACTGCCCTCAAGCCGCATCCCGCTCCTGTTTCAGCGATTGCGCCACCAGGCTGCCGAAAGACGCCACCGGCGCCTGCAAGTTGCCGAGGAAACGTGGATACATCAGCCACAGGTCCATCACCGGTTTGAAATCCTTGAGCGGTATGACCGCCAGTGCATCGCGGTGAACGCTGCGCTCCAGCAGCGGACGCGGCACTAGACCCAGCCCCATGCCGTCGGCGACCAGGCCCAGTTGCAGCTCGGTGCCGAAGGTTTCCAGATTGACCTTCAGGCTCAGCCCCTGATCAGCCAGCGTACGTTGCAGCCCGGCACGGAAACCGCAGCCGTCGGGGTTGAGCACCCAGCCCTGCTCGTAGCAGTCAGCCAGTTTCACCGGCTTTTTTGGCAACGCGCTCTTGGCACACACCACCACCAGCTCCATTTTGCCGATGGACTCGCCGACGATGCCTTCAGGGAAGATCTTCCCGGCGGGAAAAAGCGCGGCGGCCGCGTCCAGTTCGCCGTTCTCGATTTTGCCGATCAGGTGGCTGCCCCAGCCGGTGATCACTTGCGCGCGCAGGTCGGGAAATTGCCCGCGCAGGTGCTTCAGCGCATCCAGCAGCACGACGTCGCCGATGGTTTGCGGCACGCCCAGCCTGAGCAAGCCGCTGGGCGGCGTGTCGCTGGCAACGAGTTCGCGCAATGAGTCCATTTCCCGCAGGATCCCCAGACACTTCTGATAGACCTGCGTGCCCATTGGCGTCGGCTTGAGCGGCTTGGTATTACGGTCGAACAACTCAACGCCCAGGGCCTGCTCAAAATTTTGCACTCGGCGCGTGATGGCCGGCTGGGTCAGGTCCAGGGATTCAGCGGCATGGCTGATCGACTGGCAGCGAATGACCGCTACGAATGCATCGATGTCATCAATTTTCATTCAGATCGCACATGGAATAAGGGGAACAAGATAGGCAAAAATCATAATGGCTATCGAAGGCTCTGGATAGCTTCACATCGATCTTCATCCTGCAAATCGGTTATCAATGCATTTTTGGTTATAACCTAATCATCAATAGTTAGCATATTAACTCACTGCATTATGCTTATATGAAGCTCTCTTCATTGCCCGGAGCCGACATGACTCACATCCGACACCCTGAACGACTCAGGGCTTTTATCGGCGCGTTGGCCGAACTGATCGATAGCAATCCGAGGGAAGGCGACCTGCTTTCACGGGGAGGCAAACTGCTGGGGCAATTGGTCCGTTATGACGACTGGCTGCCGGATGAGTTCGCCACTCCCGATCCGACACGCTATCAACAGTTTCTGTTGCACGCCGACTCACGGCAGCGTTTTTCGGTCGTCAGCTTTGTGTGGGGACCGGGCCAGAGCACGCCCATTCACGACCACCGCGTCTGGGGCTTGATCGGCATGCTGCGCGGCGCCGAGTATTCTCAGGGGTTCGCCCGCAGCGCCGATGGCCGCCTCGAGCAGGAAGGCCCGGCCATCCGCCTGGAGCCCGGCCATGTCGAGGCGTTGTCGCCGCGCAGCAACGACATTCATCAGGTCAGCAATGCTTTCGACGATCAGGTGTCGATCAGTATTCATGTCTACGGCGCCAACATCGGCGCCGTGAAGCGCGCTGTTTATCAGCCGGATGGCAGCGAAAAGCTGTTCATCTCCGGGTATTCCAATGCCTTTCTCCCGAACATCTGGGATCTGTCCAAAGAGAGCCAAGCCCAATGAGCCACCACACCCGTTCCTACGCCGACATCCGCCGCGCCCTGCTCGCCCATGAAGAAGTCGCGCTGGTTGACGTTCGTGAAGAAGACCCATTTGCCGAAGCTCATCCGCTGTTCGCCGCCAACATCCCGCTGTCGAAGCTGGAGCTGGAGGTGCTCGCGCGCATCCCTCGTCGCGACACCGCTGTGACGGTTTATGACAATGGCGAGGGTCTGGCCGAACGCGCCGTGAAGCGTTTTCAGGACCTGGGCTACAGCGACGTCAAGCTGCTTGAAGGCGGGCTGCAGGGCTGGCGCGACGCTGGCGGCGAGGTGTTCATCGACGTCAACGTACCGAGCAAGGCGTTCGGCGAACTGGTCGAGCACCATCGCCACACGCCATCGCTGGCCGCCGAGGAGGTCAAGCAGCTGCTCGACGCCAAGGCCGACGTGGTGGTGCTGGATGCGCGGCGGTTCGATGAATACCAGACCATGAGCATTCCCACTGGTGTCAGTGTGCCCGGCGCCGAACTGGTGCTGCGGGCGCGCGAGCTGGCGCCCGATCCCAACACCCGGATCATCGTCAATTGCGCGGGGCGTACGCGCAGCATCATCGGCACTCAGTCACTGGTGAATGCCGGCCTGCCCAACCCGGTTTCCGCCCTGCGCAATGGCACGATCGGCTGGCTGCTGGCCGGGCAGACGCTGGACCACGGGCAATCACGGCGCTTCCCGCCGGTCAGTGAAGCGACCCGGGAAGTTGCCCGGTCCGATGCGCGCCATGTGGCGGACAAAGCGCGAGTGAAACGCGCCAGCCGCGCGGACTTGCCGGTCTGGCAGGCAGAAACGACTCGCACGACGTACCTGTTCGATGTGCGCACTTCGGAGGAATTCGAAGCCGGCCATGTGCCCGGTGCCCGTTCGACGCCGGGCGGGCAGCTGGTGCAGGAGACTGACCATTACGCCAGCGTGCGCGGCGCGCGAATCGTATTACTGGATGACGACGGCGTGCGCGCGAACATGTCTGCTTCGTGGCTCACGCAGTTGGGCTGGGAGGTGCTTGTGGTGGACGACCTGGGTCCAGAGGATTTCAGCGAAAAAGGCGGCTGGAACGCGCCGAATCCGCCCGCGTCCCAGGTCGAGGAGATTAGCGCCGAAACGCTGCGCGAGTGGCGCGAAAACGGCGGCGTGGCAGTGCTGGATTTCACTGCCAGCGCCAACTACGTGAAGCAGCATATTCCGGGCGCCTGGTGGGTGCTGCGTGCCGAGCTGGCAAACGCGCTGCAAAACATCCCGCCTGCCGAGCGTTACGTGCTCACCTGTGGCAGCAGCAAACTCGCGCGCCTGGCGGTGTCGGAGGTCGAAGCCCTGACCGGCAAGCCGGTGTTTGTGCTGAAGGACGGCACCGCGAGTTGGGTGGCTGCCGGGTTCGAGCTTGAGCACGGTGAAAGCCATCTGGCCTCGCCGCGCATTGATCGCTATCGCCGGCCATACGAGGGCACCGATGCACCGCGCGAAGCGATGCAGGCCTATCTGGATTGGGAGTACGGATTGGTCGAGCAATTGGGCCGCGACGGGACCCACGGCTTCTACGTGATCTGAACCGCCTAGCCGCTGGCCCCCTTCGTTGAGCGGGCGACGCAAGCCCTGTGGGAGTGAGCTTGCTCACGAAGATGGCGTTTCAACCTATGAAGATCCAGTGAGTGTGCCCACCACTTACTGGGTAACCGCTCCTGGAAAAAACACATCGTTTTAAAAATGGTTATGCATTTATTTGATAATTAGAAAATACATAATCACACAAATACATAATTAGCATATAACCAAAAGATACTTCTATTTCATTTCTTATAGGCATATGGTCAATCCTGTTGCCGACCCCTTCTCCAGGCGGAGGCCGAGAATCCATTTCCACGCCTGGAGACACGCACCATGTCCGCCCCCTTCACTCCCCTGCTCCGCGCCCGAAACCTGCTCATCGGCGCGTTGCTCGCCCTGTCATTCGGCCCGATCGTCCAGGCCGCCGGGCCGCTTCAGCCGCTGCTCGTCGCCAACCAGAAATCTGCGCTCAAGGTGCTGCTGGAGGTCTCTGGCGAGTTGAAAGACGTACCGTACGAGATCAAGTTTTCCGAATTCCCCTCGGCATCGCCATTGGGCGAAGCCCTAAACGCGGGGGCCGTGGACGTCGGTGCACTGGGCGACGCGCCCTATGTCTTCGCGCTGGGCGCCGGCGCGGCGTTGAAGGTTATCAGCATCACCCACGTCGATGGCCGCTACACCACCGCGCTGATCGTGCGTAACGACTCGCCGATCAAGTCGGTGGCGGACCTCAAGGGCAAGCGCATCGTCACCGGGCGCGGCTCCATCGGCCACTACCTGGCCATTCGCGCGCTGAACGAAGCAGGGCTTAAGACCAGCGACGTGAATTTCGTCTACCTGTTGCCCAGTGAATCCCGGTTGATCCTCGACAACGGCGACGCCGACGCCTGGGCCACCTGGGCGCCCTACACCACCGTCGCCACGCAAAACGGCGCGCGCATTCTGCCCAATGGGCCGGATTTGCTGACCAACCATTCCTACCTGGCTGCGACCCGCTCAGCCATCGCCGACAAGCGCGTGCAGCTGGACGACTTCGTGGTGCGGCTCGACCGCGCCTATCGCTGGGCCAACGCCCACCCTGCCGAATACGCCGCCGCCCAGACCAAGGTGACCGGCCTGCCATTGGCCGTGCACCTGGCGGTCAATCAAGAGACGAAGATGGAACGCGTGAGCATCAATGACGGCGTCATCGAAGGCCTGCAGAACACCGCGGACATCTATCAGCGCGAAGGCATCCTCAACAAGCACGTCGACGTCTCCCGCGGCTTCGACCCGGGCTTCAACGCCATCCGCCTGGCCGCCGAGCAATCGGCCGAACATACAGCCAATCAAGCCACTGACCCAACCAATCCCCAAGCTGCGCGTTAAGCGCTCGAATCAGGAGCACAGATCATGAGCAAGCCTCGTCAACTCAAATTCGGTGCAATGGTCCACGGCGTGGGCCACGGCTGGGGCGAGTGGCGCCACCCGGACGCGCAGGCTGATGCCAGCACCAACTTCGACTGGTACAAGGGACAGGCCCGGTTGGCCGAGGCCGCGAAGTTCGATTTCGTGTTCATCGCTGACAGCCTGCACATTCACGAGAAATCCAGCCCGCATTACCTCAACCGGTTCGAGCCGCTGACCATTCTCTCGGCGCTGGCGGCGACGACATCGAAGATCGGGCTGGTGGCGACCGTGACCGTCAGCTACACCGAGCCCTTTCAAGTGGCACGGCAGATCTCTTCGCTGGACCACATCAGCGGCGGCCGGGCCGGCTGGAACGTCGTCACCTCATGGCTCAGCGGCACCGCCGAGAACTTCAGCAAGAGCGAACATCCGCCCCACGCCGTGCGCTATCGCATCGCCAGGGAACACGTGTCGGCGGTCAAAGGGCTGTGGGATTCCTGGGAGGACGACGCCTTCACCCACAACAAGCAAACCGGCGAGTTCTTTGACCGCAGCAAGCTGCACGCCTTGAACCACGCGGGCGACTTTTTCCAGGTCAAAGGTCCGCTGAACATCGCCCGCTCCCGCCAGGGCCAGCCGGTACTGTTTCAGGCGGGCACCTCGGAGGACGGGCGCAACTTCGCTGCGGAATATTCCGACGCGATTTTCGTCCACGCCGAGTCCCTGGAAGAAGCCCAAGCGTATTACGCCGATCTCAAGCGCCGCGCCGTCGGTTTCGGCCGCAACCCGGATGACCTGTCGATTTTGCCGGGCATTCGCCCGATCGTGGGTCGCAACGCAGACGAGGTTGAGCAGCGTTATCAGCAAGCCGTGCAACTGGTGAGCATCGAGGACGCCATCGGCGCGCTGGGCCGACCGTTCAACGACCACGACTTCAGCCAATACCCGCTGGATGCGCCGTTTCCAGACCTGGGCGATCTTGGCGCCAACAGCCAGAAAGGCGGATCCGACCGCATCAAACAGCAAGCCAGGGAGCAGAACCTCACCCTGCGCCAGGTCGCGCTGGATTTTTCCCGCCCTCGCCGCGAGTTTGTCGGCACACCTGAACAGGTCGCCGATCAGATTCAGCACTGGTTCGAGCACGGCGCCAGCGACGGTTTCATCATCAATTCGCTGCTGCCTGATGGGCTGAAATCCTTCACGGAGCTGGTCATTCCAGTCCTGCAGCAGCGTGGCCTGCAACGCACCGATTACAGTGGTTCGACCCTGCGCGAGCATTTCGGCCTGGCGTTTCCGGTTAATCGTCATACGGCCGTGCGGTTGTCCGCTGCGACGAAGGTCACGGACGCTGAACAATCGAAGGTCCCGGCATGAGCGCAGGATTGAATCGGCAGCCTGGCGCCCCTGTAGTCGCCGAGACCGAAGCGGCCTTCGCTGCGCGTTTGCAGGGGATAACCGAGCGGCTGACCGAGTCTGCGCAGCACTACGACCAGACGGCTGAATTCCCACACGAAAACTTCCGTTTGCTGCAAGAGCACGGTTTGCTTGGGCTGACGGTGGAAGGCGCGCTGGGGGGCGGCGATGCGGATCTCAAGCGGGCGCAACAGGTGATCAGCGCGGTGGCGAAAGGTGAGCCGTCCACCGCGCTGATTCTGGTGATGCAGTACATCCAGCACGCGCGCATTCGCGAGGTGAAAAACTGGCCGGAGCATCTCTACCGCCAGGTGGCGTTGGACGCAGTCAATAAGGGCGCGCTGATCAATGCCCTGCGGGTCGAGCCGGATCTGGGTTCACCCTCTCGCGGCGGGCTGCCGGCGACGATTGCGCGCAGGACGGCGCAAGGCTGGCGGATCAGCGGACGGAAAATTTATTCAACGGGCAGTCACGGGCTGACGTGGTTCAACGTGTGGGCGCGCAGCGATGACGCCGATCCGCGGGTCGGGGTCTGGCTGGTGCGCAAGGACAGCCCGGGCGTGCGCATCGTCGAGGACTGGGACCACCTGGGCATGCGCGCGACGTCCAGCCACGATGTGATTTTCGACGACGTGCTGGTGCCGCTGGACCATGCTGTCAACACCAGCCCGGCGAGTTCACCTCAGCCGGAGCTGGATGCGATGGGGTTGCTGTGGATGTCGGTGTTGTTGTCGTCGGTGTACGACGGCATTGCTCAGTCGGCGCGCGACTGGCTGGTCGGATTTCTGGAGCAGCGCACGCCGTCCAACCTGGGCGCCTCGCTGTCGACACTGCCGCGCTTTCAGGAAGTGCTCGGCCATATCGACACGCTGCTGTTCGCCAATCGCACGCTGCTGGAGTCAGCGACTCATGGGCTGACGTCGGCGGGCCATGCGTCCCAGATCAAATACCTGGTGACCAGCAACGCCATTCGCGCGGTAGAGCTGGCCATCGAAGCCACCGGCAACCCCGGCCTGTCCCGCAGCAACCCGCTGCAACGCCATTACCGCAACGTCGTCTGCGGCCGTGTGCACACACCGCAGAATGACGTGGTGTTACAGGGGGTGGGCAAAGCGGTGTTTGTCGCAAGGGCGGTCAGGCAGTGATGCACTGCAACGTCCTTCCCGGCTAAAGCCAGTCCTACGGGTGTACGCGGTGTTTAGTGGGACCGGCTTCAGCCGGGAAGGCGCCAGCATGAGCGCCATCAATCATGCATTTAGACCCTGGCTCCCAGGATTTCAGGCGGATCGAACGCGGTGATCGGGGGCACTTCGCCGTGCCACTTCTCGACTTCAACCGTGACCGTCTGCGCCGAACAGCCCTGGGACAGACTCGACGCGCCGACATCTTCAGTCAGCACATTCGGATTGCCGTGCTTCTCCAGGCTATTCGCCTGCCCCTTCGCCAACGGATCAAACCAGGCGCCGGTGGCGATCTGCACCACGCCCGGGCGAATGGTGTCTGACACAATCACCCCCGCCAGAAATGCACCTCGATCATTGAACACCCTGACCACCTCCCCCTCGGCAATCCCGCGCGCCAAGGCGTCCTGCCGGTTGATCGTCAACGGCTCCCGCCCCTGAATTTTCGAGGCCTGGCTGTACGCACCGTGGTCGTATTGGCTGTGCAGGCGCGTCTTCGGCTGATTCGATAGCAGATGCAGGGGCAGCGGCTGGGCGGGCTTGTCCAGCCATACGGGATGGCCGGGGCAATCGGCGTAACCAAAGCCTGCGATCGTCTCACTGAAAACCTCGATCTTGCCCGACGGCGTCTGTAGCGGATCCCCCTGCGGGTCGTCACGAAACGCCTTGAGCAGCACCGTATCGTCTGGCGGGTAATCCACCTCAAAGACACCTTCGCGCCAGAACTCCTCAAAATCGGGCAGCTCGATGGCGAAGCTTCCGGCCCGTGATCGCGACTCTTCATACAACAAGCGCAGCCATTGACCGGCGTCACGGCCCTCGGTAAACACCTGCATGCAGTCGAGCCGACGGGACAGCTCGGCGAAGATCGCATAATCATCCCGCGCCTCCCCCACTGGCTCGATCGCCTTGTGCATGGCGATCATGTAGCGGTCCGACGCCGCGCTGCCGATGTCATCCCGCTCCAGTGCGGTCGTGGCCGGCAGTACGATATCGGCGTGTTTGGCCTGAGCGGTCCAGAATTGCTCGTGAACGATGATGGTTTCCGGACGCTGCCAGGCGTGCAGCAGTCGATTGATGTCCTGGTGATGGTGGAAGATGTTACCGCCAGCCCAGTACACCAGCCGAATGTGCGGATAGTGATACCGCTTGCCGTTGTAATCAAAAGCCTCGCCGGGATTGAGCAGCATGTCGGTGATCCGCGCCACCGGAATGAAATCCTTGACCGGGTTCACGCCCTGGGAAAAGCGCGGCCCGGAAAACGCCTTGCGCCCGCTGCCGGTGTTGTTCATGCAACCATAACCCAGACCGAAGCCGCCACCGGGCAGACCGATCTGCCCGAGCATCGCCGACAGGGTCACGGTCATCCAGAACGGTTGCTCGCCGAACTGCGCCCGCTGCAGCGAATAGGCGACGTTGATCATCGTGCGCTTGCCGGCCATTTCCCGCGCGAGGCTGACAATCCGTTGGGCCGGAATATCAGTCAGGGCCGCAGCCCACTCCGGCGTCTTCGCCACACCATCCACGGCGCCGAGCAGATATTCGATGAAGCGCTCATGCCCCACCGTGTAGCGACGCAGAAAATCCGTGTTGTGCAGCCCTTCGTCCACCAGCACCCAGCACAGCGCCATCATCAGCGCAGTGTCGCTGCCGGGCCGGACGGCGAGCCATTCATTGCGTTCCGATCCGGTTAAATCATCACGCAGCGGGCTGACATTGACGAACTGCACGCCGGCATCCGACATCCTGCGAATGCCGTTGCTGACCAGATGATCGCTGGCGCCGCCGGGACTGCACTGGGCGTTCTTCAACGGCAAGCCGCCGAAAGCGACGAACAGCTCGCAATGCTCCGCGAGATTCCGCCAGGACGTATGCGCCGCCAGCAGCCAGTCCATATTGCCGACGATGTGCGGCATCAACACCCGGCCGGCGCCGAGGCTGTAACTGTCGACGCTGTACACGTAGCCGCCATAGCTGTTGAGGAAACGGTGCAGCTGACTCTGGGCGTGATGAAAACGCCCCGCGCTGCCCCAGCCATAGCTGCCGCCGAAAATAGCCTTATTGCCGTGCTCGCCCTTCACCCGCGACAACTCAGTGGCGACCAGATCCAGCGCAACGTCCCACGGCACCTCGACAAAGGCTTCGTTGCCGCGCAGGTGCGGGTCGCGTAGGGCCGGATGATCGTTGAAGCGCTCAAGAAAACTGCGGCGCACGGCCGGCCGACGGATACGCGTGGCAGAGTCGATGGCGCCGGGGATGGATAAACCGATCGGCGAAGGGTCCGCGTCCCACTCTACCGGGTCCATGGCCTGCAGACGTCCGTCAACAACGCGCGGACGGTAAGCGCCCCAATGCAACGAGGTGAAACTCATGGGTGAATGCTCCAGCAGGTAGGCCTGTGCGATGACTGCCGTGATCGATCAACGCGCCGTTTGTGCCAACGCGTCAGCCCCGGCTTCGAGCGCCGAGGCAAAGGAGTCGTCGAATACAGTGCCAGCAGGATAGGATTTCGTCAGCCCGGCGGCGTTGAAAAAGTCGATGGTCTGCTGCGCCTGGGTGATGACCTGGGGCGAAATCGGCAGCACCACCGTCGCCGAACGCTCAAACCAGCCGCGCGCCACTGCAGGATCGGCCTTGGAAAGGACGGCCCAGGCGTTGGCGTACGTGTCAGTGTTTTGCTTGTTGGCGACCGACCAGGCCCGAGCCTTCTGCAGGCGCTGGAGAAAGTCAGTGATCTCTGGGCGCTTGTCTTTGATCGAGCGGTCATTGGCAACAACAAAGCTCTGCGCCGGGATCAGGTTTTGCGCAGTGGTGATCACCCGCCCGCCCTGCCGTTCCTGTTGAATCACGTAGGGATCCCATGTCGCGATGGCGTCGACCGAGCCGCCGTCCAGGGCGTGAGAAGCATCCAGCGCACTCAGATATCGATATTCCACCGCATCCCGCGCGATGCCGGCCTTGTCCAGCGCGGTCAGCATCAGTTGCTGGCTCCACGAACCCTTCCAGATCGCCACCCGCTTGCCTTTAAGGTCCGCCACCGTTTTGATGGGCGAATCCTTGCCGACCACGATCGCCACACCCGCCAGGTTCTGCCGGGAAACCCCAATCACCTTGATCGGCGCCCCCAACGCGCCGAGAAACAGCACGGGGGCATCACCCAGCAGTCCGACGTCGAGGCTGCCTGCGTTGAGCGCTTCCGCCACAGGCGAGCCGGCAGTGAACTGCTTCCACTCCAGCGTGTAAGGCAAATCGTCGAGAACGCCGGCGGCTTCCATGACGGTCCGGGCGCCATAGCTTTGGTCGCCCACGACCAGTTCTGCGGCATGCACCGCGGTGAGGGAGCCGCTGAATAAAAGAAGGGACAACACAGGACGCAGCAGAAAGGATTTGATCGACACAGGCAATCTCCGGGGAGGCTCCATCGGAACCGGGATCATGAAATGAGCGCCGGTCCGCCTGTGCGGTAGCCGATTCTTGGGCCTGCGCTGGTTCACCCAGCATCAGGCATCAGAACCATAGCATCGAACGTTATATTAAATAAATTCAATATAGTTATATGGAAATATGCGGAATATGCAGGACGAGATTCACCAGCAGCGGGCGTTTGATATAAATCGAACACACACAAAAACGCCGCTCTGTTGAGCGGCGTTTTTGAGAATTTGGAGCGGGAAACGAGACTCGAACTCGCGACCCCGACCTTGGCAAGGTCGTGCTCTACCAACTGAGCTATTCCCGCAAATGGCGTCCCCTAGGGGACTCGAACCCCTGTTACCGCCGTGAAAGGGCGGTGTCCTAGGCCACTAGACGAAGGGGACACAGCCTGGAAACACCATGGTGTTGTGTTCCAGTTCCAGAAACACATCCGAAGATGCTTCCTGGTTTCACTCAACTTCGCCCGAAAGCAAAGCTGCTTAAAAATGGAGCGGGAAACGAGACTCGAACTCGCGACCCCGACCTTGGCAAGGTCGTGCTCTACCAACTGAGCTATTCCCGCAATGGCGTCCCCTAGGGGACTCGAACCCCTGTTACCGCCGTGAAAGGGCGGTGTCCTAGGCCACTAGACGAAGGGGACACGCTACAACATTCACTGCCTGCTACGCTCTGCTGTGTGCTTTACGCTGCAAGTGGCGCGCATTCTATGGATGGATATAGGGGTCGTCAACCCCTCAGTGAAAATATATTCAAATCAATGACTTCGCCCTCTATTTAAGCAATGTGCGGCCGATACACAGGTGTCAGCCGCCGTGGCCTAAATCTGGCGAAGTGACAGGACCACCTTCCCGCGATAGTGGATAGCCACTACACTCGCGCAAATTACTTGACTGAGGCTTGTGCGGTGACACCACTCATTATCACCCTGTTCGTCGTAGCAGGCATCGTGCTCCTCATAGCCGTCGGCTACTTGAATCATGTCGCAGAGGGCAAAAAGGTCGAGCGTGCGCGAGGTCTCGTCGAGCTCAATGACCGGCTGCGTCGCTGCAGCGAGCTGTCCGAAACCTTCCCCGGTCAGTTGATGACACCGGCGCTCAAGCTGCTGCTGGTTCGCCTTGAGCTGAACGTGGTCAAGCGTCTGCTGGCGCTGGAAAAGAGGAACAACCCGAACCTTCAGGAACGCCAGGCTGAGCTGGAAGCGCTGGTGGCCCAGGGTGACGCGATCACGGTCAGCAACCCGGCCAGCCCGATTCAGACCGAAGCCAAGGCCAAGGACGTGCGCTTTCTCCTGGAAGCCATGCATGGCCAGGTCACGCGGGCGGCCCACGATGGTTTCCTGCAAACCGCTGAAGCCAAACACTGGATTCGCGAGATCCGTAACTTGCTGGTGCTGCTGCACATCGAGTTCTTCAACAACCTCGGCCAGCACGCGATGAGTCAGGAACAGCCCGGCCAAGCCCGTCTGGCCTTCGAGCGCGGCGTTCAATACCTGAAAAACCAGCCTGAACCCGCACCTTGGAAAGCCCACCTGCAGGCCATGGAACGGCAGCTGGCCAAGGCCAACTCCATGGTGCTGGACACCATCGCACCGACTGAAGACGACAATAACGAGCTGACCGAAGGCTTGAGAGTCGTGGACGCCGACGCCGAATGGAAAAAGAAAGCCATCTACGACTGATGGCTTAAACCTGACGCACCGCGCGGTGCGTCAGGGCTTCATCTCAGCAATCGGTCGATTTCAAGAAGATCGCCGCCAGCCGCTCAATCCCCGCCTGATCTTCCTCGCTGAAGCGCCCGACACTCGGGCTGTCCAGATCCAGAACGCCAATCAGCTTTCCGTCCTTTATCAAAGGCACCACCACCTCGCTATTGGAAGCACTGTCGCAGGCGATGTGTCCGGGAAACTCATGGACATCGTGCACGCGCTGGGTTTCGCGGCTCTGTGCCGCCGTGCCGCAGACGCCCTTGCCGAACGGAATGCGCACGCAGGCGATCTGGCCCTGGAACGGACCCAGCACCAGCTCTTCGTTGCGATTGAGGTAGAAGCCTGCCCAGTTCAGGTCGTCGAGCTGGGTATAAAGGAAAGCCGAGAACTGCGCAGCGTTGGCGATGAAATCGCGCTCGTCCGCCAGCAGGGATTCCAGTTGTGCAGCGAGCAGGCGGTAGCCATCAAGCCCCTCGCCTGCGGAATTCAAATCGATCATGCGTCTTGCTCCAGCATTTTCAAACCAACCCAGTAGCGGGCGAACTGATACGCGCAACGACCGTTGCGGTTGCCGCGGCCGGTCGCCCAGCGCACGGCGTGAATCTCAAGGGCTTCATCACGCTGCCATTGCAAGCCGGCCTTGGTCGCCAGCTCGCCGATCCAGTGCTCCACCACATCCAGGAAATGCTCCTGGGTGAAGGGATAGAAAGACAGCCATAGACCAAAGCGGTCCGACAGCGCGATCTTGTCCTCCACGGCTTCACTCGGGTGAATCTCGCCGTCGTCACCGCGCTGCCAGTGAGCATTGTCGCTCTCCTTTTCCGGCACGAGGTGGCGGCGATTGGACGTGGCGTACAGCAGGACGTTGTCCGGCGCCTGTTCCAGCGAGCCGTCGAGCACGCTCTTCAGCACCCGGTAGTCGCCTTCGCCGGATTCGAACGACAGGTCATCGCAGAACAATACAAAGCGCTGCGGCAATTTCTGCAGCTGCTCGACCACACGCGGCAGATCCCCCAGATGATCCCGCTCGATCTCGATCAGGCGCAGACCGGCTTTGGCGTGCTCGGCGAGCAACGCCCGGACCAGTGACGATTTGCCCGTGCCACGGGAACCCCAGAGCAACGCGTGGTTGGCGGGCAGCCCGTCGATGAACTGTTGCGTGTTGCGGCCCAGTTGCTCACGCTGGCGGTCAACGCCAATGAGGTCGGACAGGCGCATGTCCAGGGTGACCTCGAGCGGCATCAGGTAACCGACACGGCCTTCGCGCACCCAGCGCGCCGCCAGCGTTGTATCCCAGTCCACGGGCTGTCGCACGGCAGGCAGCAGAGGTTCGAGACGCGCCAGCACCGACTCGGCGCGCTCCAGAAATGCGTTCAATCGAGAATCCACGGTTTCTCCTTGATTTAACGGGTTAACGCCCGGTCGCGATCAGCTATGCTTGCCACGCGACGGACACGAGAAGTGACAATGCCTTTATGGATATAGCGATCACCCACAGGCTGTCATTCAAACAGGCCCGTCTGACTGTGCTGATCGGCTTTGTATTGGGCACGCTGCTCAGTCTGTCTCAAATTGCGCTCGATTATGCCAGCGAAGACGCGTCCATCGATCGTGAAATTCGCTCCTTGCTGCAAATCAGTCACAACCCCGCCTCGCGCATTGCCTACAACCTCGACGCAGAACTGGCGCAGGAGCTGACCCTCGGCCTGCTGCACTCACCGGCCGTGGTCGGCGCGCGCCTGACCGATAACAACAACGTTCAGCTCGCTGCCGTGTCGCGACCGTTGGCGAACAGCGCCTACCGGATGGTCAGTGACTTCCTGTTCGGCGGCAGCCGGCAGTTCGAAGACGTGCTGCACCTGGACCACATACCCAATGAGTCCATCGGCGTCTTGCACCTGGACGTCGACACCTTCGCTTTCGGCAGCCATTTTCTGCAGCGCGCCGGGATCACACTGATCAACGGTTTCGTGCGCAGCCTGGTGCTGGCCGGCCTGTTGCTGGCGCTGTTTTACTTCACCCTGACCAAACCGCTGACGGGCATGATCCGTGCGCTCTCGGAACGGGATCCGCGCAGCCCCGTTCAACCCCCGCTGCCCTGCCCGCGCGGCCATGAGCATGACGAAATCGGCGTGCTGGTGGCGGTCACGAATCGGCAGTTCGAGAGCGTGGCCAGTGAGTTCGCGCGGCGGCGGGAAGCGGAAAACCGGCTCACCGACCACCTCAACGAACTGGAAGACATCGTCTCCGCGCGGACCAACCAGCTTGAAGCCAGCAACGCCCGGCTCAGCCAGTCCAACGAAGAACTGCAGATCGCGCGCAGCACGGCGCTGGACATGGCCCACGCGCGCTCAGCCTTTCTGGCCCATATGAGCCATGAAATACGCACGCCCCTCAATGGCTTGTTGGGCATGCTGGCCCTGTCCCTCGATGGCCCGCTGAGTGCAGAACAGCGCCAGCAGCTGTCCATTGCCCACGACTCGGGCAAGGTGTTGGTCGAACTGCTCAACGACATTCTCGACCTGTCGAAATTTGATGCCGGTCAGGTGGAGCTTGAGCGCATTCCGTTCGATCTGGCGGCCTTGATCGAAGACACCGCCAGCCTGCTGTCGCAGAACGCGGCGCCGAATGTCGAGCTGACCTGCCTGATCGACCCGCGTTTCCCGGCGTCCGTGCTGGGTGACCCGACCCGGGTGCGCCAGATCGTCAGCAACCTGCTCTCGAACGCCCTCAAGTTCACCCGGGCAGGGCGCGTGGATGTGCGCCTGGGTCAACATGGCGAGCACATGCGTATCGAGGTGTGCGACACCGGCATCGGTATCGCGCAGGACGCTCAGGCGAAAATCTTCCAGCCATTCACCCAGGCCGAAGCGGCGATCACCCGGCAGTACGGCGGCACCGGTCTGGGCCTGACCCTGACCCACAACCTGACCGATGCCATGAACGGGCAATTGAGTATCGAGTCCACCCTTGGCGTTGGCAGCCGCTTCCGCGTGGACCTGCCGCTGCCGGCACACACGCCGGCGCTGCAATGGCCGCTGCTGAAAGGCAAAGTGCTGGTCGCCAGCGATGCGGGCAGCGGATTACTGGAAATGTTGAGCCGAGTGCTGCCGGAATGGGGCGTTACCTGCCAGCACCTTGAGGAAGACGCACCACCCGACTGCGACGCGGACTTGCTCATCACCGATTGCCCGCAATGCCTGGTGGCCATCCGCGAGGCGTGCACGGTGCCGGTGTTGCTGGTGACGGCGTACGGCAATTTCATGCCCGGCGAGCAAGTTGCGGCCCTGGCACCGCTGCAGCAGCAGGCGCGGCCGTTACCGCGCTACGTGCTGCATCAGAGCCTGGCGCGCATTCTGGATGCCGACGGCCAGGCGGGCAGCAGCCACGAACAGGTCGCCCCCTCACCCACCCATCGGGCGCGTATCCTGCTGGTGGAGGACAACCCGGTTAATCAACTGGTAGCGAAAGGCATGCTGGGCAAGCTCGGTTGCGAGGTCATCGTCAGCAGCAACGGCGCCGAAGCGCTGCAACAGCTTGAGCAGGACCACTTCGATCTGGTGCTGATGGACTGCAACATGCCCGTGATGAACGGCTATGACGCCACCCGTTGCATTCGGAAAAACGGACGTTGGTCGGACCTGCCGATCATCGCACTGACGGCCAACGCGATGCCCGAAGAGCGCGAACACTGCAAGGCCGCGGGCATGAGCGACTACCTGGCCAAGCCGTTTCGTCGCGAGGAATTGATGGCGTTGCTTGATCAGTGGATCCCCGTGGAACAGCCGCACTGAAAGCGGCTTCGATCAACCAGCTGTTTGTTCTTTCAGCAGCGCGTCGATGTCGGCCTTGATGTCTTCCGGCTTGGTCAATGGGGCGTAACGCTTGACCAGCTTGCCGTCGCGACCTACCAGGAACTTGGTGAAATTCCACTTGATGCCTTCCGAACCCAGCAAGCCCGGCGCGCGCTTCTTGAGCTGCACGAACAGCGGGTGGGCATGGCTGCCGTTGACGTCGATCTTCTTGAACAGCGGGAAGGTTACCCCGTAGTTCAGTTCGCAAAAGTCGGAAATCGCCCCTTCGTTGCCGGGCTCCTGTTTGCCGAACTGGTTGCATGGAAAGCCCAGCACCACCAGCCCGCGATCCTTGTAGCCCTGCCACAACTCCTCAAGACCCTTGTACTGCGGCGTGAAACCGCACTTGCTGGCAGTGTTCACCACCAATACCGCCTTGCCGCCGAAATCAGCGAGGGTCTTTTGTTCGCCCTTGATCGTTTGCACCGGAATGTTCAGCAGTTCGTCGCTCATGGGGATGCCTCGGAAGTGGTAAACCGCAACGCTAGCGCGCCATTGTCTGGCGCGCTATCCCATTGTTGCCGCTGATAGGCCTGCATCAGGCGCCGCGTGGCACCAGCTCCAGGCACACGGAGTTGATGCAATAGCGCAGACCGGTAGGCGCCGGGCCGTCCGGGAACACGTGACCGAGGTGAGCATCGCATTTACTGCAGACCACTTCAGTGCGAATCATGCCGTGACTGACATCGCGCACTTCGACCACGGCGCTGCCTTCCAGCGGCGCGTAGAAGCTCGGCCAGCCGCAACCCGAATCGAACTTGGTCTCCGAATCAAACAGGGGCTCGTTGCAGCAGATGCAGTGGTAAACGCCGTCGGTCTTGGTCTCGTTGTATTTACCGCTGAATGGGCGCTCGGTGCCCTTTAGCCGGCAGACGTTGTACTGCTCCGGATCGAGCATCGCTTTCCATTCTTCAAGGGTTTTATCCAGCTTAGCCACGGGTAGACCTCCGTAAATGAAAAAGCCCGATCTGCGTCTTTTCCACGGATCGGGTGGCACGTATGATTGCGCCTTCGTTGGACGCCAGTCTGTCACCCGCGTTTCTCGCGTACAAACCCATTTTGATGGCGTCATGCTCAGCGGTCTGCGCATCTTCACACAGCGGGCCGTCTCTTTTCGGGACCAATCACCATGCAGTTCAGCAAATCGAACAAGCTCGCCAACGTCTGCTACGACATTCGCGGGCCGGTGCTCAAGCACGCCAAGCGCCTGGAAGAGGAAGGCCATCGCATCCTCAAGCTGAACATCGGTAACCCGGCGCCGTTTGGTTTCGAGGCGCCGGACGAAATTCTGCAGGACGTCATCCGCAACCTGCCCATGGCCCAGGGCTACAGCGATTCAAAAGGCCTGTTCAGCGCGCGCAAGGCGGTGATGCAGTACTACCAGCAGAAGCAGGTTGAAGGTGTCGGCATCGAAGACATCTATCTGGGCAACGGCGTCTCCGAACTGATTGTGATGTCGATGCAGGCCCTGCTCAACAACGGCGATGAAGTGCTGGTGCCGGCTCCGGACTACCCGCTGTGGACCGCCGCCGTGGCGTTGTCGGGCGGCAACCCGGTGCATTATCTGTGCGACGAGCAGGCCAACTGGTGGCCTGATCTGGAGGACATGAAGGCCAAGATCACGCCGAACACCAAAGCCATGGTCATCATTAACCCGAACAACCCGACCGGCGCCGTTTATTCCCGCGAAGTATTGCTGGGGATGCTGGAGATTGCCCGTCAGCACAATCTGGTGGTCTTCTCCGACGAAATCTACGACAAGATTCTCTACGACGACGCCGTGCACATTTGCACCGCCTCGCTGGCACCGGACCTGCTGTGCCTGACCTTCAACGGGCTGTCGAAGTCCTACCGCGTGGCGGGTTTCCGCTCCGGCTGGATCGCGATTTCCGGGCCCAAGCACAACGCGCAGAGCTACATCGAAGGCATCGACATTCTGGCGAACATGCGCCTGTGTGCCAACGTGCCGAGTCAGCACGCGATCCAGACCGCGCTAGGCGGCTATCAGAGCATCAATGACCTGATCCTGCCGCCGGGCCGTCTGCTGGAACAACGCAACCGGACCTGGGAATTGCTCAACGACATTCCGGGTGTCAGCTGCGTGAAGCCGATGGGTGCGCTGTACGCCTTCCCGCGCATCGACCCGAAGGTCTGCCCGATCCACAACGACGAGAAGTTCGCGCTGGACCTGCTGCTGTCGGAAAAGCTGTTGATCGTTCAGGGCACGGCGTTCAACTGGCCGTGGCCGGACCACTTCCGCGTGGTGACGCTGCCGCGTGTGGACGATCTGGAACAGGCCATTGGCCGGATCGGCAACTTCCTGAAGACCTACAAGCAGTAAAGCTGCTTGCTGCAGAGCCGGCTTGCGGGTGCCCCCCCGCAAGCCGACTCCGGCCGATTTGAGCGCAATTGCCGTGGCCTCACTCTCTCGCCGATGACACTTATCGCCGAGGCGACACCAAACGACACAGTTTGAAATGATCGCCCGGTTGAATACGCCCCGACATCACCTTATATACCCCCGCAGTACGTTACATATTCTTCCCGAGGAGACACTCTTAACCATGATGCGCATTTTGCTGTTTTTGGCCACTAACCTTGCGGTCGTGCTGATTGCCAGCATCACCCTGAGCCTTTTTGGCTTCAACGGGTTCATGGCGGCCAACGGGGTTGATCTGAACCTCAATCAGCTGCTGATCTTCTGCGCCGTGTTCGGTTTTGCCGGTTCGCTGTTCTCTCTGTTCATCTCCAAATGGATGGCGAAGATGAGCACGGGCACCGAAATCATCACCCAACCCCGCACCCGCCATGAGCAATGGCTGCTGCAGACCGTGGAACAACTGTCTCGCGATGCGGGCATCAAGATGCCGGAAGTGGGTATTTTCCCCGCCTACGAGGCCAACGCCTTTGCCACCGGCTGGAACAAGAACGACGCGTTGGTCGCGGTCAGTCAGGGCCTGCTGGAGCGTTTTTCGCCCGATGAAGTGAAGGCGGTGCTGGCTCACGAGATCGGTCACGTGGCCAACGGCGACATGGTGACGCTGGCGCTGGTCCAGGGCGTGGTCAACACCTTCGTCATGTTCTTCGCGCGGATCATCGGCAACTTCGTCGACAAGGTGATCTTCAAGAATGAAGAAGGCCGTGGCATCGCGTTCTATATCGCGACCATCTTCGCTGAAATCGTGCTCGGCTTCCTCGCCAGCGCCATCGTCATGTGGTTCTCGCGCAAGCGTGAATACCGCGCAGACGACGCCGGTGCCCGCTTGGCCGGTACGGGCGCGATGATCAGCGCGCTGCAGCGCCTACGCTCGGAACAGGGCGTTCCGGTGCAAATGCCTGAGAGCATGACGGCGTTCGGCATCAACGGTGGCTTGAAGCACGGCCTGGCCGGGCTGTTCATGAGCCACCCGCCGCTGGAAGAACGCATCGAGGCGCTTCGCCGTCGCGGTTGATTCCGTGATAGCTGGACGAGAAAGGGCGACGTGAAGTCGCCCTTTTCTTTTGCCTGTGGCAGATTTGTGCGCATATGCGGTCTGTAGGAGTGAGCTTGCTCACGAAGACGAATCCACATCCGCTGGATCTTTCAGCACTGGAGCCCAGTCGCTAGCCTGCCCCTTCCTTATCGCCGATACAGCCGATAGGCATATTCCATCAGGGATGTCGCGCCCGCCTGCTTGAACTTCACGCCCTGCTCCAGCACATCCAGATCCGCGACGCGCTTGACCCGCCAATCAGGGGACAACAGCTGGAGCACCTCTTCCTCATCCACTGAGAACGGCGGGCCGGCAATCAGCGACTGATCGTAATCCAGCGTCACCAACAAGCCGCAGGCATCTTTCGACAGCAAGTGATTGAGCTGTTTGACGTAACGCCAGCGCAAGTCCGGCGGCAGCGCAATCAGGGCGGCTCGGTCGTAGAATGCGGTGCAGTCGCCCACGTCTTCGGGATTTAGGGCAAAGAAGTCACCGCACCAGATATCGCAGCCCTCCGCACGATAAACCTTGAGCGCGCCACGCTCCTCGACCGTCGGCTGCAAACCGTTCTCGCTGAAGAATCCGGCCACCGCTATCTCAGACAATTCTGCGCCTACCACGTGAAAACCCTGGTTGAGCAGCCAGACCATGTCGATGCTTTTGCCGCACAACGGCACCAGCACGCGCTCCCCTGGCATGGCGGTGAGCTCTGGCCACAGGCGCAAGAGGTGCGAATTCACAGACGCCTGATTGAAACCGATCTGATTGATCGCCCAGCGCTCATGCCAAAAACGCGGCTCCATAGACACTCCTGATATCCCGATCAAAACGGACGAAAACTTATATTAGATTTAGATGGATGTACTGCCCGATCATGCCACTCACCTTATACGCTCAGGACACTGCAAATGCTGCCTAGCCTGTTCATTTCCCACGGCTCGCCCATGCTTGCCCTCGAACCGGGTGAGAGCGGGCCGGCGCTTGCGCGTCTGGCCGCCACCCTGCCGCGCCCCAAAGCCATCGTTATGGTCTCGGCGCACTGGGAAAGCAATGAACTGCTGGTCAACGGCAATCCCCAGCCGGAGACCTGGCATGACTTCGGCGGCTTCCCATCCGCACTTTTCGCCGTGCAGTACCCGGCGCCCGGCATGCCAGAGCTGACGCATCGCGTGCTGGAACTGCTGGCAGAGGCTGACCTGCCAGCGCGCATGAACACTCAACGGCCATTCGACCATGGCGTCTGGGTCCCCTTGTCGTTGATGTACCCGCAGGCGGACATTCCCATTGTGCAGGTCTCGCTGCCTACGCGCGGGGGCCCTGCCCTGCAGACGAATGTCGGGCAGGCGCTAAATGGACTGCGCGAGGAAAACGTTCTGCTGATCGGTTCTGGCAGCATCACCCATAACTTGCGAGAGCTGGACTGGCAGGCGGGACCTGAAAGCATCACGCCGTGGGCCCTGGCGTTCCGTGACTGGATGGTAGAAAAGCTGGCGGCCGATGATCTGAAAGCGCTGCACGATTACCGAAACCAGGCGCCCCAAGCCGTGCGCAACCACCCGACCGATGAACACCTTCTGCCGCTGTATTTCGCTCGGGCGGCGGGTGGGAAATTCAGCATTGAGCACCAGGGTTTCACCATGGGTGCGTTAGGGATGGACATCTATCGGTTTGGGTAAGTCGATCGACTCGACCTGGAATCTTAGGAATGGGCTATGACGCCCCGGTAGGACCGGCTTTAGCCGGGAATAGGCCAATTCAGGCGCCGTCAATCAGGTGGTGTGCCATCTGACGCCTTCCCGGCTAAAGCCGGTCCCACTGACATCAAAAGCCTGTCGGCGGCGTGCCAGATAAGACCCACGCGTCTACCTGTTCAAGTTCAGACGGCAGCTCCAGCCTGGACAACGCGGACTAGTGTGGGACCGGCTTTAGCCGGGAATAGGCCAGCTCAGTCGACATCAATTATGTGGTGTGCCATCTGACGCCTTCCCGGCTAAAGCCGGTCCCACTGACATCAAAAGCCTGTGGGCACGGCAACATCCCATGACCGCCCTACCGTTGACCACTCGTCGGACCGCCTGCATCCTGCGCCGCCTTAAATTGGCGGACATCAGAACGGTCATGTTCAAGGACGACAAAAAAGACCCCTTTGAAGAAAACTCGATTTTTAGAGGGCTTCCCAACGGAGGCGCGTCGTGGGTAGCGTGGAATCCGCCGCCCGAACCCGTGCGGGTACCAACCCCGATGCCAGAACGGTGGCCCGAGCCGAAGGCGCGTACCGACAAGGTATTCGCCAAATCCTGTAACGGGGAATGGTGCAGCACCGACGCCGGTACCACCGTAGAACCCGCCTCCAACTTCGGCGCGGTCATGATGGCGGGCGCCATGCTGCTGCCTTCCGCCTCCGACGCCATTGCCGCCGCACTCGGCGCAGACATGGGACTGGGCCGTATGGCCGGTGGCGGCATCATGCAGCGCAGCCATACCTGGCTGCTTCGCGGAGCAGGCGGCCCGGCGAGTCTGTTCATCGTGGGGATGCTCCCGGCGAAGATGGGCGATGGCACGCTGTACACCGACGACGAATTGCGCAACCTGACTCAGGCGACAACGCGGGTGCGTTTCCAGTTGCGCCGTGATGCAGAAGGCGAGTTGCAGATCTACGGCATCCACTCCAAGGCATCCGGCGACGATTCGGTCCGCACCGTGCTGGCGCGCTGGAATGCCGACAAAAGCGCGATGGAAGCCCACCTCAATGGCGTCACCATTCTCATGACGCCTCGACGGGGTCGATACGGGACGCTGGAGCCCCTGGTCTATCCTGAAAACAGCGATGCCCGTTTAGGCACCATTCTCGTCCACCCGATCCCGGACGGCACCGACAGCCAGCTCGAAGGCCTCCCCGGCGACGACATCACCGCTGAAGACTGCATCCTCGTCTTCCCCGCTGACTCGGGGCTGAGGTCGATGTACGTGGTGTATGCGCGGCCGTTTAATGGGGATCATGGGTATCATCCGCCTCCCGCTGGACTTGAAGCCTTCCCAGATGCAGTGAAAGTTACAGGTAAAACTAAGGTCCAAGGTGGAGGTGGTCTTCGCAAACGCTGGAAAGATGGCAAGGCCCGTATATTGGAATGGGACAGCCAACATGGAGCGGTTGAGATTTACGATAAACAAGGTAAGCACCTGGGTGAGTTCGACGCCGTCACTGGCGAGCAAACCAAACCAGCACAGCCGGGCCGTAAAGTAGAAAAATAGGAGCAACCTCCATGTACTTAGAGATCAATGGTTTTCTGCCGAATAATGATCCGGACGACTCTTTGAAATACGAGCTGGCAGTGGACAGAGCGCTGACTGATCAGATTGTCGGTGTTCTCGGCCACGAAAGTCTTAATGCCATGGCTGCAGCCGAATGGCCTCTCGCGAAACAGCAGGTAGCTGAGCTTTCATCAATTATCGGAAAACCCCTTCCCCCGCATCTGGCATTATTCATAGGCGTCGTCGCGTAAGGGAAAACACTGCTGCTCTGATTGAGTGCTCACTCAAACCCAACAAAACCCCAAATCTCACACAAAAAAATCCCCGAACCAGTCGGGGATTTTTTTATTCAGACGATCAGCTCAAGGGCAGATCAGTCTTCGCGATAGCGACGCAGCTTCAGCTGCTTGCCGGCAACGCGGGTGTCTTTCAGCTTGGCCAGCAGGCGCTCGAGACCGTCTTCCGGCAGCTCGACGAGGCTGAAGCTGTCACGCACCTGGATGCGACCGATTGCTTCGCGAGCCAGACCACCTTCATTGAGGATGGCGCCCAGCAGGTTTTTCGCAGCGATGCCGTCACGGGCACCCAGCGCGGTACGGCAGCGAGCACGGCCTTCGGCCAACGGCACCGGGGCACGACGTTCACGGTCGCCACGATCAGGACGGTCGCCTGCCGGACGCTCAGGACGGTCACCACGTGGCGCGTTGTTCGGCACCAGTGGACGCTCTTTCTCGATCGCACTCAGGGTCAGCGCCTGACCATTGGTGGCCTTGCGCAGCAGGGCAGCGGCCAGAGCACGCGGGGTGCAACCGATGTCGGCAGTCAGGCGGTCCAGCAATTCGCCATGGCTTGCTTCAGCATCAGCGACCAGCGGCGACAGGCTGTTGGTCAGTTTCTTGATGCGGGCATCGAGAACGGCCTGGGAGTCCGGCAGGCGGACTTCGGCGATTTTCTGACCGGTCATGCGCTCGATAACTTGCAGCATGCGACGCTCACGCGGCGTTACCAGCAACAGGGCGCGACCTTCGCGACCGGCACGGCCAGTACGGCCGATACGGTGAACGTAGGCTTCCGGGTCGTACGGCATGTCAACGTTGAACACGTGAGTGATACGCGGAACGTCAAGACCACGGGCAGCAACGTCAGTCGCAACAACGATGTCCAGACGGCCATCCTTGAGGGAGTCGATGACGCGTTCACGCTGGTTCTGAGCGATGTCGCCGTTCAGCGCAGCAGCCTTGTAGCCTTTGGCTTCAAGGGCACTGGCCAGATCCAGAGTGGCCTGCTTGGTGCGCACGAACATGATCAGGGCGTCGAAATCTTCGACTTCCAGCAGGCTCAGCACGGCAGAGGTCTTCTGGTCAGCGTGAACCAGCAGGTGAGCCTGCTCGATCGCGGTAACGGTCTGGGTCTTGCTCTGGATCTTGACGTGTTTCGGGTCTTTCAGGTGACGCTCGGCGATCGCGCGGATCGACTGCGGCAGGGTCGCCGAGAACAGCACGGTCTGACGGGTTTCAGGCATGGCCTTGAAGATGACTTCGAGGTCATCCATGAAGCCCAGCTTGAGCATTTCGTCAGCTTCATCGAGAACCAGATGGTTCACAGTCGCCAGGACTTTTTCGTCACGACGCAGGTGGTCACAAAGACGGCCCGGGGTAGCGACGACGATTTGAGCGCCATTGCGAATGGCTTTCAGCTGCGGGCCCATTGGCGCGCCGCCGTAGACAGCCACAACGGTAACGCCTGGCATCTGCTTGGCGTAGGTTTCGAACGCGGTGGCCACTTGCAGGGCCAGCTCACGAGTCGGCGCGAGGATCAGCGCTTGCGGCTCGCGTTTCGTCGGGTCGATCAGGCTCAGGATGGGCAGAGCGAAGGCGGCGGTTTTACCGGTACCTGTCTGCGCCTGACCGATCATGTCGTGACCGGCGAGAATAATGGGGATCGATTGCTGCTGAATGGCCGAAGGCTCTTCGTAGCCGGTGGCTACTACAGCTGCAACAATTGTCGGGTGAAGGTTAAGAGCGGCGAAGCCGCCGGTTTCCTGGGTCATGGGTCTGCCTCTGAGTGCATCCGCAAAGACCCATGCTTCAAAGCTGCGCGTGCCGTGTAAGACCCTAGAGTCACCCTGGCTGCTTTGTCGGCGGGGATTTGCGAAAACGTATTGATGAATGGATCGTCATGGGTGGTTCGTGACCGAACCGGTTCGAGAAGATGGCTTCGCGAACCTAAACCGTGACGAGGGCCCTATGAAAGGCCGGCGCGCACTATACCGGAAATGCTGAAACAAGTGAGGATTTTTTTCGGGAAACAGCCCCTTGCGGCCAACTGTCACAGGCTTTGCGCAAAGCTGCGTCAGTGTCTACTTTTCAAGTGCCCGGTATCGGTAGCGAGCAGAGCTTAAACGATTCATCTGGACAGTGCGACACCCCCACCCTCCCTTTCTCCTCATCTGCAGGAAACAGCGACATGACCTCTTCGATCAAAGGCCACGTCAGCCGGGAACAGCGCGGCGCCATCATGCTCATCGGCCTGGACCGCATCGCAAAGCGCAACGCCTTCGACATGCACATGCTCAATCAGTTGAGCCTGGCCTACGGGGAGTTCGAGCGTAACGACCAGGCGCGGGTCGCGGTGGTGTTTGCCCACGGCGATCATTTTACCGGCGGGTTCGATCTGGCTGAGGCAGGGCCGGCATTGAGAGACGGCTGGACGCTGCCGGCCGGCGGTTTCGACCCTTGGGGCCTGTCGATCGGACCGCGGGTGAGCAAGCCGGTGATCGTCGCGGCCCAGGGCTGGTGCCTGACGCTGGGCATCGAGCTGATGCTCGCCTCTGACATCAATCTCTGTGCGAGCAATGCCCGCTTCGCCCATCGGGAAGTGCAGCGCGGCATTTTTGCCTGCGCCGGCGCGACTCTGCGGCTGCACCAGATCGCAGGTTGGGGCAATGCCATGCGCTGGCTGCTGACGGGCGATGAGTTCGACGCCCACGAAGCCTGCCGCATGGGCCTGGTACAGGAAGTGATGGCACCCGAGGACCTGTTGCCCTCGGCGCTGCGCCTGGCTCGGCACATTGCCGACCGCGCGCCGTTGGGGATTCGCACCACCCTGGAGTCCGCGCGTCAGGCGGTGCTCGAGGGTGAAAGTGTTGCCGCGAAAGCGTTGCCCGCGCTGGTCCGGCGTGTGCTGGACAGCGAGGACGCCAAAGAAGGCCTGCAGGCGTTGCTGGAAAAACGCACGCCGGTGTTCAAGGATTGCTGATCAGGTGGCGGGCCGCAGCGTCTTGATCAGCGGCAACAGCGAATAGCCCAGTTGCGGCGCGAGGCTCTCGGCGCGCTGGCTGAGGGCGTCAATGTCCAGCGTCTGATCGAGGTCGGCGGGGACGATGAGGATGACATTGCCCTCCTTCACCGGCAGCTCCCAGTAATGACGGTGATACAGCCCGCGCAGGAGCGCCGCGCCCAACGGCTTGCCGTCGTCCGATGCCCACTGATTGATGATCAGCCAGCCGCCGGGGTTGAGCCGCTGCTGGCATTTCTCGAGAAAGCCCCAGGCCAGATGGCCCACCGCAGGGCCGGCGTCGGTGTAGAGATCGACAAAGATCAGATCAGCGTCTTCGGCGGTCGGCAGCAGGTCGAGGGCGTCGCCGATGCGCACGTACAACCGGGGATCGTCCTGCAGGCCCATGAATTCCATGGCCAGACGCGGCACATCGGGGCGCAGTTCGATGGCTTCGACATCGTCAAGGGACAGAAACTTCAGACACGCCTGGGTCAGCGTGCCCGCCCCCAACCCCATGAACAGCGCGCTTTCCGGGGCTGGATGACAGAGCGCACCAATGAACATCGCACGGGTGTAGTCGTATTCGAGCCAAGCCGGATCGGCCGTGAACGTGCAACTCTGCTCGATGGCATCACCGAACTCCAGGAAGCGGTAATCGGCCACTTCAAGTACGCGGATCTTGCCGAATTCGTCGTGAACTTCGGCCAACACGTGCTCTACGCGTTCCTCGGTCATTGCTGTTTTCGTACCCATGGTCAGAGTGGTTCGGGAGCACGCCCGCAAGGATCGGCGTTGCCGCGCCCCGGGCCTCGTGTGCAGACAGACGCAAGCGGCGGCCCGGAAAAGCGCGGATTGTCGGCGAATCGCGCCCCGCAGGTCACGCAAATTCTCGAGGCGAGCTGCTAACATGCCTGTCCGATCGCACTGACTTCGAGTTCAAGATGAGCCAACCCTGGAGCCCCGACAGCTGGCGGAACCTGCCTATCCAGCAGCAACCTCAATACCCGGACGCGGACCACGTTCGCCGTGTCGAGCAGACCCTCGCCAGCTATCCACCGCTGGTGTTTGCCGGGGAAGCGCGAGAGCTGCGCCGGCAGTTTGCCGAGGTGACCGAGGGGCGGGCGTTCCTGCTGCAGGGTGGCGATTGCGCCGAGAGCTTCTTCGAATTCTCGGCCGCGAAAATCCGCGACACCTTCAAGGTGCTGCTGCAGATGGCGATCGTCATGACCTTTGCCGCCGGTTGCCCGGTCGTCAAAGTCGGGCGCATGGCCGGGCAATTCGCCAAACCGCGTTCCTCCAACGACGAGACAATTGACGGCGTGACCCTGCCGGCGTATCGCGGTGACATCGTCAACGGCATCGGCTTCGACGAGAAAAGCCGCGTGCCCGACCCGGATCGTCTGCTTCAGGCGTATCACCAGTCCACCGCGACCCTCAATCTGCTGCGCGCTTTCGCTCAAGGCGGTTTTGCCGACCTGCATCAAGTGCACAAGTGGAATCTGGATTTCATCGCCAACTCGGCGCTGTCGGACAAGTACAGCCAGCTCGCCGATCGCATCGACGAGACCCTGGCGTTCATGCGCGCTTGCGGCATGGACACCTCGCCGCAGTTGCGCGAAACCAGTTTCTTCACCGCCCACGAAGCGCTGCTGCTGAATTTCGAAGAAGCCTTCGTTCGCCGCGATAGCCTGACCAATGACTTTTACGATTGCTCGGCGCACATGCTGTGGATCGGCGACCGCACGCGGCAACTGGACGGCGCCCACGTGGAATTCCTGCGTGGGGTGAAGAACCCGATCGGCGTCAAGGTCGGGCCCAGCATGAACACCGATGACCTGATCCGGCTGATCGACATCCTCAACCCGAACAACGATCCGGGCCGCCTGAACCTGATCGCGCGCATGGGCGCCAACAAGGTTGGCGACCATCTACCGGCGCTGATCCGTGCAGTGGAACGCGAAGGCAAGAAGGTGCTGTGGAGTTCGGACCCGATGCATGGCAACACGATCAAGGCCAGCAGCGGCTACAAGACCCGCGACTTCGCGCAGATCCTGGCGGAAGTGAAGCAGTTCTTTCAGGTGCATCAGGCGGAAGGCACCTACGCCGGCGGCATTCACATCGAGATGACTGGCCAGAACGTCACGGAATGCATCGGCGGCGCACGTCCGATTACCGAAGATGGCTTGTCGGACCGTTACCACACCCATTGTGACCCACGGATGAATGCCGATCAGTCGCTGGAGCTGGCGTTTCTAATTGCCGAGACGTTGAAGCAGGTTCGGCGATAAGGAGACGCGCTAGTGTCGGAACCTTCTTTGCAGCCACGAATTGGCTCGTAGGGCTCCGACACGACGCGCATAAAAAACGCCAGGCGGGCTGGCGTTTTTTCTTCGCGGCAACTTTTAGCTGGCGGCGCGAGAGGCGTCACGCAACGCTTTTACTTTGTCATGGTTAGCCTGTACGCCCTGCAGTTGCTTGTCGATCAACGACTGAACGCTGGCTGGAAGGTTCTTTTCAACAGCCTTCGAGCGCGCTTCTTTGTAAGCCTTCAGCGCGACGTCTTCACCACGCTCAACTTCGTTGAGAATCGCGGTGTCGTCTTTCCCGGTCAGAGTGGATTTCAGACCGACCCAGGCGCGGTGCAGAGTGCCACTGACGCTAGAGGACGTTTCTGGATCGCCGCCCAGTGCGCGAACTTCGGACTGCAACTCGCGCACCGGAGTTGCGATCTCAGCCGAGCGGCTCACAAAGAATTCTTTGATGGTCGGATTTTTGATGTCATCTGCGCTGGCCTGGAAACCTTTCTCGCCATCTTTGCTGGTTTCGATCAGGTCGTTGAGCAGCGAGATCGATTCTTTGTTGATGTCAGTCATTTTCAAGATCCTTATGGGCAGGTTCATACAAAAGCGTTTGCATACCTTGGTGGTTGCAGGGGACGGGCCAACTTTCCCCATGATTATTTATCGTTTCAAATCAACAGGTTGAAGAAAATTAACAGATGAGCAACCCGTGTGTTCTGCATGAACTGTCGTTTAGCCTCCATGCAGAATGCCCGTGCCGGGAGCAGATTGGCGGCTAGAGATGTTCCACGCCGCCCGCGAGGAACGCAGCCCTCAAACGGGCAGCACTTGCCCGCTGGCAATTAATCTGCACTTGGGGCAGGCCCAGCCAATCTGCCAGTTGAAGCAGGTTTCCGGCCAAGGCTTGCATGCCCTCTTCGTCCAGCCCTTTCTCTTCCACGTGCACCGCATGTACCGCCAGGCGCCCGGCTGCCCGTTCAGCACGAAGATCAACCCGCGCAACGATGTGCTCGTTGTACAGAAATGGCAGCACGTAGTAGCCGTAAAGACGCTTGGCCTGGGGCGTGTAGATTTCCAGCCGATAGCGAAAATCGAACAGCCGCTCGGTGCGCCCTCGCTCCCAGATCAGTGAATCAAAAGGCGACAGCAACGCGCTGGCCGTCACCTTGCGTGGCACGACCCGCGCCGCAAGCGTGTACGCCGGCTGCTTCCAGCCCTGCACCTGTACCCTCTGAACCACGCCCTCCTCCACCAGCTCAGCCAACCCGCGTCTGGCGGGTGCCGGGTCCTGCCGGAAATAATCGCGCACGTCCTTTTCGGTACCGACGCCCAGCGCCTTGACTGCATGCAGCAGCAAGCCTCGCTGGGCGTCGGATTCGCCGATATCAGGGTGATTGACGATCGCCGCCGGCAGAACCCGCTCGGGCAAATCGTACAGGCGCTCGAAACCGCGACGACCGGCGACCGTGACCTCACCCGCTGCGAACAACCATTCCAGCGCATGCTTTTCGGCGCTCCAGTCCCACCAGGGTCCGGCGCGATCCTGCCGGGTGCTGATGCTGCCCGCGCCCAACGCGCCCTGATCCCGAACCGTCTGCAACACCCGGGCGATGGTGGTCTGCTGCTCGCGGCCGAACTTTGCCAGTTGCTGATAAATGCCCTCGCCCTGGGCCGCACGCTGCATCCGCCAGCGCATCAGCGGGTACAGCTCTACCGGCAGCAATGACGCCTCATGGCCCCAATACTCAAACAGATTGCGTTGCCGACCCTGGCTCCACGCCGCCTGCTCCAGCAATGTGCGCGGGTAAGGGCCGAGCCGGGAAAACAGCGGCAAGTAGTGCGATCGCACCAGCGCATTGACCGAATCAATCTGCAGCACGCCGAGTCGCTGGATCAACTGCGTGACATGCGCGGCCTTGATCGTCGCAGGCGGCTGGCGGCTGTTAAAGCCTTGGGCGGCCAGCGCCAGCCGGCGCGCGTGCTTGAGGGAAAGTGGCGGGTGACTCGGCGGTTTGGCGGGCATTGCAACCTCCATGGCGGTGCCCAACGCTAACCGATCACCCGCTGTTCTGTCAGCGCTTCATCGGGTCATCCCAGAAGGGACGCTCCACTTCTTCGTAGACATCCGCCCGACTCAGGCCCATGTCTTTCAGCGCGTCATCGCTGAGGGTGGCCAGTTCGACACGCTGGTGATGCAGCTTGCGCCAGCGAGCAACCTGCGCCACGGCCGATTTCCACCAGCGTTCCGGCGCGGATTCCTGCGACAGAGATTTTGCGACCAATACGTAACCTTTTTGACCTTTCATCGTCCTGCCCTCCAGTGGGGATGGGCAGATTCTCTCGCCGCGCCTAAGATCAATCCAACGAATGTTTCTTATGCACTGCATCTGGGAGATTGATGCATGACCACCTACCCGAGTATCGACAGCGAGCTGCTGCGCACCTTTGTCGCAATCGCCGATGAGGGCGGTTACACCAAGGCCGGCGAGGTGGTGAATCGCACGCAGTCCGCCGTCAGCATGCAGATGAAACGGCTGGAGGAAGACGTGGTGCGGCGCCCGTTGTTTTTGAAAGACGGCCGCACCATCAGCTTCACCGCGGAAGGCCAAGTGCTGCTGGGCTACGCGCGGCGGATCCTGAAACTGCACAGCGAGGTGTTCAACACCCTGCGCGAGCCGCACATGGTCGGCACGGTGAAGATCGGTACGCCGGATGATTACGTGATGCGCTTTCTGCCGGGGATTCTGCAGCGCTTTGCCCAGGCCTACCCGCTGGTACAGGTGGAAGTGCATTGCGAGTCTTCGTCGCAGTTGCTGCAACGCCAGGACCTGGATTTAAGCATCGTCACCCGCGAGCCGGGCAAGGAAATCGGCCAGATCCTGCGCCAAGAGCGGTTTGTCTGGGCGGTCGGCGCAGGCTTTTGCCCACAGGAGCAAACGCCGATGCCGCTGGCGATGTTCAACACCGACTGCTTTTGCCGGCAGTGGGCAATCAACGCGCTGCAGGCGTCCGGCCGCGAATTCCGCGTTGCCTACACCAGCGCGAGCCTGTCAGCGATCATGGCCGTGGTCAGCGCAGGACTGGCGGTGACGGCGCAACTGCAAAGCCTGATCACCTCGGACCTGGAAGTATTGGGGGAACAGCATGGGCTGCCGCAGTTGCCGTCGGCGAGCATCGTGCTGCTGCGCAATCCCAACAACCCGTCGCCGATCACCGAGTGCCTGGCCGATCACATTGCGGAGGGGTTCAGGCTGTAACGCATTCACGACATCAGGCATCAGAGCTTGGAGCACAGCATGATCGCGCAAATCACCAGAAAGCCGCAGAACAGCGATCGCAATACACGCTCCGGCAAACTGTGCGCCAAGGCGACGCCCCAACTGATGCTGGCCAGCCCGCCAATCGCAAGGGGAATGCCCATCAGCCAGTCGACATGGCCGTGCAGGGCGTAGGTCGCCAGCGTGATCGTGGTGCTCGGCGCCGCCAGGGCCAACGCCAGGCCCTGGGCCGCCACCTGCGTCGCACCGAACAAGCCGGTCAAAATGGGCGTCGCGATTACCCCGCCGCCGACGCCGAACAGCCCGGCAGTCACGCCCGAGCCGAGGCCCAGCAGCCACAACCAACGGATGTGCCGCAACTCGGCGCCTACGGTCCCGTTGCGCCAGACCATCTGGATCAGGTTAAACAGCGTCAGCACCACAAGAAAGCCGACAAAGCCCAGGCGCATGATTTGAGGGTCAACGCGCACGGCCCACAGCGAGGTCAGCCAGGACATCGTGAAACTGGGCACGATGAGCATCAGCGCATGACGCACCGACACCCGATTGCGCTGGTTGTAACGCCACAGCGCCAGCAGCACATTGGGTAGCACCATCAATAACGCCGTGCCCTGGGCCAGTTGCTGATCAAGCCCGAACAACACCCCCAGCGCCGGAATGGCCACCAGCCCGCCGCCAATGCCGAACAGTCCGCCCAGTGTGCCCATGGCGGCGCCCAGCAGCAGGTACATCAATACATCGACAATCACGGCCGATCCTCTGATTCGATTTCTGCGCGCATGCTACGCAGTCAGTGCCGTTGAGGAAATCCGCTGAGACGATATCAGGATGTGGAAACGATCCGCGGCTGAGGCGGCCGATAGAAAACCCCACGCCCGGCCATTACCGAAATTATCTGGTGCATTAAACAGCAGGGCACTAAATTACCGAGCATTACTGACTGAGAGGGACACCCCATGAACGCCAACGAGCCCAACCCCAAGGCTGGCGCTGGCAGTTGCGACGAGCTGCTGCTGGATAACCAGCTGTGCTTCGCCCTGTACTCGACGTCGCTGATGATGACCAAGGTCTACAAGCCACTGCTCCAGGCACTGAACCTGACCTACCCGCAGTACCTGGCGATGCTGGTGCTGTGGGAGCGCGACGGCCTGACCGTCGGAGAAGTCAGCACCCGCTTGCTCACCGATCCCGGCTCGCTGACGCCGCTGCTCAAACGCCTGGAAGCCGAAGGCCTGATCCGCCGGACCCGTAGCAAGGAAGATGAACGGGTCGTGCTGCTGACCTTGACCGAGCAAGGCAAGGCGCTGCACAAAAAGGCCCAGAGCGTGCCGCAATGCATTCTGGCCGCCAGCGGCATCAACCTTGAACAGCTCAAGGCCCTGCAGAAAGACCTGCTTGCCCTGCGTGGAAATCTGCAGGAAAGCATCTGATCGGCTGTCGTAATCGACAATTCTCAAAAACCTCAAAATTAAACGTGCACACTAAGCAGTAGCGCAGTACTGCACATCAGTCTGCTGGCTTTGAACAAGCCGAAGCCCAGGCGCCGGTCGATGCAGCCCGCCAAGTGTGCCCTTACTCCAATGCCACACGCGGCAACGTCGATGTCCGTCTGCACATGACTGTCTGACACTCGCTCACACGCACAGTGAAGCCCCTGAACTCGCAAGAGTCAGGGGCTTTTTGCTGAGTACGAATAGACACTTTCTGCAAGAAATGGACGACGCGCTTTTCATTTCTGTCCTACGTCATCGCAGGCAAGGCGCTTCGCTTTCCGGCTTTGATCCTGATCATCATTTCTGCCCGACCCGCTCAATCACCCCGCATGGATTGGGACGGCTCTCTCAGAATGATCACGACTCAGGACCTGGGCATGACTACCTCACTCGCTCCGATGTACACCAATGAAGTGACAGGCGACTTTCTTCAGTCGCTCGACACGCCCACCTTCACTTCTGAACAAATGGCTGAATTTCACGAAGACGCTGTAGCGGTTATTCGCAGAAACGAAGCCTATTGCCTGGCCCATCCGCCCATCGGCATCTACCGGCTTGCCACTGAAGGCAGCCAGACGCGCAACGGCGGCATTGTTCAAAAAACGCAGTCGACTATCACGTGCATCCTGGAGAACGGCGAGCAAGTGCGCTTAGCGCATAAGGGAGACTGCGTTCTTTATCCGGATGGTTCCACCGCCCAAATCATCACAGGCGCAGGCCACAGCAATGGTCACGTCGCGTTGGTGGGGAGCCGCTTGTGCAACGGCGACGAGATCATCAACACGCCACAGCCCCACAGACCGTTCGTAGCCCGCCAGGGCGTCCCTTTGGCTGCCGACTTCCTGCCTGCCGTTGGCAGCGCTAACGCCGAATAACACCCCACTTGGTTCCATTGCGCGACCTGCCCATCAGGCTTTCGCGTGGATTCCCCACATCTCCACTCTTTCGCATGGACGCGACACCTGAACAGGGACCGAGCATTGATGGCTACCGGTTATTACATCCGACTGAACGACAAGACCCGCTGTGGCGGATTCGTCATGCAAGCAACCTCCCACATGGTGTTGCACGGCATTGAACAGTCGCGAGAGGGCGACGCGGTGAGGTGCGGTGTCGACGGTAAAACGTATCGGATCGAAGGCGGAATTTCCCACATGACCAGTGACGGCATTCGCCTGGCCGGCACCCTGGACAGTGTCAGCGGTTGCCCCTGTAAAGCCCGGTTGGAGGCATCGCTGTTCTATGCCGCCTACGAGAACGAGGAAATTCCGGCGGCAGTAGCCGGCAGGCCTTTTTCCGCCGCTGGTTACGTGCAAGGTGCTGCCGTTGCAGCTACGCCGACGCCTCTCAACCCACGCCGTCCTGCCGACGCGCAGAGAGAGCAGGACATCGAAGAAGAGGAAGAAGAAGTCGAGCAGGAGCAACTGATCACTTTGCGCCTCGGCGTGTTCTTTGATGGCACCGGTAACAACCAGGCCAACAGCGAAACGGTTGCAGGTTGCATGGCGCGGGATGTCGGGCTGGAAAATGAAGCCGAAGACATTCAGAAGTTCTGTGCCGAGTTTGGCTATGGGATTGACGGGAGTGCGCCAGACAACAGCTTTGGGAATGACACCTCCAATGTGGCGCGGCTTTATGATTTGTACATGGACCATTCCGACGTCTCGATCAAGGCGGATGCTGAAGAAGCGGCGCTAAAGGTTTATCTGGAAGGTATTGGGACTGTCAGCGGTGGTGAGGATGATCTTTGGGGACAAGCAACTGGGAGAGGGGAAAACGGGGTCGTTGCGCGAGTTGAACAGAGTTCGGCATTGATATTACGTCGCCTAAGAGTATTTAAAGATAACCATCCTGAGATAACGATTAAGCAACTTGAAATCGATGTATTTGGGTTCAGCCGTGGAGCCGCTGCAGCTCGTCATTTCGCCAATGACATGCGGAAAGGCGTCGAGAGCTTGCTTGCAAAAGCATTGCCTCCCAGTGCCTCAGTATTCGTTGAAGGGTTCGGTTGGCGTGTCCAGCATGATGTACATCTGAACTTCATCGGCCTCTTCGATACCGTGCCCGCCATTGTCACGCCGTTAATGCTGGATTTCAGTCCCGGCAATGATCGCAACGGGGGACTCAACCTGGGGCTCCCAACGGGTGCCGCCCGCAAAGTAGTGCAGTTGGTAGCGCGGGATGAGCATCGATTGAATTTCGCCCTGATCCGCACCGAGAACGATATCGCTCTGCCCGGCTCGCACTCGGACATTGGTGGCGGCTACCGCCCTCGTATGCGTGAAAGGCTGCTGGTCGCGAAACCGGCAAGTAGCCAGGAACGAAAGACCACGCCTAACGAACAGTCGCTTGCGTTTTCACAATCCGTTCAAAGCGTCGGTCCTTTGGTCAAACGCTTGGTCGATCAGGGTCTTGAGGTGGATATACATTGCCGGTCCGAAGACGAAGAGCGCACGCAGGAAAATCAAATCCCCCTTCACAAGCAGGTTTACGTTATGACCACACTTGATCGTGAGGTGGAGGGAGATTTGTCGAAGATTTATCTGCGGGTGATGCGGGAGCTGGCAGTACAGCACGGCGCCCCGCTCGATGTTATCAACGAGCACGACCAGCGCCTGTCCTTGCCGACTGATCTCGCCACCATTTCAGCGAAGATTCTGGGTTATGCAACAGGCAGGAGAACAACGCTTGATCTAACCGCCGCTGAAGAGGACTTGTTGTTACTACGCTACATCCACCTTTCAGCCAGCTGGAACGCGGTGAAAGACAGGAATCGAACGAGCATCGGACCAATGTTTATCAACCGGCCAACCGATGACTACCAGCGGATCGTTCATGACAATCGGTAAGTTCAAAGCGCAGCTTGGATGCGTTTTGGGTCTGATCTTCAGCGGGTGCAGCACAATTAATGACGACGTAGAACTTCCTTACGACTCTTGGCGATTGGGCTTCTTTGCTCCCAACTATATGGAGGTCTGGATCGAAACCGCTGACGCTGTGGATATCAACGACAGATGGTTCAAGCGGGCAATGAGTGGCGTAGCAGCCGTGCAGACTCCTCCTAATTTAACGGGCAGTCCGAAGGGCTGGCCAAAACATCCGGGAGCAGGCGCTGGAAGACAAGTCTTGGGTGCTAATCTTCCTCGCTTTATATACGTGCGTTGGCAATCTCTGGCCGAACCGAAGACCTATCAAGCCTACATAGAAATACCTGAGCGCATTCGCAAAGCCATGCTGAAAGGTGAGCGCGCATATTGCAGGGCAGATAACAAATGGATCAACGATTATAGAGACCTGATTACGGTGGGCTTGGCTCCGGGAGGCGTGACTAAGACCTGGATTCAGGGAGGCTGTCTAAATGCAATTGAAGTCAGCCGCGTGCAAGGTCGAATAGTCGAGAAAGGTCCTCATGAAGGCCATTCAAAAGGCCTTTACTACCGCCCTCCCAATGAGGCATCGCAGGCCTACATCGACAAGTTCGGCATCCCTTATGACTCTTGGTGAAGGCCGATCAAAAAACATCAACGTCCTGCTCGGATGCGTTTTGAGCCTGATTCTGAGCGGATGCAGCAGCGCTAATGACTATGGCGTAGAGCTGCCTTACGACGCATGGCGACTGGGCTTCTTTGCTCCCAACTACATGGAAGTCTGGATTGAGACAGCAAACGTCGTCGATGTGAAAGGCCGATTATTTAGGCGTGCAATGAGCGGCGTGGCGGCGGTTCAGACTCCCCCTAACCTCAAGGGAACCCCGAGAGGGTGGCCTAAACGTCCAGGGGACGGAGCAGGCAAGCACGTCTGGCGAGCAGAGGTTCCTAGACTGATCTACGTACGTTGGCAGTCTTTGGCCGAACCACAGACCTACGAGGCCTACATTGAAATTCCTGAATCAACTCGTCATGCAATGTTGGAGGTCAAAGAAAAAACGTACTGCAGAGGAACCAAAGACTGGATCACCGACCACCGTGAGCTGCTGGTAATCGGGCTCGCTCCGGGCGGCATTGCTAAAACCTGGATAAGAGGCGCTTGCCTGGACCCGATTGAAGTAAGCCGCGTACAAGGTCGGATAGTCGAGAAAGGCCCTCATGAAGGCCATTCAAACGGCCTTTACTATCGTCCTCCCAATGCGGCATCGCAGGCCTACATCGACACCTTCGGCATCCCTTACGACTCTTGGTGAAGTCCGATCAAAAAACATCAACGTCCTGTTCGTATGCGTATCGAACCTGATTCTGAGCGGATGCAGCAGCGATAGCGACTACGGGGTAGAGCTACCGTATGACGCGTGGCGACCAGGCTCGCTGACGCCGCTGCTCAAACGGCTGGAAGCTGAAGGCCTGATCCGCCGCACCCGCAAAGGAAGATGGACGTGTCGTGCTGCTGACCCTGACCGAGCAAGGCAAGGCCCTGCACACCAAGGCGCAGAGCGTTCCGCAATGCATTCTGGCCGCCAGCGGCATCAACCTTGAGCAGCTCAAGTCAATGCAGAAAGACCTGCTTGCCCTGCGTGGAAATCTGCTCGAGAGCCTCTGATCAGCCCCCCAAAATCGACTCTTTTGAAAAATCCCGAAAATTTATCTTGCGCACTAAACATTAGCGCAGTACATTCCATCTCACTTGCTTAGCGCACAAGACTTTAGCGCCAAGCAGACCCTGGTTCAGTTATCAACATTCAACCCATCAGCACGTGAGGAATTACCATGCAAGCTCTCTACACTGCAGTCGCAACCGCAACCGGTGGCCGTGATGGCCGCGCTGTTTCCGACAACAAAATTCTCGACGTCAAACTGGCCACCCCAAAAGAACTGGGCGGCGCTGGCGGCGAAGCCACCAACCCAGAGCAACTGTTTGCTGCCGGCTACTCGGCCTGCTTCATCGGCGCACTGAAATTCGTCGCTGGCCAGAGCAAGAAAACCATCCCGGCTGACGCGTCGATCACTGCCCACGTCGGCATTGGCCAGATCCCTGGCGGTTTCGGTCTGGACATCGACCTGCACATCAGCCTGCCGGGCCTTGAACAAGCCGAAGCTCAGGCGCTGGTCGATGCGGCCCACCAGGTCTGCCCTTACTCCAACGCCACACGCGGCAACGTCGATGTCCGTCTGCACGTGACTGTGTAAAGGCTCGCCACAAGACCTCGTCCCCAACCCTCGTTTGACCGGGAGAAGAACATGAACACGTTTGGCAAGATTGTGGCTGGCTCGCTCCTCGCACTGTCCATCGGCAACGCTTTCGCGGCGACCGATACGGGCGTCGAGCACAACACGCAGGCGTTTCTGGACGCGCTGAATTCCGGAAGCGGCAAGCCGATCGAACAGCTTTCGCCCAAGGATGCCCGTGCGGTGCTGACCGGCGCCCAGGCCGGGGTCAAGCTGACCCTGCCCAAGGCCGATGTTAGCCAGAAGACCATTTCGGTGGACGGCCAGAACATCAGCCTGACGATCGTTCGTCCGGCCGGCGTCAAAGGCACCTTGCCGGTGTTCATGTACTTCCACGGCGGCGGCTGGGTGCTCGGCGATTACCCGACCCACGAACGTCTGGTGCGGGATCTGGTAGAGGGTTCGGGCGCAGTGGCGGTGTTCGTCAACTACACGCCTTCCCCTGAAGCGCACTACCCGACGGCGATCAACCAGGCCTATGCGGCGACCAAATGGGTCGCCGAGCATGGCAAGGAAATCAACGTCGACGGCAAGCGTCTGGCGGTGGCGGGCAACAGCGTCGGCGGCAACATGGCGGCGGTCGTCAGCCTGATGGCCAAAGACAAAGGTACCCCGGCCATCCGTTACCAGGTGCTGTTGTGGCCGGTGACCGATGCCAACTTCGATACCGGTTCGTACGATCAGTTTGCCGAGGGTCACTTCCTCACCCGCAACATGATGAAGTGGTTCTGGGACAACTACACCACCGACCCGAAACAGCGCGCGGAGATCTATGCCTCACCGCTGCGGGCCACGACCGATCAGTTGAAAGGTCTGCCGCCTGCCCTCGTGCAAACGGCAGGTGCCGACGTGCTGCGCGACGAAGGTGAAGCCTATGCTCGCAAGCTCGACCAGGCCGGTGTGCCGGTCACGGCGGTTCGCTACAACGGCATGATCCACGATTACGGGCTGTTGAACGTGGTCAGCCAAGTGCCGGAAGTGCGCTCGGCGATGCTGCAGGCTTCGCAAGAGCTGAAAGTACATTTGAAGTAAAGGCAGTATAAAAAAACGGGTCGATCAGCAATGGTCGACCCGTTTGCATTGCTGGATTCCGTCGTTCATAACCCGCACTGTTGCGCAGCACACGCAGTCCCTGTGGGAGTGAGCTTGCTCACGTAGACATATTTCCAGCCGCTGAAGATTTGGCGGATGTACCGGTCTATTCGCGAGCAAGCTCGCTCCCACAGCGCTTTGTCGACAGCTGCATCTGCGGCGGCGACACCTACTCCTACAGGGTCAGCGTGTGTTGGAACTTCCCGTTCACGCACCCACAAAAAAGCCCGACTCAATGGTCGGGCTTTTTCGTGTCCGGCATTACATCTCCGGCATTACAAGAGCAGTGCTTATTTAGCACGGCCTTTGTAAGAACCGCCGTCGCGGGTGTCGATTTCGATCTTGTCACCGATTTCGATGAAGTCAGCCACCTGCAGCTCGGTGCCGTTGGCCAGCTTGGCCGGCTTCATGACTTTGCCCGACGTGTCGCCACGAGCCGAACCTTCGGTGTAGTCAACGGTGCGCACGATGGTGGTCGGCAGCTCTACGGAAACCAGACGCTCTTCAAAGAAGATCGCTTCGCAGACGTCGGTCATGCCTTCTTCAACGAACGGCAGAACGGCTTCGATGTCTTCGGCGTTCAGCTCGTACATGGTGTAGTCAGTGGTGTCCATGAACGTGTAAGTGTCGCCGCTGATGAAAGACAGCGTGGCTTCTTTACGGTCCAGGATCACGTCGTCCAGCTTGTCATCTGCGCTGTAGACGATTTCAGTCTTGTAGCCGGTCAGCAGGTTTTTCAGCTTGGTCTTCATGATCGCGCTGTTACGGCCCGACTTGGTGAATTCAGCTTTCTGAACCAGCCAAGGATCGTTTTCCAGCTTGATCACGGTACCGGGTTTAAGCTCTTTACCAGTTTTCATTACGAGTATCCGAATTTGGATGAAAGATCTTTCTAAGCCCTGTACGAAAAGCCACTTTTCGTACAGGGCTTAATACAAGGCCGCGTATCATATCCAACTTTGGTAAAACCTTACCAGCGCAGTCGTCAGATCGTCCTGCAAGGCCTGTTCCAGACACCAGCGCTCGGCATGGGCGGCCAGTTCGTCGGTGTGTTGTTCCAGCGCATGCCAGCCCTGGGTCATGTCTTTTCCTGCATTCCACTGGCGCCAGACCTCGGTCAGCGCCTGCTGCGCCTCCTCCGACAATCCCACCCGGTACAAGTCCAGAAAGGCATCGAGCTTGGCCCAGTGGGCGTCGTCATCCTGCTCGTAGATGTGCCAGATCAGCGGCCGCCCCGCCCATTGCGCGCGGACGAATGAATCTTCCCCGCGCACGACGTTGAATTCGCAACACCACAACAGCTGGTCGTAGTCTTCCTGGCGCACGAACGGCAGCACCTGAATGGTCAGGGCGTTGCGCACTTGCACGGCGCCCGCCTTCAGTTCATCCACGCCCAACCAACGCTGAACGTCACCCAGAATGCGGCCTTCAGGCACCAGCAAATGGGTCGTGCGATCAGCCTGGGCCAGGCAATCCAGCCAGGTGCCGAGGCCGGCGTGCTCGTAGGCGAACAGGGACATCAGCCGCGCATCGGCATGGGGCACGATGTGCAGGCGCTGGAGGAAGGATTGGCGTGCGGCGAAATCCGCCTGAAACGCCTGACGCTTTTGAATCAGGCCCGCCTCACGCAGCAAACCGCCGGTCTTGCCGGTGAAGCCGGGGAAGAAGAAGTACTTGCGCAGGCCCGAGGACTGGATCGACGGCAGGCCGTGGCAACCTGACACCCAGTCCTCGGCGCTGAGGTATTCGAGGTTGAACCACAGCGGCCGCTTCTCTGCCCCGTGCATGGCCTCAATGTAATCCGGTGGCAGGCGACAGGCGAAGGCTTCGACCACCACGTCCGGCAGCTCGACCCCTTGCCACACCTTGGGGCATTCCTTCGGCCAGTGACAGACGGTCACGCCATCGCGCATCTGCTCTTCCGCCAGCGGATCGGCACCCGGGCACAGCCGTGCGAAGGCATTCAGGTCGTCGATCCAGAGGCGAACCTGCAGGTCGTGTTCGGCGACCAGTTGTCGGGCCAGGCGAAAGGTCACGCCGACGTCGCCGAAATTATCGACAACGCTGCAGAAAATATCCCAAGAGGCTTTCATCCGGGCTCCCTGAGGATGTTCAAAAAAACCGATTGTCCTTCATTGCGGCGCAGAATCACCAGCCCCGGTCGTGCGACAATCGCCACCACCGCTGGCCACATGCATACAAGTCTGGAGTCTGTCATGTACGTCAACCACCGCGAACTGTCCGTCACGCTGCGCCCGCTCAAGCTGATCCTGTCGATTGCCGCCGGCATCTGGCTGGGGTTTATCGCCGTCCTGCTCAGCCTGTGGCTGATCTATAAAATGCTCCCCGCCGAGCAGACCCAGGCACTGAACAACGCGGCCGCGCAAATGACGACCCCGCCTGCGGCCAAGCCAAAGCTTGAAAGTGATAACCCGATGTTTGATCAATACCGGCAGATATTGCGCGACAGCGAAGCGCGGCAGAGCCAGGAAGCCGAACAGGCGGAGCGGCAACGCAGCTTCAACGGCCCGAAATGCCAGTTCTGGATGCAGCAGAACCAGACCGCGCCCAGCGAGAAGAGCCGCGCCAGCGTCTATCAGTTCTGCGGCTGAATCCCCTTTTGTCGAGCCATGCCATGCCCCCGAATACGCCATGCCCGTGAACAAGCAAACCGTCCTGCACTGCATCGTCGAGAAGTTGCAGGTCGATCTCGATGTGGCCGTGCGGGCCGCGCAAACGGCGTACGAAACCGCGACCCATGAAGAGAACATCGCCGAGAACAAGTACGACACCCTTGGACTGGAGGCGTCGTATCTGGCGGCGGGTCAGGCGCGGCGCGTGGAGGAAATCCGCCAGTCGCTGAACCTGTGTCGCACCCTCGTGCTCAAGCCCTTCGATGACCAGCGCGGCATCCAGACCGGCGACCTCATCGCCCTCCTGGCGGACAACGGCGCGCAACAGCGGTTGTTTCTGGCACCCGACGCAGCGGGGCTGAAAATCACGGTCGACGAGCAGGTGATTACGGTGATCACGGCACGCTCGCCGCTGGGTCAGAGCCTGCTCGGCAAGTTCGATGGCGATGAGGTGGAAGTGGTGGTGAACGGCAGCCGTCAATCGTTCGAGATCACGCAAATCCTGTGATCCACTGATCATTTGCAGGGTTGTAGCGTCCGACTTTTTATGGGTAAGGTGCAGCGTCGCACCACACAGGGTGAACCCGGAACCCGGAGCCGGGGACACGGATTTAACCAAGGAGATATTTCATGACGAACGTCATCACTTTCCCTGACGCCCATGAACGTGATCGCCTCAAGTCCAGTGACCACCACGGGTTGAGATACCTGAACAAGAAAGAGCGACAACTGATCGACCGCCTGCGCATGACCAGTCACGCCGGCCGCCAGTACGTTTACGACTACGCCAGCATCATGCAGCGTTCCAAGCCGCTGTACCCTGAACCTGTGGACTGACGCGGCTCCCAGGGACGCGTATCGGTTCAGCAGCGGTTAAGTACAACGCCAGGGGGCGTAGGCCTATAGTGGGCAGATGTTTCTGTCTTCAGGAAAGCCCCATGCCCACCGCAACGCCTTCCCCGTCGCCCGCCGAACCGAGCGCTGCCGCTGCGCCGGTCGATCACCTGCGCTTCCACAAACGCCACGCCCACCTGGCGCCGACCTTTGGCACCGATGCTTTCGCCCTCAAGGCCGAGGCATTTGCGCGGTTCTTCGGCACGCCCACCTTTCTCGGCGCACAAACGTTGTTGGTGTTGCTGTGGGTGGGCGCCAACCTGAGCGGGCTGGTGTCGTTCGACCTCTACCCTTTCATCCTGCTCAATCTGGCGTTCAGCCTGCAATCGGCCTACGCCGCGCCGCTCATTCTGCTGGCCCAGACGCGACAGGCCGCCCGCGACAAAGCCAGCGCAGATGCCGACGCAGAGCACAGAGAAGCACTGGCGACCGCCAATGAAGAACGCATGGCCCGAGCCGCGCAGAACACCGCGCAGATGCTTGAGCTGCTGGAGCAGAACACCCGACTCACCGAAATGACCAAGGTGCTGACCGAACGGGTGGAAGCGCTGACGGCGGACATGCACAAGCATTTCGTTAAACGCGATGGGCATGTTTGACGGTTTTCGGGATTTGGCTTGCCCCTCCAGCGGATCTGCGGCACGCGCAAAATCTTAGTCTGGCAAGGGACCTTGTAGGAGCGAGCTTGCTCGCGAAGAGGCCAGTACATCCGCTAAATCTTCTCCGGCTGAAATACCGTCTTCGCGAGCAAGCTCACTCCTACAGTTCCTCCGTTTTCCGCAAGGCAATGCAGCGCGCTGGCTAAGGACAGCTTCTACGGAAATCACATCCCGTTGAACGATCCCATCCACCCGCTGCCCCAAACTCCATGGCATTCATGATCCCCCGTCAAAACTCCCGTGCCCGTGCTGTGGTTTTTCCATGCCCGCCGGCGCGGGATACTGGCCGTCAATATCGTTTCTCCCCTTCCCCCTTGAACCCTGGAGTTCTCCCATGACTGTTCCCGCATTTGGCCTCGGCACCTTCCGCCTGAAAGATCAGGTCGTCATCGACTCGGTCAGCAATGGCCTGGAACTGGGCTATCGCGTCATCGACACCGCGCAGATCTACGGCAATGAAGCCGAGGTCGGTCAGGCCATCGAGAAGAGTGGCGTGCCCCGTGACGAGCTCTACATCACTACCAAGATCTGGACCGACAACTTTGCCGCCGACAAGCTGATCCCGAGCCTGAAGGAAAGCCTGGCAAAGCTGAAAACCGATCACGTCGACCTGACGCTGATCCACTGGCCGTCGCCGAAAGGCCAGGTGCCTGTCGCCGAGTTCATGGGCGCGCTGCTGGAGGCCAAGCAGCAAGGCCTGACCCGCGAGATCGGGATTTCCAACTTCACCGTCGCGCTGATGAAAGAAGCCATTGCTGCGGTCGGCGCCGAAAACATCGCCACCAACCAGATTGAGCTGCACCCGTACCTGCAAAATCGCACCGTCGCCGATTTCGCCAAGCAACACGGAATCAAGATCACGTCCTACATGACCCTGGCCTATGGCGAAGTGCTGAAGGACCCGGTGATCGAGCAGATCGCCCAGCGCCACAACGCAACCCCTGCGCAAGTGACGCTGGCGTGGGCCATGCAGTTGGGTTACGCGGTGATTCCGTCGTCCACCAAGCGAGCGAACCTGGAAAGCAACCTGAAAGCAGTCGACCTCACGCTGACCGAGGACGACATGGCGCAGATCGCCCAGCTGGACCGTGGTCATCGCCTGACCAGCCCGGCCAGCCTCGCGCCCCATTGGGATTGATGCAGCCCTGATTCTGGCTTCGGCCAGAATCACCCCAATGCAACGCCCCCTTATAAAGCACTCGAACCATAAACAGGCGCCCTGCCTGGCCCCTTCCTGAAATTGGTTCGCTTACCGCCTGAACCAATCCCGTCCTCTCCTGCGAACCAGACTTCCGAACCTTTGCCGATTGGCCCGAAGCGGCAGGATCACGCCTGTCCGCACGACCGGCCATCTGTCCTTGCAGGCGAACCAATTTCCATTGGCATCGCTATTGCACTCGTCCCCTGTAGCCCGGCCCCGCTTCACGCAGCCCCTGGCCTCCGGTTCACCCGTGACGAGAGACGCAGATGGACAGCATCGACACCGACGCAACCCACGACACTTCGTCGAAGATGGCCCTCGACGCGCTGCGCCAACTGGTCGCGCAGCAGGCGGCGTTTCCCCAGCGGCCGCTGCCGACCGAACGCGACCTGGCGGTGGACTTCGGCGTCAGTCGCCGGGCCATTCGCCGCGCGCTGGCGGTGCTCGAAGCCGAGGGGCACATCTGGCGGCGGCAGGGCAAAGGCACTTTCGTCGGCCCTACCCCACCGAGCGCCGCCATGAGCTTTGCCAGGCTGTCGAGCCGGACCAATTTCAGCGAGGTCATGGAAGCGCGCATCTATCTGGAGCCCGCACTCGCGTCACTGGCTGCGCTGCGCGCCAGCGGCGAACAGATGGCGATCCTGCGCCGACTGGCCGAACGTACCACCCACCAGCAACACGCCAGCGAACCCGACGCCGAAGGCATCGAGCTGTGGGACAGCGCGCTGCACCGCGGGATCGCCGAAGCGGCGGGCAACCGCCTGATGCTCGATATTTTCGAAATGCTCGACGCCATTCGTCTTGACCCGGCGTGGCGCGACCTGCGCCAACGCGCCCGCAACACCGACCGCCTGAGCACCTACAGCCACGATCACCACGACATCATCGGCGCCATCGAAAGTCGCGACCCGGCCAAGGCCGCCACCGCCATGCGCGGTCATCTGCGTGCGCTGCAACAGGCGCTCGATCACGTCATCCAGCAAGACCTCGAGGCCAGCGTATGAGTGCTTCACCCGCGAACACCCCATCGGTATTGAGCGTCAGCGACCTCACCGTGCGCTTCAAGGATGCGCCAGCCAATGTCGTCGACGGCGTGTCGTTCGCCATTCAGCCGGGCAAGACCCTGGCCATCGTCGGCGAGTCCGGCTGCGGTAAAAGCGTGACGTCCATGGCCTTGATGGGCTTGCTGCCCGACACCGCGACGGTCCAGGCCAGCGCCTCGAACTTGCTGGGCGAGCCGCTGCTGGGGATGTCAGACGAGCGCCTGCTGGACGTGCGCGGCAATCGCATGGCGATGATCTTTCAGGAGCCGATGACCTCGCTCAATCCGGTGTTCACCATCGGTGATCAGATCGCCGAAAGCGTGATGCGTCACCAGGGTCTGTCGGCCAGCGCCGCCCGCCAGCGCGCGCTGGAAATGCTGGAAAAGGTCCGCGTGCCCGATGCCCTTCAGCGCCTCGACGCTTACCCACACGAGCTGTCCGGCGGCATGCGGCAGCGCGCGATGATCGCCATGGCGCTGGCCAATGACCCCGCGCTGATCATCGCCGACGAACCCACCACCGCCCTGGACGTGACCATTCAGGCGCAGATTCTCTCGCTGGTCGCCAGCCTCCAGGCCGAAACCGGCACCTCGATGATGCTCATCACCCACGACCTCGGCGTGGTCGCGGAAGTGGCCGACGAGGTCATCGTGATGTACGCCGGGCGCGTCGTCGAAAGCGGCTCGGTCAAAACCTTATTCGATGATCCGCAGCACCCTTACACCATCGGCCTGATGGGTTCGATGCCCTCGGTCGGCCCTCGCGAGGGGCGTTTGGCAACGATCAATGGGCGCGTGCCGACGCCGGCTGAAATGCCCGGCGGCTGCCGCTTTGCCAGCCGTTGCCCGTTCGTCATCGCTGCCTGCCGGGAAGCCCGTCCGCCGTTGCTGGAAGTTTCCGCCGGGCACTTTGCCGCCTGCATTCGCGTGCCACTTGAACAGCATCTGGGAGTCAGCGCATGAGCCTGTCAGGCCCACACATCATGAATACCGGGGTGGCTGAATCGGCGCTGGAAAAGCCGATTCTGGAAAGCATCGCGGTGAGCAAACACTTTCACAGCGAAGCAGGATTGTTCCAGCGCAAGAAGCCGCCGGTGCAGGCGGTCAACGAGGTTTCCCTGGCCGTGCGCCGGGGCGAAACCCTGGCGCTGGTGGGTGAGTCGGGGTCGGGCAAATCGACCCTGGGCCGCGTGCTGCTGAACCTGCTCAAGCCCACCGCAGGCGACGTCATTTATGAGGGCCGCAACCTGGGCAATCTGCCGGCCGACAAGCTGCGTCAGGTGCGCCGCGATCTGCAGATCATTTTCCAGGACCCGTTCGCCTCGCTGAACCCGCGCATGAGCGTGGAATCGATCATCGGCGAACCGATCTGGCTGCACCGTGACGACAGCCGCAGCGCCCGTCAGGACAAAGTCGCCGAGCTGTTGCGTACGGTCGGTCTGGCGCCGGAGCACGGCAGCCGCTTTCCCCACGAATTTTCCGGCGGTCAGCGTCAGCGCATCGGCATCGCCCGCGCACTGGCCTCGGAACCACGGCTGATCCTCGGCGACGAGCCGGTGTCGGCGCTGGACGTCTCGGTGCAGGCGCAGGTGGTTAATCTGCTGGAAGACCTCAAGCACCAGTTCGGCCTGACCCTGCTGATCGTCGCCCACGGCCTCGCGGTGATCCGCCACATGAGCGACCGCGTGGCGGTGATGTACCTCGGCGAAATCGTCGAGCTGGCACCGGTCAACGCGTTGTTCGAAACGCCCTTTCATCCTTATACGCAAGCGCTGATGGCCGCCGTGCCGGTCAGTCACCCGGACCTGCGCCGCCCGCGGCCGTTGCTCGGCGGTGACATGCCAAGCCCGAGCAAACCGCCGTCCGGTTGCCGTTTTCACACCCGTTGCCCCCACGCCAAGCCGCTGTGCCGCGAAGTGAAGCCGGTCTTCGAAACCGTCGAGCCGGGGCGTCAGGTGGCCTGCCATTACTGGCGCGAAATCGCCAACGCCGGTGCCGGTTCGCTGATCGTGCCCACCCCCAGCGCCGCTTATAGCCAGCGTCTGAATCTGTTCAAAAGCCATCAAGCCCTTTCTCTGGAGAGTCAGCCATGAAGTTCGCCCACCTGATAACAACCACGTTGTTGCTGCTCGCTGCGAATGCGGCTGTCGCCGAAACCACCCTGCGCATCGGCATTCAGGACGACCCTGACATGCTCGACCCCCACCGCTCGCGTACCTATTCGGGGCGACTGGTCTACACCGCGCTCTGCGACAAGCTGGTCGACGTCAATGCTGATCTGACCTACGCGCCACAACTGGCCACCGCCTGGAACTGGAGCGAGGACGGCAAGACCCTGACCATGACCCTGCGCGACGGCGTGACCTTCCACGACGGCGAGGTGTTCGACGCCGCCGCCGTGAAGTTCAACCTCGACCGCGCCCGCACCCTGCCCGACTCCCTGCGCAAGAGCGAACTGGCGTCGGTGGAAAGCGTTGAGGTGGTCGACGCGAACACCGTAGCGATCAAGGTCAAGCAGCCCGACGCCACGCTGATCTCGCAGCTGTCCGACCGCGCCGGGATGATGCTCGCGCCCAAGGCTTCAGCGACCGACGTGGCCTCGAAACCGGTGTGTTCCGGGCCATACAAATTCGTTCAGCGGGTGCAGCAGGACCGCATCGTGCTGGAGCGCTTCGACAACTACTGGAACAAGCAGGCGTACCACTTCGATAAGGTGATTTTCCTGCCGATTCCGGACACCTCGGTGCGCCTGGCCAACCTGCGTTCCGGCGACCTGGACATCATCGAACGCGTCGCGCCCACCGACGTGAAGACCGCCAAGGCCGACAGCCACGTGCAGGTGTTCAGCACGCCGGGCCTGGGCTACATGCAGCTGATGTACAACACCAACAACGGCGACAAGGCCAACAACCCCATGGGCAAGGACAAGCGCGTGCGCAAGGCCTTCGAGCTGGCGATCGACCGTGACGCGATCAATCAGGTGGTGTTCGAGGGCCTGTACGCACCGAGCGCCCAGCCGTTCCCGAAAAACAGCCCGTATTACGACAAGGACCTGCCGCTCCCGACCCGCGACGTCGAAGCCAGCAAAAAACTGCTGGCGGAAGCCGGGGTCAAGACGCCCCTCAGCGTCGAGCTGAAAGTCGCCAACAACCCCATTGCGCAACAGGTCGGCCAGATCATTCAGACGATGGCCGAAGAGGCCGGCTTCAAGGTCAATCTGATCGCCACCGAATACGCCACCCTGCTCAGCGAGCAACAGGCCGGCAACTTCCAGATCGGCATGAGCGCCTGGTCGGGCCGTCCTGATCCGGATGGCGACATCCACCAGTTCGTGACCTGCAAGGGCGGCCAGAACGACGGGCATTTCTGCGACCCGAAACTGGACGAGCTGCTGAACAAGGCGCGCACCGTGAACGACCAGGCCCAGCGTCAGGCCCTCTACTTCGAGGCCCTGCGCCTGCTCGCCGAAGACGTGCCGACCAGCTACCTGTACTTCGATCCGCGAATCATCGCCATGCGCAGCAACCTCACCGGTTTCGTGCCCAACCCGGATGGTCTGATTCGCCTGAACAACGTCGCTTTCAAATGACAGCGGCGCCCGTGGACAACCGCTTCGGCCGCGAGGATTCGTCATGCTGACTTTCATCCTGCGACGCCTGCTCAGCGCCATTCCGACGCTGATCCTGGTTTCGCTGTTCGTCTTCACCCTGCAAAAGCTGCTGCCGGGCGATCCGGTCCAGGCCATGGCGGGTGAAGAGCGCGACCCGGCGGTGATGGAATACCTGCGCGAGAAATACCGGCTCAATGACCCGCTGCCGCTGCAATACGTGCACTGGGTCGGCAATGTCCTGCAGGGCGACTTCGGCACCTCGTTGCGCACCGAGCAACCGGTGACCGTGCTGCTGGCGTCGAAGCTGCCGGTGACCATCGAGCTGGCGGTGCTGGCGTTGATCATCGCGTTGGTGATCGGCATTCCCACCGGGGTGATCTCGGGGGTGCGCAAGGGCACGTCGGTGGACTACGCGGCCAACGTGTTCGCCCTGTCGGGGATCTCGATTCCGCACTTCTGGCTGGGGATTCTGTTGATCATGATCTTCGCCGTGAAGCTGCAATGGCTGCCGGCCTCGGGCTTCGTGCCGCTGGGTGAAGACGTCGGGCAGAACCTGAAAACCCTGATCCTGCCAGCGTTCGTGCTGGGCGCGGGGCTGTCGGGGGTGCTGATGCGCCACACCCGCAGCGCGATGCTCGAAGTGTTGCGCGCCGACTACGTGCGAACCGCGCGGGCCAAAGGTCTGTTCCCGCGCACGGTGATCTTGAAGCACGCCCTGCGCAACGCACTGATGCCCATCGTCACGCTGACCACGCTGCTGTTCGGTGAGTTGCTCGGCGGCGCCGTGCTGACCGAGCAGGTGTTCAGCATTCCCGGCTTCGGCAAGATGATTGTCGATGCTGTGTTCAACCGCGACTACGCCGTGGTGCAAGGCGTGGTGCTGTGCGTCGCCATCGGCTTCCTGCTGCTGAATCTGCTGGCGGACGTGCTCTATCGCCTGATCAATCCGCGTCTGAGGACTGCCTGATGACTTCGATTGCGACCCATCCCTCGGCGCCGCTGAACGCGCCGTCCCAGGCGCCGTTGAGAGAACCATTGCGGCCGCGCACCCGTTCGCCGTTCGTGAAGAAATTCCTCGCCAACAAAGGCGCGGTGGTCGGCGCGGTGGTGCTGATCATCTTCATTCTCGCCGCGCTGCTGGCGCCGTGGATTGCGCCCCATGATCCGCTGAAGGCCAACTTCCTCGCCGTGCGCAAGGCGCCGTCGCTGATCTACTGGCTGGGCACCGATGAACTCGGCCGCGACCTGTTCTCCCGCCTGCTCTGGGGGGCGCGCAGTTCGTTGCTGGCCGGTGGGGTTTCGGTGGCGATTGCCATGGTCATCGGCGTGCCGCTGGGCCTGTTGGCCGGTTACTTCGGCGGCAGGCTCGACGCGGTGATTTCGCGCGTCATGGAAGCGCTGCTGTCGTGTCCGTTTTTGGTGCTGGCGATTGCCCTGGGCGCGTTTCTGGGCCCGAGCCTGAGCAACGCGATGATTGCCATCGGGCTGTCGGCGATGCCGATTTTCTCGCGCCTGACCCGCGGTCAGGTACTGGCGATCCGTCACGAAGATTATCTGGAAGGCGCCCGCGCCATCGGCCTGCCGGACCGCTGGATCATCCTGCGCTACGTGCTGCCGAACGTGCTCTCGCCGCTGGTGGTGCAAGCGACGCTGACCATCGCGTCGGCCATTCTGGCGGAAGCGAGCCTGTCTTTCCTCGGCCTGGGTCAACAACCGCCCTCACCGTCTTGGGGCTCGATGCTCAACACCGCGAAGAACTTCATGGAACAGGCGCCATGGATGTCCATCGCCCCGGGCGTGGCGATCTACATCACGGTGCTGTGTTTCAACCTGCTGGGCGACGGGCTGCGTGATGCCCTTGACCCGAAAAGCTGACGGCGCTCCCCCTTACACGCCGAAGCCGCGCCTCTATAACCGATCAACTGCCAAGAAGAGAACGACTGCATGTTCGATGATCTGGATTACAGCCAACCTTACGCGTCCGCCCGCTCGCCGGTGATGGGCAACAACATGGTCGCCTGCTCGCAACCCCTGGCCGCACAGGCCGGGCTGGACATGCTGCGTCAGGGCGGCAACGCCGTTGACGCCGCCATCGCCGCCGCCATGGTGCTGACCGTGGTCGAGCCCACCGGTTGCGGCATCGGCAGCGACGCGTTCGCCATCGTCTGGGACGGCAAGACGTTGCAGGGCCTCAACGCCTCGGGCCGCTCGCCGCAAGCCTGGACAGCGGAGCATTTCGCCGGTCAGCAGGAAATGCCTCAGCGCGGCTGGGCCTCGGTGACGGTGCCGGGCGCGGTGTCGGCCTGGGTCGCGTTGTCCGAGCGCTACGGCAAGCTGCCCTTCGCCACCCTCGCCGCACCCGCCATCGGCTATGCGCGCAACGGCTACCAAGTCACGCCGATCATTGCCGAACTGTGGCGGCGCGGCGCCGGGCTGTTGAAGGATCAGCCGGGGTTTGCCGAGTGCTTCCTCCAAAGCGGCAAAGCGCCGAAGGCCGGGGAGAAGGTCATGCTGAAGGATCACGCGAAAACGCTGGAGCTGATTGCTGACACCAAAGGCGAGGCGTTCTATCGCGGCGAACTGGCTCAGGCGATGATCAGCCACGCCAACGCCAATGGCAGCGTCATGAGCCTCGAGGATCTGGCGAACCACCAAGTGGACTGGATCGATACCTTGTCGGTGCCGTACGCCGGCGCCGTGGTCCACGAGCTGCCGCCGAATGGTCAGGGCATCGCCACGCTGGCGGGTCTGGGCATCTTAGAAGCGCTTGGCGTAGGCGAGCAGCCGGTGAACAGCGTCGAGACCGTGCACCCGGTGCTGGAAGCGATGAAGCTGGCGCTGGCCGACCTCAATCAGCACGTCACCGACAACGACCACATGCGCGTGGCCGCTGAACACATGCTCGACCCGGCGTACTTGCGCGACCGCGCGGCGCTGGTCGGTGAACAGGCACAAGACCCGCTGCATGGCGCGCCCAAGGCCGGCGGTACGGTGTACCTGTCGGCGGCGGACGAGAGCGGCATGATGGTCTCGTTCATTCAGTCGAACTACATGGGTTTTGGTTCCGGTGTGGTGGTGCCGGGCACGGGCATCAGCCTGCAGAATCGTGGCGCGGGTTTTACCCTGGACCCGGATCACGTCAACACCGTGGCACCGGGAAAGCGGCCCTTTCACACCATCATTCCGGGCTTTGTGATGAATGCCGACGGCACGCCGCTGATGTCCTTCGGCCTGATGGGCGGGCCGATGCAGGCACAAGGGCATTTGCAGATGATGCTGCGCATTTTGCGCTACAAGCAGAATCCCCAGGCTGCCGCCGACGCGCCGCGCTGGCGTATCGAGTCGGGCCTTAAGGTCGCGGTGGAGCGGTCATTTGATCCCCAGGTGATCGAAGCGCTGCGCGCCAAGGGTCATGACGTGGAAGTGGAAGACCCCAGCGGCGTGTTTGCCTTCGGCGGCGCGCAGATTATCCAGCGCACGGCCCATGGGTATGTGGGCGGGACCGATCCGAGGAAGGATGGGTTGGTGGCGGCGTATTGAGTCACCCGGCCAGGATTCGGTGGAAGCCCCTTCCCGGCTGAAGCCGGTCCCACTAAAACGCGCGGCGTGCCATTTAAACCGCCTTCCCGGCTAAAGCCGGTCCTACGAAATGCGCGCTAGTCGTAGGACCGGCTTTAGCCGGGAAGAGGTAGGTCCTGCTGGCCACTAGATTGCGGCTAACGCAATGCCGGATCTTCAACCAGAAACAACTGCAACAATCCCCACCAGACTCAACACCATCACCGTGCAACCCAGTACCGCCACTTCACGCAGTGGCGGCGGTATGCGCTCTTGGGCCATTCCCCGGGCGCTTTTGCGGTAGCGGGCGTTGAGGCCGATCTGGATCAGGAGGCCCGCCATCAACGAAAGAATGACGGGCAGCAGCGCCATCCACCCAAACGGCGGAATCCAGCGCAGAAACAAGATGCACACGCCGATCAACGTCAGCAGCGTCCGGCGCCAGGCCAGCAGCGTGCGTTCGGGTTGCAGACCGGGATCGTCGTGGCGCAACGGCACGGCAGGCATGCGCCGATTCACGACGCGCCGTAAATCAGAAAGACGATCAGCCCCGCCGCCACCAACCCGCCGCCCAGCGACAGAATCGGCACCAGCACCGGCAACGGCAGCGGCTTGCGTTGACGCATCGCCCGCTCGACCTTGAGCCAGCGCACGCAGGCACTGGCGCTCACCAACAAGGCCAGCACCAGCAACGACAGGGCCACCACCCGACGCAGGCCGGGGCTGAACACGTCGCTGGTAAAGGCTTCGACCGCGATGCCACCGGCCAGGAACGCCAGCGCCGTGCGGATCCAGGCGAGAAAGGTGCGTTCGTTGGCGAGGGTGAAACGCGGGTCAGGCTCGCACCCGCCGCCGAGCAATGAAGCCGAGAGCCGGTCACGCTCGGGTGGCGTGACGGGGGCACTGGCGGGAGGGGTGACGTGGCCGGGCTCGGGGGAATTCATGTCGCACCGTGGTCGGGTAGATGCGACGGATCATACCGGTCATGCCCGGGAAAGGCCCGTGTCCACAGCGACATGGGGTTGTCTGTTGCCGCAGCGCGGGGTTTCTCAAATAGGGCCATGTCGCCGATATTCGTGGCGATGACGAGCGTGTGGGAGTGAACGGGGTGGCGTTCCACCTTGCTCACGAAGAGGCCGGTATAGCCCCTGCATCTTCTGTGACTGGAATGCCGCTTTCGTGAGCAAGCTCACTCCCACAGGATGGTGAGCTGCCTCGATATTTCGGCCAGTTCGGAGGACTTGTGGGAGTGAGCTTGCTCACGAAGAGGCCAGTACATCCGCTGCATTTTCTGGGCCTGGAGTGCCGCTTTCGTGAGCAAGCTCACTCCCACAGGGTCTATGTTTGCTGCGCCACCGTGCAGCATCCGTGAGACGGAGTGACCAACATTTAAATCATCTGTTGGCAGCCAGTTCCAGCCACACCGCGCCGTCTGGATACTGATACCGCTCCAGCGTCTCGGGGTGCATTTCGATGCTGTACCCCGGCCGCTGCGGTGGCATGTAGCGGCCGCGGCGGATGACCACCGGATCAAGGAAGTGCTCGTGCAGGTGATCGACGTATTCCAGCACGCGTTTGTCCAGAGAGCCGGACACGGCGATGTAATCGAACAGCGAAATGTTCTGCACGTATTCGCACAACCCGACCCCGCCACCGTGGGGGCATACCGGGATGTCGAACTTCGCGGCCATCAGCAGCACGATCAGCACCTCGTTCAGCCCGCCCAGCCGTGCCGCGTCGAGCTGGCAGAAATCCAGCGCGCCGGCCTGGAACATCTGCTTGAACATCACCCGGTTGTGGCAATGCTCGCCGGTGGCCACGCCAATCGGCGCGATTCGCTGACGGATCGTCGCGTGGCCAAGGATGTCATCGGGGTGGGTCGGCTCTTCGATCCACCAAGGCTCGAACGCCGCCAGTCGGCGCATGTTGCTGATCGATTGCTCGACGCTCCAGACCTGATTGGCGTCCATCATCAGCGTGCGTTCCCAGCCCAGTTCATCCCGCAGAATCGCGGCGCGGCGCATGTCTTCTTCGATGTCCGAGCCAATCTTCTGCTTGATGTGGGTCCAGCCTTCGGCCACGGCTTCGCGGGCCAGTCGGCGCATTTTCTCTTCCGAATAACCCAGCCAGCCCGGCGCGGTGGTGTAGCCCGGATAGCCCTCCTCCCGCATCTGCGCCTCGCGCTTCGCCTTGCCCGGCACTTGGCGACGGAGCAAGGCGATGGCTTCTTCGGGGGTGATGGCGTCGGTGACGTAGCTGAAGTCCAGGCACTTGACCAACTGCTCGGGGGTCATGTCGGCCAGCAACTTCCAGACCGGCTTGCCCTCGACCTTGGCCCACAAATCCCAGACCGCATTGACCAGCGCGGCGGTGGCCAGATGGATCACGCCTTTTTCCGGCCCCAGCCAGCGCAACTGGCTGTCGCCCGCAGTGATGTTGTGCCAGAACGCGCCCATGTCCGCAGTGATCGATTCCAGGCTCAGTCCCACCACGCAGGGCGCCAGGGAGTGGATCGCGGCGGCGCAAATCTCGTTGCCCCGGCCGATGGTGAACGTCAGGCCGTGACCTTCAAGCCCGTCAGGCGAATCGGTGTGCAGCACAACATAGGCAGCGGAATAGTCCGGCGCGCTGTTCATCGCGTCGGACCCGTCAAGGGACAGGGACGTGGGGAAGCGGATGTCGCGGACAGAAATCGAGGTGATCTGCATGATGGGCTCTTGTTATGGGTGGCAATGCATACCTGTAGGAGTGACCGGGGTGGCGTTCCACCTCGCTTGCGATTGCAGCGTGCCAGTCAACACTTCAGTCGCTGATCAATCGCAATCGCGAGCAAGCTCACTCCTACACTCATAGCCGACTGTAGGCCGAACGGCGATACAGGCATAATCGCCAAATCCTAACCATCGATATCAAATCCGATATGTCAGACACATCACCCCCCTCCGATTTGCCTGGCACCTTCCCGACACCGAAGATCTCCAGCCGGCAGATCGCCTTGCTTAACGCCTTGGGCGAATTGGGCACTCTGCGCAAGGCCGCCACCGCCATTCACACCACCCAGCCCGCCGCCAGTTTGTTGCTGCAACAGCTGGAGGATCGTCTCGGCGTGCAATTGTTCGAGCGTTTGCCGCGCGGCATGCGACCGACGCTGTTCGGCGAGGTGATGATTCGTTACGCCCGGGGTGCGCTCCATGAGTTCGAATACGCCGAAGCGCAGTTGGCCGAGCTGGCACGGGGGGCTACAGGGATGGTGCGCATCGGCACAGTGATGGGCCCGGTGCCGACACTGCTGACCCGTGGTGTGCTGGCGTTCAAGGCCGCGCACCCGAAGGTGCGCATCGCCCTGGAAGTCGGCACCAGCGATGAATTGATACCGGCACTGATTCGCGGCGACTTGGACGTGGTGCTGGGCCGCCTGCCCGATCAACTCGACGGCCAGAGCCTCGACATTCAGCGGTTCGAACAGGGCGAGCGCATGCGCATCATCGCCCGGCCGCAGCACCCGCTGGCGAGCCACAACGGACTGACGCTGGCGGCGCTGGCGCCGATGACCTGGATCCTCCACCCTATCGGCAGCCCGATGCGGCGCCAGGTCGAAAACGCACTGCAGGCAGCGCAACTGATTAAGCCGCTGGACATCATCGAAACCCGCTCGATTCTGGCGACCAGCTCGATGCTCGAATCCTCGGACATGATTGCCGTGGTGCCCAATGACGTTGCCGAGCACTACGCGCGTTACGGCATGATCGCCATTCTGCCGGTTGAGTTGCCGTTGAGCATGGCCAATCTCGGGCTGATGACGTCGAAAGCCAGGCCGATGTCGGCGGCGGTGAAGGCACTGCTCACTTGTCTAAGCTCCATTTCTAACGGTGCAGACGGCCCATGAATCGATAACCCTGCGTTATCGCTCAATCGAAACCTTTCATTGGGAAATTACGTACCGGCTTCATAGAGTGGCTGAAAATCGGCCGACAACGTCCGCGCTCTGAAGCGGCTGCTTGATACGTCGTACATAACAATAACCGGCCAGCCGCGGTGCCGCTTCCTGAGGGAAGTTGCGTCTGGTACTGCTGACCCAGGCCGCAACCGTCATGAGAGGCCGCATGGAACTCATCGCCAAAACGCCCGCGTTCGATAGCAGCGCGCTGTTCATCCGCCTGAACCCCCTCGATAACGTGCTGATCGCTCGCCAGGCGCTGAGTGAAGGCACGTACCTGGACGAAGAAAACGTCACGGTCTCCCAGCCGGTTCCGTCCGGGCACAAGGTCGCGGCGGTGCGGATCGAGCAAGGTCAGCCGCTGCGGCGTTACGGCCAGATCATCGGCTTCGCTTCACAGCCCATCGAGGCCGGGCAGCACGTGCATGTGCACAACGTCGAGATGGGCGACTTCTCCCGTGACTACGCCTTTGGCGTCGACGCCCACGAGACGCCGAAAACCGAGGCGTTCTTTCAGGGCATCGTGCGCGCCGACGGCCGTGTGGCGACGCGCAACTACATTGGCATTCTGACCTCGGTGAACTGCTCGGCTACCGTGGCCCGGGCCATCGCCGACCGCTTCCGTCGCGACATTTTCCCCGAAGCCCTTGCGGACTACCCCAACATCGACGGCGTGGTCGCGCTGACCCACGGTTCCGGCTGCGCCATTGACTCCAAAGGCGAGGCCATCGACCTGCTGCGTCGCACACTCGCGGGCTACGCCGTGCACCCGAACTTTGCGGCGGTGCTGGTGGTGGGTCTGGGCTGCGAGACCAACCAGATTCAGGACATGCTCGACAGCCAGGGTCTGAAAGCCAGCGACCAACTGCGCGCCTTCACCATTCAGGGCACCGGCGGTACGTCGAAGACCATCGCCAGCGGCATCGCGCAGGTGCAATCACTGCTGCCCCAGGCCAATCAGGTCACCCGGGAAAGCGTCAGCGCACGGCACTTGATCGTCGGCCTGCAATGCGGCGGCTCCGACGGCTACTCCGGCATCACCGCCAACCCGGAACTGGGCAATGCGGTGGACCGGCTGGTGGCGGCGGGCGGTACGGCGATTCTGTCGGAAACCCCGGAAATCTATGGTGCCGAGCATTTGCTGACGCGGCGCGCGGCCAGTCAGGCCATCGGCGAAAAACTCGTTCAGCGCATTCATTGGTGGGAAGACTACTGCCAGCGTATGAACGCCGAACTGAACAACAACCCGTCCGCCGGCAACAAGGCCGGCGGGCTGACGACCATTCTGGAGAAATCCCTGGGCGCCGTGGCCAAGGCCGGCTCGACCAACCTGATGGGCGTGTATGAATACGCCGAAGCCGTCCGCGCCCAGGGCCTGGTGTTCATGGACACCCCCGGCTATGACCCGGTCTCTGCCACGGGGCAAGTGGCGGGAGGTGCCAATTTGATCGCGTTCACCACCGGGCGGGGTTCTGCGTACGGCTGCGCACCAACGCCGTCGATCAAGCTCGCCACGAATAACCGCGTGTTCGAATTTCAACAGGAGGACATGGACGTCAATTGCGGCGGCATCGCCGACGGCACGACGACGATTGAAGAACGCGGCGCGTACGTGTTCCAGATGATGCTCGACATCGCCTCCGGCGCCCGCAGCAAAAGCGAGCAGCATGGTTATGGGCAAAACGAGTTTGTGCCTTGGCACATCGGTGCGGTGACCTGACAGGACAGGCTGCCTTGGTAGGACCGGCTTCAGCCGGGAAGCTGTCTGGCTTTCAGTGGGACCGGCTTTAGCCGGGAACTGTCTTGCTTTCAGTGGGACCGGCTTTAGCCGGGAAGCTTTTCCAGCGTTACACCGCAACATGGATGGTGCCCAAACCGGCCTCTTCCCGGCTGAAGCCGGTCCTACACGAACGAAGCCGTTAAGCCCCACAACAATAAAAAAGGTGCGCAATGAAATCCCTCAAGACCTACCAGACGATCACCATCGTTTTTCTGATGCTGTTCGGGATCGTCAATTATCTGGACCGCAGCGCGCTGTCCATCGCCAACACGACGATCCAGAAGGACATGCTGATCAGTCCTTCGGAGATGGGCATTCTGTTGTCGGCGTTCTCGCTGGCCTATGCCTTCGCGCAGTTGCCGATGGGCATGATCATCGACAAGCTGGGCAGCAAGATCGCGTTGGGCGGCGCGCTGATGGTGTGGTCCATCGCGCAGACGGCGTCTGGCTTCGTCAACAGCTTCAGCGGCTTCTTCGCCCTGCGCGTGTTGCTGGGGATTGGCGAGGCACCGATGTTTCCATCGGCCGCCAAGACCCTTAACGAGTGGTTCGAGGAGCACGAACGCGGCACGCCGACGGGGATCGTCTGGTCGGCGACCTGCATCGGGCCGTGCCTGGCGCCGCCGTTGTTGACGCTGTTCATGGTCAACTTCAGCTGGCGCGGGATGTTCATCATCACCGGCGTGCTCGGCATCGTGCTGTCGCTGTGCTGGCTGATGTTTTACAAAAGCCGCGCGCAATACCTGAAGGAACTGGCGGCCGAGGGTCGTGAACCCACCGTTCAGGTGGTTCAAGCCGACGCCGCGCCGAAGGCATCGTTCTTCGCCGGCTGGCTGGACCTGTTCAAGCACCGCAGCACCTGGGGCACCTTCCTCGGTTTCATGGGCGTGATCTATATGCTCTGGCTGCACCTGACCTGGCTGCCCGGCTACTTCCAGCGCGAACACGGCCTGGACCCCTACCAAACCGCCTGGGTGGTGTCATTTGCTTATGTGTTCGGCGCGATTGGCACCATCGCCGCCGGACGGATTTGCGATCGGCTGGTCAAGCGCGGCGTCGGCGTGCTTAACAGCCGCAAATACACAGTGATCGGCGGGCTGGTATTCGCTGCGGTGTTCACCCTGCCACTGACGTTCGTCACCGGCCTGAGCGGCTGCGTCGCCCTGCTCTGCCTGGCGTTGTTCGGCATCAACCTGTCCAGCGCCACGGCGTGGATGGTGGTCAATACCGTGGTCGACACCAAACGCGTGGCGTCACTGGGTTCGATCCAGAATTTCGGCGGCTACATTGCAGGCTCCATTGCGCCGATCGTCACCGGGTTCAGCGTGCAATATTCCGGCACCTTCGCCACGGCCTTTGCGGTCAGCGCCATCGTCGCGTTGCTCTCGGCGTTCGCCTACTTCGTGCTGCTCAAGGCGCCGATACCCGAACACACCACCACGGCGCAGAAGGACTGGCAGGCGAATCTGGATGAGGTGCAAGGGCGTCGGGTTTGATGGGTGCCCCTTCAGCGGATTCCTGGGACCTCGCACTCGGTCCCAGGAATGCTGCAGTAACCCGCCGAACGCAACACCTGTGGGAGCGAGCTTGCTCGCGAAGGCGGCATTCCACCCGCTGAACATTTAGCGGATGTACTGGCCCCTTCGCGAGCAAGCTCGCTCCCACATGTCGACATCAGCCAAACTCGCACGCGGCCCATAACCACGTCACGCCCACACCGCAGCACATCTCCCGCAGATGATTTATACGCCATAAAATTTCCCTTCAAAATCCCGCACTTGTCCTACGCTGTGAGTCAGACGGGTCGCTGTTGCGATGCTGCGTGTCCGAACGAGTGGATTGTTCGTCACAGTGGCGGGTCTGAAATCGTGGCAGTCAGCGAGGGTGAGGTTTGAGACAGGGAGAAGGATCGGAGTTCGGCGTCAGAAACCGAAGACTCAAACGCATGCCGGTGTTGTGGCTGGCGGGACTGTTTACCTTGCTGGTGTGCATCTCCATCACCAGCATCACCGTCTGGCAGCTGCGCCAGACGCGCATTCACGAGCTGGAAATCGCCAATACCACCGTCGCCAACCTTTCTCGCTCCATGGCGCAACACGTTGATGACGCATTCGATCAGGCGCACATCGCCGTGTCATCGGTGGTCGAACGGCTTTCCTTCGACGGCTTCGGCGCAGCCAGTGGTTCGCGCATGCACGATTATCTGCGCGCCACCGCCGCCAGCGTCCAGCAAATCCAGGGTCTGTTCATCTATGACAAGGATGGCAACTGGGCGGCAACCTCCCTCAACCACATGCCGGCCAACGCCAACAATGCCGATCGTGAGTATTTTCGGTTTCACCGGTCCATCGCCAGCAGCCTTCCCCACATCGGCCCCGCCATCCAGAGCCGCACCACCGGCGACTGGATCATCCCTGTGTCGCGAAGGGTGGACGATGAGATGGGCAACTTCGCCGGTGTGGTGCTGGCCACCGTTGAACTGAACTACTTCGAACAGTTCTTTGAGCGCTTCGACATCGGCAAGCACGGCGTCATCACCCTGGCCATGGCCGACGGGACCGTGCTGGCACGACGTCCGCTCATTCAAAACGTGCGCGGCACCTCTATCGGCGACGGCGAATTATTCCGGCTTTATGTCAGGGAACACTACGAAGGCACGGCGAACGTCGTGTCGATGCTCGACCACGAACAACGCCTGTACGGCTACAAGAAGCTGGACGGCTATCCGATGGTGGTGCTCGCCGGTCTGTCCCAGCGCGAAGTGCTCGACGAGTGGCGGCAATATGCGTGGCGCTCGCTGGCGATCATCATCTGCGTGGTGGTCGCCAACCTGCTGTTTGGCGTCTTGCTGTTCCAGCAGATCCGCTTCGGGCTCAATGCCGAATCACAACTGCGCATTGCCAGCCACTCGCTGGAAAAGCTTGCGCTACAGGACAGCCTGACCGGCCTGGCCAATCGACGACACTTTCAGGAGATTCTCAGTCTGGAGTTTCGCAACGGTGAACCGAACCTGCATCCGCTGAGCCTGATCATGATCGACATCGATTTTTTCAAGAGCTACAACGACAACTATGGCCACGTCGCCGGCGACAAATGCATTGTCGCCGTGGCCGAGTGCATTCGCAGCAACCTCAACCGCACTGGCGACCTCGCGGTGCGCTACGGCGGGGAAGAAATGGCCGTGTTCCTGCCCTACAGCGATATGCAGGGCGCCGTGAGTCTGGCGGAGAAGATTCGGTTGGCTGTGCTCACGCGAGCCCTGGAACATCAGGGCAATCCGATCGGCATCGTCAGCATCAGCCTCGGGGTTTACGGTTGTCGGGCGCAGGAATGCCAGAGCATGGAAGACTTCGTCAAACGCGCGGACGCGGCGCTGTATGCCGCCAAGCACCAGGGCCGCAATCGTACCGTCGCCTGGCAGGAGTCGACGCTGCTCAGTGCGCTGCCTGCGCCGTGACGATCTGCGCGACCTTGCCGCGAAACAGCTCCAGCCGGTCGGCGGGCGCGTCGTGTTCGACCACCAGCGCGCCGACTTCCTCGCACTGCGCGACCTGATAGTGCGCGATGCTGGAAAGCTTCTCGTTGATCACGGCCACCGCCACCTGACCGCTGCGCGCCACCACGGCGCGCTTGAACTCGGCGACGTCCATGTCGAACGCGGTCACGCCTTTCAGCGCATCCAGGGCACAGGCGCCGAGAAAGCACAGATCGAAATTGAAGTGGGCGAGTTGCTGAATCGTGGTGAAGCCGTAGGTGCTGCCCGCGACGGGACTCAAGCGCCCGCCCAGCAGAATCACTTCCACTGCCGGCAGCTTCATCAGCTCGACGGCGATCAGCGGCGCATTGGTGGTGACGGTCAGCGCCATGTGCGGATCAAGGGCTTTGGCGATCGCAAGGTTGGTCGAGCCGCCGTCGATAAACACGTGTTGCCCGGCGCTGATCAATCCCGCCGCCGCGACGCCCAACTGCCGCTTGCGCCCCGGCTCGTGCTCGACACGCGCCGCCAGCGGGCCGTCCGACGCCAGCGAAATCGCCCCACCGTACACGCGTTTGCACAGGCCGGCGGACGCCAGAACGCCCAGATCGCGACGAATGGAATGCTCGGACACATTGAATTCGGTCGCCAGCTCTGCGGCGATCACCCGACCCTGCACGGCCAGACGCTCGGTGATCAGACGCTGACGCTCGCCGGGGAATGCTTCTGGGTTGGCAGACATGAGGCCTCGATAAAGGGCTGAATCGATCAGGAACGAGCAGGATCATGGGGCGACGCAATTGGCAAAGTCAATGTGGCGGCGATTTGAGAAGACCGGGCTGGGCAGTGGATCCACTGCGGCCAGACCACCGTCTTCGTGAGCAAGCTCACTCCCACATGATCGGCGTTTGCTGACCGACTTTGCGATTATCCGGACCCAGGCCGGAGGCCAACGGTCTCTCACTCAACTCAGAAGTCTGCGTTGTCGGTGCCCAACTGTGGGAGCGAGCTTGCTCGCGAAGAGGTCGGTACATTCCCCGAATTTTCAGTGATGAAATCCCGTCTTCTTGAGCCATGGGTTGCGCCATCTTGTTCATGCTCACACGAGCGGTGCTGGCTATCCCGCAGCGCGCAGCTTCAGGACGACGGACGATCTGCCCTCCGCCGCCCTTGGAGCGTCACTGCAACAACGAATAAACCAGCGCCGAGATAGAGATCAGTCCGATCACCACCACAAACACGTTCGACAGTTTGCCCGCATACCGGCGCATGGCTGGCACTTTGCGCACGGCGTACATCGGCATGAGGAACAGCAGCGCGGCAATGACCGGGCCGCCGAGGGTTTCGATCATCCCGAGAATGCTTGGGTTGAGCGTTGCCACCAGCCAGCAGACCACCAGCATGAAGCCTGCGGTCAGGCGATCGAGCGTACGCGGTGAAGGACGGCGGCCGGTTTTCAACACCAGACCCTTTAGGCCTTCGCTGGCGCCGATGTAGTGGCCCAGAAACGACTTGGTGATCGCGACGAAAGCAATCAGCGGCGCGGCAAACGCGATGGTCGGGTTGCTGAAATGGTTGGCCAGATAGGACAGGATCGACAGGTTCTGCGCCTTGGCTTCCGCCAGTTGCTCCGGCGCCAGGGTCAGCACGCAGCTGAAGACAAAGAACAGCACCATGACCACCATCAGCAGATGGGCGCGGGCCAGGATCTGCGAGCTGCGCGGTTCGGCCTGCTCGCCATATTGACGCTTCTGGTCGACGGCAAATGCCGAAATGATGGGCGAATGGTTGAACGAGAAGACCATCACCGGAATCGCCAGCCACAGCGTGTGCAGCAGTGCCGAAGGTGCCGGAAAGCTGCTTGCCGTGGTGAGAATGCCGCCGTTCCAGTGCGGAATCAGAAACACGGCGAGGAACAGCAGCGCCACGATGAACGGGTACACCATCAGGCTCATGGCTTTGACGATGATCTGCTCACCGCAACGCACCACCGCCAGCAGGCCGAGGATCAGCACGAACGCCAGCAGCGCGCGGGGCGGCGGCGGCACATGCAGTTGGTGCTCCATGAAGCTGCCCACGGTGTTGGTCAGCGCCACGCTGTAGATCAGCAGGATCGGAAACACGGCGAAGAAATACAGCAGGGTGATCAAGGCACCGGCTTTCTTGCCGAAATGCTGCTCCACCACCTCGGTGATGTCCGCCCCATTGCGGCCCGAAAGCACAAAGCGGGTCAGCCCGCGGTGCGCATAGAAGGTCATCGGGAAGGCCAGCACGGCCAGAATCACCAGCGGCCAGAACCCGCCGATACCCGCGTTGATCGGCAGAAACAACGTACCCGCGCCGATGGCGGTGCCGAACAGCCCGAGCATCCAGGTGGTGTCGTTGCGGTTCCAGGTCGTCACGTTCGCGGGTGCGGCGTCGACAGTGTGTTCGACGCTGTTGGCCTGATCATTCATCCGGTCGATTCTCCGTTGCCGGTGATAGCTACATGGTCAAAAGCGCGTCGAAAAAACATGGCAGTCGGCGCCCCTGACCGGTTCTCTACAGGGAAAGGGGCGCGATTGTCCGGGATTGGAGAGCAGAATCAAAGGCTTGTCGGACCAAAAGCCCTCGGGCCGGGATCATCGAAGTTTCAAACCGGCTTAACTTCCTGGGTAAATCAGCTACGTTTCTTACTTAATGAATCGGACAATTCCCACATCGAAGACGGCTGATTTAATTAAAGAAACGTATTGTAAATCCATGGCAGTACAACTTTGAGTCGTCCTCCCTTAGGCTCTCGACCCACATTGAACACCCCATGGAAGGTAACGCATGCTCAAGACTTTCGCCGTCATCACACTGCTCACTGCCAGCACTTACGCGAGTGCAAACAACGCCCCCGCACACTGCGCAACACTTGATCAGCAGCAAGCGAAAATCCTGTTCGAACGCTGGAACAACACGCTGCAAACCGGCGATTCTCGCAAGGTCGCCGCGAACTACACGTCCGACGCCGTGCTGCTTCCGACCCTCTCCAACCAGCCCAGAACAGACCTTGCCGGCAAACTCGATTACTTCAACACGTTTCTTAGAAAGAAGCCGTTCGGCACCCTCGACAGCAGCACTGTTATTACAAGTTGCAACAGTGCAATCGATACCGGCCTGTACACGTTTCGTTTCAGCGATAACTCAGAAGTCCAGGCACGTTACACCTTCACTTACGCACTTGTTGATAACGAGTGGCTGATTACCTCCCATCACTCTTCGGCCATGCCGGAGTAGCGGACATTCAGCCAACAGTCGGCCTGATGTGCAACGGCAGGCCGACTCCACTTTCAGACCCTTCCCACACGTCACTCGCCTGCGACATCGCGCCGCAACGGCATGCTCAGCTCCACCCGCAAACCGTCATGACGGCTGTCAAAGCGAAGCGAACACGCGCAGCGCTGCACGATAGCCTGAACTATCGCCAGCCCCAGGCCCGCGCCAGGGCTTTTGCCGTTGCGCCAGAAGCGTTGGGTGAGTTTGTCCAGGTCCGGCTCGGGAATGCCAGGGCCATGATCGCGAACGCGGAAATGCGCCTGGCCGTCGAAGGTTTCAACGCTCAGTTCCACTTGCGCCGCGGCCTGGCTGTGGCGCAGGGCGTTGTCCAGCAGATTGCGCAGTGCGGCCACCGCCAGCGCCGCCGGCATTTGTAGTGCAGCGCTGGACAACTGCGACGGAAGGATCAGTTCGATGCGCTGTTCATCGCCGTGACTGGCGTCGTGAATCGCCAGCCGCGCGACCTGCTCGGCATCGCACTGCACGCCATCATCGAACGACAGGCTGCCCTCGACCCGCGCCAACAACAGCAGCTGTTCGAGGGTGCGGTGCATGCGGTCAGCGCCCTCCTCCGCATGGGCCAGCGCCGTGTCGCGCTTCTGGCCGTCGGTCATCCGCGCCACTTGCAGATGGGTCTTGATGGCCGTGAGCGGGCTGCGCAGTTCATGGGCGGCATCGCCGGTCAGCCGACGTTCGCGCTCAAGGGTCTGGGCGATGCGCTGAAACAGCTGGTTCTGACTTTTCAGCAGCGGTTGAAGTTCGCTGGGCAGGTTGGGCACGTCCAGTGGCTCGACCGAATCGGCGCTGTGCCGATTCAACGCATCGCGCATGCGATTGAGCGGCGCCAGCCCCCGGCCGATGCCGAACCAGACCAGCGCCAGGCTGCCGAACAGCGCGACCAGCACCGGCACCGATGCCGCCAGCAGCACCGAGTGCCCAAGCACGTCGCGTTCGATCTGCCGGTCGGCAGTGCTCACCCGCACGTTGTCATGCATCATCGTGTACACGCGCCAGTGGTCGCCGTTGATCATTTGGTCATGGAAGCCGCTGGCATCGGCCTTCAGCGGTTCGCTCGGCGAGCTGTCGGTGCGCGCCAGCACTTGCCCGCGCAGGGAACTCAACTGACAGGCCATCCCGTTGGGCAACGCCGGATCATCGGCCCGCAGCGAGCGAGTGTCGCTGCCGGTGGGCATTTGCATCTGTTCGAGCAGCCCCGCCACCATCCGCGCCGAGGCCTCAAGGCGTTGATCGAGGGATTGCATCATCTGCGTGCGCAAGTCGCGCAGCATCCACGCCGCCGCCAGCACCCAGATCAGAATGAACGCCGAGCCCAGGATAAGGCTCAGCCGTGTGCGCAGGCTCATCATGGCGTGGGCTCCGAATCATGGCCGGCCGGGCCGAGGCGATAACCGAGCCCGCGGACGGTTTCGATGATACGGCCGCCCAGCTTGCGCCGCAGGTGATGGATATGAACATTGAGGGCGTTGCTCTCCACTTCGTCGCCGAAGCCGTACACGCAGTCCTTTAGCTGTTCGCCCGAAAGCACGCGACCGCTGTTGTTGAGCAACGCTTGCAGCAGGGCCTGTTCACGGCGGGACAGATCAACCGGTTGACCGGCAAGGCGGGTTTCCCGGCTGCTCGGGTCGTAGCTGAGCACCCCATGTTCGATCACATTGACGCTGCGCCCGGCCATGCGGCGCACCAGGGTATGCAGACGCGCGCTGAGTTCACGCAAGTCGAAGGGCTTGAGCAGGTAGTCGTCCGCGCCGGCCTGCAAGCCGTCGACACGGTCGGTGACGGTGTCGCGAGCGGTAAGAATCAGCACCGGGATTTCCACACCCTGCTGGCGAATCTGGCGCAACAGCTTCAGGCCATCTTCATCGGGCAGGCCGAGGTCGAGAATCATCACGTCGAAATGTGCGGCCGACAGCATCGCCCGCGCCGATGATGCCGTGGCCACGCGGTCCACCGTCAGGCCCTGGGCATCGAGGCCTGCGACGATGCCGCTGGCAATCAGGTCGTCGTCTTCACAAAGCAGTACGTGCATGGTCGGCCCCGAAAAAAAGGCGATTGAAGCGCAGAGGGATTAACGGCGGATTATGCACGAGCCGCCGCAGACACGACGCGCCCCATCGGCTTAATCGACTGTTAATCGCCACTGCGCAGGCTTCGCCCCACTCACTAAGGATGGAAAGAATGCATGCGTAATCTGTGGTTGGTGATGTTGATCCTTTTCCCGCTGCTGGCGCAGGCCCTGCCCGGCGGCGACACTTTCCCGTCCAGGAACGGCCCCTCACTCTTCAGCGAGAAGCCGGATTTTCTGCCGGCCAATCAAGCGTTTATCTTCACCTCGGAACGCCTGGCGTCCGGGGAAGCCCGCCTGTACTGGCAAATTGCGGACGGCTATTACCTGTACCAGCAACGGCTCAGGTTCGAAGGACTCAACAAGGAACAGCAGCCCGTCCTGCCGACCGGTGAAGATCATCACGATGAGTATTTCGGCCAGCAGCAGGTCTATCGGCAAGCCCTTGAACTCACGATTCCGGCCTCGGCCAGTGGTCAGATCAAAGTGAGCTGGCAGGGCTGCGCCGATGCCGGCTTGTGTTATCCCCCGCAAAGCCAGCCCGTCAGTGTGGGCAGCGGCAACGGGCAACCCGCCAACGCTCAAGTCGGCGATCAGGCTGAAGATCAAGCGCTGGCCAGTGGCCTCGCGCAACGTTCTCTGGCCCTGAGCCTGCTGGCGTTTTTCGGGCTGGGTCTGCTGCTGGCGTTCACCCCGTGTTCACTGCCGATGCTGCCGATCCTGGCCGGCGTGGTAGTCGGCAGCGGCGCGAGACCGGCACGAGGTTTTGCGCTGGCCGGCGTCTACGTGCTGAGCATGGCGTTGATCTATGCCGGGCTGGGCGTGGTCGCCGCGCTGTTGGGCAGCAACCTGCAATCGACCCTGCAACAGCCGTGGCTGCTGGGCAGTTTCGCGGTGCTGTTTGTGCTGCTTGCGCTGCCGATGTTTGGCTTCTTCGAGCTGCAGTTGCCGGGTTTCCTGCGCGACCGTCTGGAGAAGGCCGGGCGTCAGCGCCACGGTGGCAGTCTGTTGGGCGCATCTCTTCTCGGCGCGCTGTCGGGACTGATGATCGGCCCCTGCATGACCGCCCCCCTGGCGGGCGCGCTGCTGTATATCGCCCAGAGCGGCAATGCGCTGCACGGCGCCCTGGTGTTGTTCGTCATGGGGCTGGGCATGGGCCTGCCGTTGTTGCTGCTGGTCACGGTCGGCACACGTTTTCTGCCTAAACCGGGGGCCTGGATGAACCTGGTCAAAGGCCTCTTCGGGTTTCTACTACTGGGCACGGCGCTGATCATGATCCGGCCGCTGCTCGCCGACGTACTGTGGATGGCGCTGTTCGGCGCGCTGCTGATCGTGGTTGCTTATAGCGCTATCCTGCAGACCCGGTTGCTGCCACGCGCCTCACTCCTCTGCGCACCCATCGGCCTGGTCGTGGGGCTGTGGGGCGTGATGATGGTGACCGGCGCGGCGGCGGGCGGCGACGATCCCTGGCAGCCGCTCAAGGTCTACAGCGGGTCGAGTTCGTCTACCGCGATTGAAGCCCATGATGCATTCACCACTATCAAGGACCCGCAGGCCCTGGACCGGGAACTCGCCGCCGCCGTAGCCGCCGGGCAGTGGGTGCTGGTCGACTACTACGCCGACTGGTGCGTGTCCTGCAAGATCATGGAGAAGAACGTGTTCGCCAAGGCTGAAACCCTGCAGGCATTGAACGGCGTGCGCCTGCTGCGCCTCGATGTCACTGCGGACAACGACGCAAGCCGCGCGCTGCTCGGTCGTTTCAACGTGCTGGGCCCGCCGACGCTGGTGTGGATCGCACCGGACGGCAGCGAAAGGCGCGATCGGCGAATCACCGGCGAAGTCGACCTTGAGGGCTTTTTGCAGCACTGGGAAACGACCCGGGGGCGTGGCTGATGCTGAGTTTTTCCGTCGGGCCGTTAGCCCTGTCGCTCAACCATCTGCTGCTGCTCGTTGCCCTCGCGCTGGCGACGTTGGTCGGCTGGATCAGTGGCCGCAAGCAGAGGATCAACCCGGAACGCGCCGTGTTCGGCCTGTTCATGTTCGGGCTTCTGGTGGCTCGTATGGCGTTCGTCGCGCGCTACTGGCCGCAGTATGAGAGTGACCCGCTGCGCATCGTCGATATCCGCGACGGCGGCTTCAGTACCTGGCCCGGCGTGATCGCCGTTGTGGCCAGCGCCGTCACGATGGTGTGGCGGCGACCGTTGCAGCGCAGGCCACTGGGGTGGGGCGTCGCTAGCGGATTGCTGTTCTGGTGGCTGAGCAGTCTGGCGGTCGAAAGCGTTCGTCAGGATGCCCCGCTGCCGGATCTGGCGTTTCGCAATGACAAGGGCGAGCGCGTTCACTTGCGCGACTACGACGGGCGCAAGCTGGTGATCAACCTGTGGGCGACGTGGTGCCCGCCCTGCCGGAGGGAAATGCCAGTCCTGCAAGCCGCGCAACAGGCCAATCCCGACGTCCTGTTTCTGTTCGTCAATCAGGGAGAAAGCCCACGTGACGTGGCGGCCTTTCTCGGCAGCCAAGGTCTGCAGCTGGACAACGTGTTGTTCGATGACAGGGGTGATCTGGGCCGACATGCCGGATCAGCCGCCCTGCCCACGACGCTGTTTTACGGCGAGAACGGCCGACAACAGGACGGGCATCTGGGCGAACTGTCCAGCGCCAGCCTGAAACATTACCTGGACGGTTTCGGCCAGCCTACCTCCTCTTCCACCCCGTCTTCACAGCAAAGGATCACCCCATGAACTTCATTCACCCTGCGTTCATCGCCGTCGCCGTTTCGCTCAGCCTGCCAGCCTCGCTGGTTCACGCCGAAGACTTGCCCGCTCCGATCAAGGCACTGGAGGCCAAAGGCGCGACTATCAAAGGCAGCTTCGACGCGCCGGCCGGGCTGAAGGGTTACGCCGCCGAGTACCAGAATCAGGGCATGGCGCTGTACCTGACCCCTGACGGCAAGCATGTGCTCGCCGGCAATCTGTTCAACGAAAAGGGCGAAGACCTGAGCACCGCGCCCCTGCAGAAACTGGTCTATGGGCCAATGGCCGAGGCGATGTGGAGCCGCATGGAAAACAGCACCTGGATCGCCGACGGTGCCACAACTGCGCCCAAAATCATCTACCTGTTCAGCGACGCCAACTGTCCGTACTGCAACCTGTTCTGGGAGCAGGCGCGGCCATGGGTCAAATCGGGGAAAGTACAGTTGCGCCACATCATGGTCGGCGTGATCCGCGAGGACAGCGCTGCCAAAGCCGCGAGCCTGCTGGCCGACGCGAACCCGGAAGTCGCCCTGCAGAACCACGAGCAGGCGGGCAAAGCCAGCACGCTCAAGGCTATGCAAAACATCCCCAAAGACCTTCAGGCAAAACTCGACGCCAATATGAAACTGATGGAAGACATGGGCCTTTCAGCCACTCCGTCGATTTTCTACAAGGACGAGGCCGGACACCTCCAGCAGCAACAGGGCGCGCCCCGGCCGGAGGCGCTGGCGAAAATGATGGGGCCGAAATAAAGGCGCTGTGACGCCGCCTTAATCAGCGGGCTATAAATGAGGCGCTCTGACCAGTGGCGACACGCGATCCAACCTGGCTACTGCACGGGCCTGTCAGACGTGTAAAAATGTCGACCACCATCTCAAGAGCCACAGTCAGGAGGCGCGCTCCATGCGTTACGCCGAAGATCACAAAGCCCAGACCCACCAGCGCATCCTTCAGGAAGCCGCCGCGCGCTTTCGCCGTGACGGCATTGGCGCGACCGGTTTGCAGCCCTTGATGAAGGCATTGGGCCTGACCCATGGCGGTTTCTACGCCCACTTCAAATCCAAGGACGACCTGGTCGAAAAATCCCTGCGATGTGCCGTCGACCAATTGCATGCTTCACGGGCCGAGAAACTGGCAGAAGACAGCTCGACCCAGGCGTTCATCGACCTGTACCTGTCGACCGCCCATCGCGATCATCCGGAAAAGGGCTGCCCGCTGCCGACCATGGCGTCCGAGCTGGGCCAGCGCGGGCAACCGAGCGAGATCACCGACGAGTTGATCAACCGCATGCTCGCCACCCTCGAAGCCGGAATGCCGGCCGACGGGCAGAGCAGCGACAAGAGCGTGATGCTTATGTCCGGGCTGGTGGGGGCGATGGTGCTGGCGCGCAGCGCGAAAGATCCGGCACTGGCCGAGCGAATTCTGGAGACCACCCGCGATCAGCTCAAGCAACTGATCGAAGGCTGACCCTCACTTCCCTGCCCTCTTCGCGGCAGGGAAGCATCTCGTTTATTTCACTGAGGCCTCTCAGGGATGCCAGCGACGAAACAACACGCTGGCGTTCACGCCCCCGAAGCCAAAACCGTTCGACAGTGCGTACTCGATGTTCATCGGACGTGCCTTGCCGTGGACGATGTCGATGCCTGTTGCCGCCTCGTCAGGGTTCTCCAGATTCAGCGTCATCGGCGCGATCTGATCGCGGATCGCCAATGCCGTGAATATGGCCTCGATCCCGCCTGCTGCGCCGAGCAGGTGCCCGGTGGCTGATTTGGTCGACGTCACCGCAACACCATTCTGGTCACCAAACACCGTTTTGATCGCCGCCATTTCACCCTTGTCCCCCACCGGGGTGGACGTGGCGTGGGCGTTGACGTGCTGGACGTCGGCAGGTTGGATGCCGGCCTGACGGATCGCTGCCTGCATCGCCCGGCGCGCGCCGCTGCCATCTTCTGGCCCGGCCGTCAGGTGATAGGCGTCAGCGCTGGTGCCGTAACCGACCAGTTCGACAATGGGCGTGGCGCCGCGGGCGAGTGCATGCTCCAGGGTTTCGATGACGATGATCCCCGCGCCCTCACCCATGACGAAGCCGTCGCGGTCCCGGTCGAACGGCCGCGACGCGCGCTCCGGCGTGTCGTTGAAGCCATTGGAGAGCGCCCGCGCCGCCGCGAAGCCACCCAGGGCAACGCGATCGATGCAGGCTTCGGCGCCACCGCAGATGGCCACGTCCGCTTCACCGTTGCGGATCAGCCGCGCGGCATCGCCGATCGCCTGGACGCCCGCTGCACATGCGGTGACCGGAGCGCCCAGCGGGCCTTTGAAACCGTGCTGGATCGACACATGCCCGGCTGCCAGATTGACCAGAAACGACGGAATGGTGAACGGCGACAGACGCCGCGGCCCGCGGGTATCCGTGATGCGCACGGCCTCGGCGATGGCACCGAAACCGCCCACGCCGGCGCCGATGATGGTCGCGGTGCGTTCGCGTTCTTCCTCGGTGGACGGCGCCCAACCCGCCTGCTTGACTGCCTGTTGCGCAGCGCCCAGGGCAAAGAGGATGAAGCGGTCCATCTTCTTCTGCTCCTTGGGCGGCGCGGCAGCGTCAGCATCAAATCCGGCTTCAGGGTCTTGCTCCAGCGTCGGCACCGGGCCGCCGACTTTCCCCGCCAGATCAGCCACCGTCTGCTCAGGCAACTGCACGATGCCGGAGCGGCCTTCGAGCAACCGCTTCCATACCGCTTCGACGCCGGAGCCCAATGGCGTTACCAGCCCCATACCCGTCACTACGATGCGACGCTCACTCATGGGTTCACCTTTTCCTCGTTTTTGGCAGTGGCCGGCACCGTTAAGCGCCCGCCGTTTTGTAACGTTGCGCCGCGTGCTGCAGCGACAGACTCGGGCCTAGCGCCAGGCGTGCCTGGGTGAAAGCCTGCCAGTGCGCGGCATCGGGCAGCGATGGAATGGTCACCAGCTCCTTCTGATCAAACCCGGCCAAGGCGGCGTCGACCATTTCGTTGACGTCCATGACCATCTCCGCCGGGAAGGCATTGATGTCCATGCCCGCGCGCTCCCAGATTTCAGTCCGGGTCGCGCCAGGCAGCACCGCCTGAACCTGCACGCCCTTTTCGCTCATCTCGGCGGCGAGCGACTGGGTGAGGCTCAACACGTAAGCCTTGCTGGCGGCGTACACCGCGTTGAAGCGTTCCGGCAACAATGGCACCACGGACGCGATGTTGATGATCGCCCCGGTACCGCGCGTCGCAAAACCGGCCGCTGCGGCTGAGGCCAGATGGGTCAGCGCAACGATATTGAGTTGGATCAGACGGTCCACTTCGCCCATATCCGATTCGGCGAGGGGGGTGCTCAGTGCAACCCCGGCGTTGTTCACCAGCAGCGTGATCGATGCGTCCGTGCGCAGCCGTTGCTCGAGGGCACTGACGTCGGCGGGCTGGGTCAAGTCGGCTTTCACCACCTCGACATTGATCGAATGTTTCGCGCGCAGATCCGTCGCCAGCGCTTCCAGGCGCGCCTGGTCACGGGCCACCAGGATCAGATCAAATCCGCGCTGTGCCAGGCGGTCCGCGTAGGTGAAACCAATGCCCGACGATGCGCCGGTGATGACAGCTTTGCCTTGATTTTGACTCGTCATGAACGTTCTCCACGGGTAAGTGAGCGTAGCTGCGGATGGATATTACGCCCGTAATTTAAAAAATAATATGTCGATCGTCATTTTTCTGATCGGTCCGCGAACGGCGGGCTTTGGGTTATTGCAGGCATGAAAAAGGCCGATCAGTGATCGGCCTCAGGCTCATGGGGTTTCAGTCAATCGACAGCTTGTCGCGGTTCTTGTCCAGCAGCGCCTTGCCAATGCCTTTCACTTCGATCAACTCGTCGACGGCCGTAAAGCCGCCGTGCTCTTCACGGTACGCGATGATGGCATTGGCCTTGGCGGCGCCGATGCCTGATAGCTCTTTCTGCAGGGTCTCCGCACTGGCGGCGTTGAGATTGACCTTTGAGCCCTGCACACCCAGCGGAGCGGAAATCGCAGGCTTGGCGACGTCTGCCGGCGTGGTGGCAGGGGCGGCGGAAGTCGCGGCATTCACGGCGAGGGATGTACCCGCCAGCAGCGCGAAGATCAAGGAGGACAGATAAGAAGTACGCATGAGTCATGCTCCATGGGCATCGTAAGTGGAAGCAGCATTCCTGAGCTGCTTTCCAAACCTAGCCGATGGCGGCAGTGCGTCAATGCAGGGATCGGTGACCGGATATGTCCCGGCGCGCAGGCCCGGTATATGTGGGGCTCCCGCCCGATTCAGGCCCGGTTTGGCTGAGTAAGAAAAGGTTTCCGCGGCGCGTGCGCTTACGGTTCCCGACGACGCTGCTGATGAATCCAGTCGACGATATCGCCTTCCGGGGCGTAGCCGCTGACGGTGTCACCGAGGATCTGCCGAACGCGAGTGTAATCGTCATCGTCGAGCGCCTTGAGCAGATGCGAGAGGCTTTGCTTGAAAACGTCCCACGAAAGGAAATCTTCCTGGGCGCTCATGATCATCGGGTGGCGAGTCGCCGCAACGTTGTTGCCGATCAACAGCTCCTCGTAGAGCTTCTCGCCAGGCCGCAGCCCGGTGAATTCGATGGCAATGTCGCCTTGCGGGTTGTGTTCCGAGCGAATGCTCAGGCCCGACAGATGCACCATCTTCTCCGCCAGCTCGATGATGCGCACCGGCTCGCCCATGTCGAGCACGAACACGTCGCCGCCCTGCCCCATGGAACCTGCCTGAATCACCAGTTGCGCGGCTTCCGGGATAGTCATGAAGTAGCGGGTGATCTTCGGGTGCGTGACCGTCAGCGGCCCGCCGGATTTGATCTGCTGATGAAACAGCGGAATCACCGAGCCGGAGGAACCCAGCACGTTGCCGAAGCGCACCATGATGAATCGCGTCTTGTTGACCTGATGCACATTGGAGCGATCGCCGAACATGACCGGCGCGGTTTCGCGGCTCAACGCCTGCAGCGTCAGCTCGGCCAGTCGCTTGGTGCTGCCCATCACGTTGGTCGGGCGCACGGCCTTGTCGGTTGAAATCAGCACGAAGTTGGCCACGCCCGCCTGCAGCGCCGCCTGGGCAGCATTCAGCGTACCGACCACATTGTTAAGCACGCCCTCGGCAATGTTGTGCTCGACCATCGGCACATGCTTGTAGGCCGCCGCGTGGTAGACGGTATTGACCTGCCAGGTTTTCATCACGTCCAGCAGCTTGGCGTGATTGCGGATCGAACCCAGAATGGGCAGCAATTTGACCTTGAGCGACTCGCGAGCGACGCGCCGCTCCAGCTCGGTGAGGATCGTGTACAGGTTGAATTCGCTATGATCGAGCAGCAACAGCGTGGTCGGCTTCAGGAGCAGGATTTGCCGACACAGCTCCGAACCGATCGAGCCCCCCGCCCCGGTCACAAGCACGCACTGATTCTTGATGCAGTGTTCGAGCAATTCTTCCTGGGCAGGCACTGCGTCGCGGCCGAGCAGGTCGGCGATGTCGACTTCCTGAAGATCGTCGACCTTCACCCGTCCCGCGGCCAGATCAGAGAAATTCGGCACGCTGCGCACGTGCAGCGGGAAGCCCTCGAGAAACCCCAGAATTTCCCGTCTCCGCGCCCGTGCCGAGGACGGGACCGCCAGCAGGATTTCCTGCGCGCCCGTGACGTTGATCATCTGCTGGATGTGCTTGGGCTTGTAAACTTGCAGCCCGGAAATGACCCTGTTGGAGATCGAATCATCGTCATCGATGAATGCCACCGGACGCATTGACCGGCCCATGCGCAATGCGGCAACCAACTGGTTACCCGCCGCACCGGCACCATAAACGGCCACTTTGGGCAGCCCATCGTCCCGGGTGGCAAAAGGAACATGGCGAACGGCGGAGAACCAGTCCCCCAGGAAATACTGACGCATGGCCAGGCGCAGTCCGCCAATCATGACCATGCTCAGCCACCAGTAATTGAACATCACCGATCGCGGTACGACATGCTGGTGGTTGCTGTAGAGGTAGACGATAAACCCGAGAATCAGCGCCGAGAGGCTGACAGCCTTGATGATCGCGATCAGCGCGTCATTGCCGAAATAGCGCATGACTGCGCGGTACATGCCGAAACGAATGAACAGCGGGATAGCAACAACGGGCGCACAGGCGAACAGCCAGGTGTGGATTTCCAGGGGGTTGATGAGTTCGTCGATGCCCAGGCGGACGACAAACGCCATCCACAAGGCAAACCAGATCAGACAGACGTCTGCGGCGACCTGCATGATCCGCTTGTGCCGGCGAGGCAGCGCCAGCAGCGAAGTACGAATTTTCTCCATTTTCCCCTCAAGCACGCGTTCAAACTCCTTTCAGTCGACCCCTGCGCCGACCATTGATTCCTGTCCCGCCGGGGGATTCGGATCAACAGCTTCAGCGCCAATGTCCACGCTCAGCTCTTTTCAAGCGCCCCTGCTTTGAACAGGACCGCCAGAGCGAGCAGTGGAGCGTAAGCAATGATCACGCCGAGTGCGCCGTCCAGATTGAAACGGGTGACACACACAGCGACCGGCAACAGCCAGCACAGATTGATTACACCGACTGCGGACGTCACCGGAAGGTGCTTGCCAAAACGTCGCGAGGCGAATTGATAAGCGTGACTTCTGTGAGCCTCATAGACCTTGTCGCCCCGAACGAGCCGACGGATGAGGGTTACTGTAGCGTCTACGATGAAAACCCCGAGGAGAATAAGCCATACCCACAAGAACTGCGAGGAAATCCACGTGCCCTGCAATGATAGACAGCCCAGCATGATGCCGAGGAATCCGCTGCCGGCGTCGCCCATGAAGATCTTTGCCGGGGGAAAATTCCAGAGCAGAAAGCCCGTCACTGCGCACCCCAGCAGGACCGGCAGCCACACCAGCGAGGCGAAACCGCTCAGCGCGTAGATGATCGCCGCGCCCACGCAGACACAGATCGCCTCAACGCTGGCAATGCCATCGATGCCATCCATGAAGTTGTACAGATTGAGCAGCCACACCAGATAGAACGCCGCCAGCACGTTAACGATCAAGCCCGGCGCCAGCGTCATGCCGAACACGCTGATCGCAGGAAGACCACCCAGCCAGAACAACGCCCACGCCGCAGCAAAAAAATGCCCCAGCAGACGCCATCGCGCTGCGATATGACCATGATCGTCGAGAAACCCCAGTGCGGCGATCAATGCGCCCGCGCCAAACATGGCCAGAAACAGGTCGCGCCCCAACAGTCCTGTAGAGACCATCCAGACCAGCACCATCAGGTAACTGATGACAATCGCCACACCACCGCCGCGCGGCGTCGGAATCGTATGGGAGCTTCTGCCGTTGGGAATATCAATCAGACTCTTGTGCAGCGCATACCGTCGCAATACATGCGTTAGCGCAAACGAAAAGACCACAACAGCAACCGCGACCCACCAATAATTCATGCTCGATCCGTAACCAGAAAATGCTCGACGGTCTTCTTCAAGCCGTCCTCTACCGACACCGGGGGCTGCCACTGCAACCGCTCGCGGTTTTTGCTGATGTCCACCCGCAGCGATCCCAGCACCCGCTCGGCCGCCGATTTGCGACCCAACAGGGTGGCGCCGAGCATGATAAGGGATTCGGGGACCGGAATGAGCCAACAGGATGCACGCAGGTGCGCGCTGAGGCGGCTGGCCAGTTCAGTGGTCGACAGGTCCCGGCCATCACTGACCAGAAAGACCTGATTCGCAGCAGCAGGATGATCGATGCAAACCTGGATAAGGTCGATCAGGTTATCCAGCGAAACCAGGCTGCGTGCGTTGTTCACTGAACCGAGTGGTAACGGCACGCCTCTGCGCAACGTGCGCATCAGTTGTAGGAAATTGGCTTTGACCCCTGGCCCGTACACCAGCACCGGACGGATGATCACCACGTCCATCGTAGAGGTCTTTGCGAGGGTCAGAAGGCCCTGTTCCGCTTCGTGCTTGGAAATGGCGTAGGGATCGCTCGGATTGGGAGCGTCGTCCGCACGAAAGCATTCGCCCCGTGCCGTTGATTCGCCGTTGACCTTGATCGTACTGATGAAGATGAAGCGCCGGACACCGGCTGCAGCGGCCTGCTCCGCCAGATGCAGCGTGCCGAGGGTGTTGACCTCCCGGTACAGCGAAAGCGGGTCAGCGGCCGTGTCGCGCATGACATGCACACGCGCTGCCGCATGAACGACCGTATCGACGTCGTGTAGGACTGTCTGCCATGAGGTGTCGGCATTCAGCCCGGCAACAGTGGCCGTCGTCACGGTTGGAGAAGAGTGGGTCGTCGCTTGTCTGCTGACCGCGACAATGTGCGCGTCAGACAGGTGTGCAAGGTGGTCAACCAGCGCTGTTCCTAAAAATCCCGAACTCCCTGTTACCAGGATTTTTCTGGTCATATCCGATCCATGCACATAAAGATTCGCCGTCCATCATGACGGCCGCTGCGTGGCAGCGGCGCCATTGTAGACGATTGACTCGCGGCCCTGCCATTCAGTCAGCAGGGCCGTGGGCCAGGTGCATCACTTGCCGTTGATCAGCGCTTCGATCTCTTTGACCTTGGCTTCTACCAGGGCTGGATCACGACGGCTCTCGACGTTCAGACGCAGCAAAGGCTCAGTATTCGAACCGCGCAGGTTGAAGCGCCATTCGGCGAACTCAAGGCTGATGCCGTCGGTTCTGTCGATGTTCGAGCAAGACGGCGTGTAGTGTTCCAGGATCTTGGCGATGATGGATTTGACGTCTTCGACCTTGTAGTTGATTTCGCCGCTGCACGGATAGGCAGCCATGCGCTCATCAACCAGTTGCGAGAACTTCTTGCCGGACACAGACATCAGCGCGGCGACCAACAGCCACGGGATCATGCCGCTGTCGCAGTAGGCAAAATCGCGGAAGTAGTGGTGAGCACTCATTTCGCCGCCATACACGGCGTCTTCCAGGCGCATGCGCTCCTTGATGAAAGCGTGACCGGTCTTGCACAGCACCGGCGTACCGCCCGCCTGCTTGACCTGATCGATGGTGTTCCAGGTCAGGCGTGGGTCATGAATGATTTTCGAGCCAGGGTGTTGCTTGAGCAGCATTTCGGCCAGCAGGCCCACCAGGTAGTAACCCTCAACGAAACGGCCTTGCTCGTCAAAGAAGAAACAACGGTCAAAGTCACCGTCCCACGCCAGGCCCAGGTCACAGCCGTGCTTGAGCAGCGCGTCCCGCGTGATGCTGCGGTTTTCCGGAAGCAGCGGGTTCGGCACGCCGTTGGGGAAATTGCCATCCGGTTCAGCGTTGATGATCACCCACTCGAAAGGCAGCTGGGAGCGGATCGCGTCCAGTGCAGGACCCACAGCGCCATTGCCCGGGTCGGCCAGGATCTTCAATGGACGAAGGTCGGCACCTTTGACGTAGGTCAGCAGGTGTTCGATGTAGGCGGTTTTGTCCGGCTTGGACTGGACGCTGCCGTGCTGAGCCGCCACTTGACCGAAGTCGCCCGCATCCACGCGCTGGCGAATGGCATCGAGCCCGGTGTCGCCGCTGATGGGACGGGACGATTTCTGGACCAGCTTCATGCCGTTATAACCCTTCGGGTTATGACTGGCAGTGACCATCACGCCGCCGTCTGCATCGTAGTGGCTGGTGGCGAAATAGACTTCTTCGGTACCGCACAGGCCGATGTCGATGACATCGGCGCCGGCTTCCTGAATGCCTTTGATCAATGCCTGAGCGAGAGCCGGGCTTTCAAGACGCATGTCTCGGCCTACAACGATATTTTTGGCACCCAGTTCAACAACCATGGACCGACCGATGCGGTACGCGATGTCATCATCGAGGTCATTGGGCACTTGGCCACGGATGTCGTAGGCCTTGAAGCAGCGAGTCTGCAGAGCGGGATAGTCGGAACTCATGTGTAAAAACCTATGCGACGAAAAAACCCGAAGGTTCCTCTGTTCAGTAGAAGCAGCTCGAATAACGAACTGCACGCAACCCTCGCGCCTGAAAGCTTGAGGCGTGGGTTAGGCATTAAAAAAGGAGATTAGTTATAAGTGCGCTTGTAATTATCTTGAACGCAAGCGTTGAGGTGTCTGGCGCGCGGGATTCTATCAGGGCAGACGTGACGCTTTGGGCTTCCTGCGCAGACGCGCGATTGAGACCAACAGGGGGCCAATCAGCATGCCCACCAGCAGTGCAAAGATCACCGGCACGGCGACAGGCAGCTCGGGCGCATTCCAGCCAAAGAACACCAGTGCAACGGCTTGCTGGTTTTCCAGCACAAATACAACAATCGCCGCTGCGATCAACAGGGCGATAACTAAAAAGATTAGACGCTTTACATTTCGCATGAGAACCCCTCAAAGAGCTATTGGAGCTCATGCTCCTCTTCTTCGTTCACCCGGTCGCGGAGCTCTTTGCCTGGCTTGAAGTGAGGGACAAACTTGCCGTCGAGGCTGACAGACTGACCTGTCTTTGGATTACGGCCTACGCGGGGCGCGCGGTAATGCAGCGAGAAGCTGCCAAAGCCGCGTATTTCAATACGGTCGCCCGTCGCAAGGCACTGCGACATCTGCTCAAGCATGGTCTTGATGGCCAACTCCACATCTTTGGATGAGAGCAGTCCTTGATGGGTGACAATTCGTTCGATCAACTCCGACTTCGTCATATTTTTCCCTTCTTTTTCAAGCAGCTAGGTAAAGCGCTTTGAAGGTTTTAGCATGACCTGAAGGATTTGAACAGAGTGTGTCCAGACTTAAATGAGACGAGCTTCTAGATCGTCAACCGGCCAATGGCCGAATCTGCCGTAAAACACCCGCCCACAAAAAAGGGCGACCGAAGTCGCCCTTTTTCAATGGTCAGACAGAACTCAGTTCTGTTTTTCCATTTGAGCACGCAGCAGGTCACCCAGAGTGGTAGGACCAGTGCTTTCAGCAGTTTCAGGCTTGCTACGCAGGCTCTGAATCGCTTCTTTCTCGTCTTCAACGTCTTTCGACTTGATGGACAAGCTGATCACGCGGCTCTTGCGGTCAACGCTGATGATCTTGGCTTCGATCTCTTCGCCTTCTTTCAGAACGTTACGCGCGTCTTCAACGCGGTCACGGCTGATTTCGGAGGCTTTGAGGGTCGCTTCGATGTCGTCGGCCAGAGTGATGATGGCGCCTTTGGCGTCAACTTCTTTAACGATACCGCGGACGATAGCGCCTTTGTCATTGACAGTGACGTACTCGGAGAACGGATCGCTTTCCAGCTGCTTGATGCCCAGCGAGATGCGCTCACGCTCTGGATCAACCGACAGGATCACGGTGTCAAGCTCGTCGCCCTTCTTGAAACGACGTACGGCTTCTTCGCCCACTTCGTTCCAGGAGATGTCGGACAGGTGAACCAGACCGTCGATGCCGCCGTCCAGACCAATGAAGATACCGAAATCGGTGATCGACTTGATGGTGCCGGAGATCTTGTCGCCCTTGTTGAACTGGCCAGAGAAATCTTCCCACGGGTTAGATTTGCACTGCTTGATGCCGAGGGAGATACGACGACGCTCTTCGTCGATGTCCAGGACCATGACTTCCACTTCGTCGCCAACCTGAACGACTTTAGACGGGTGGATGTTCTTGTTGGTCCAGTCCATTTCGGAAACGTGTACCAGGCCTTCCACACCTTCTTCCAGCTCTGCGAAGCAGCCGTAGTCGGTCAGGTTGGTAACACGCGCGGTGACGCGAGTGCCTTCCGGGTAACGAGCCTTGATAGCAACCCATGGATCTTCACCCAGTTGCTTCAGACCCAAGGAAACACGATTGCGCTCGCGATCGTACTTCAGGACCTTTACATCAATCTCATCGCCAACGTTGACGATTTCCGATGGATGCTTGATACGCTTCCACGCCATGTCGGTGATGTGCAGCAGGCCATCGACGCCACCCAGATCGACGAATGCGCCGTAATCGGTGAGGTTCTTGACGATACCCTTGACCTGCTGGCCTTCCTGCAGCGATTCCAGCAGAGCTTCGCGCTCGGCGCTGTTTTCGGCTTCCAGGACACTGCGACGGGAAACGACAACGTTGTTGCGCTTCTGGTCCAGCTTGATGACCTTGAATTCCAGCTCTTTGCCTTCCAGGTGCGTGGTGTCGCGCACTGGACGGACGTCAACCAGAGAACCTGGCAGGAACGCACGGATGCCGTTAACGTCGACTGTGAAGCCGCCTTTAACCTTACCGTTGATAACGCCCTTGACCACTTCCTCAGCTGCGAAAGCCGCTTCCAGAACGATCCAGCACTCGGCACGCTTGGCTTTTTCGCGGGACAGCTTGGTTTCGCCAAAGCCGTCTTCGACCGCGTCCAGCGCAACGTGCACTTCATCGCCAATCTTGATGGTCAGCTCGCCAGCGTCGTTGTGGAACTGCTCCAGCGGGATGAGGCCTTCAGACTTCAGACCAGCGTGAACGGTGACCCAACCAGCCTGGTAATCGATATCGACGATGATCGCGGTGATGATCGAACCGGCCTGAAGGTTAAGAGTCTTTAGGCTTTCTTCGAAAAGTTCAGCAAAGCTTTCGCTCATTTTAATTCCTGTTGATAAGGGCGAAGAATACGCCCATCTGCCACGCTCCAGACAACGTGGGTTTCGTTCATATGAAAGAAAGCCTGCGGGACTATGACTGGTCTCCCACATGGCTTTCTGGTCATCCGGCGAGATCGCGGAGTGCGACTTCACTCAGGATGCGTTCAAGCACCTGCTCGATGGACAATTCGGTGGAATCCAGCTGAATGGCGTCATGCGCCGGCTTGAGCGGGGCTACCGCTCGCTGGGTGTCGCGCTCGTCGCGGACACGGATCTCATCTAGCAGACTCGGCAGACTAACATCGTCACCCTTGGCCTTCAACTGCAAATATCGTCGGCGGGCACGCTCGTCGACGCTGGCCGTCAGAAAAATCTTCAATGGCGCGCCGGGAAATACCACCGTGCCCATGTCGCGGCCGTCGGCAATCAGCCCCGGAAACTCCTGAAACGCCCGCTGGCGCTGTAACAATGCTTCGCGAACCGCCGGCAACGAGGCCACCTGCGACGCGCCACTGCCCACGTGCTCATTGCGGATGGCCGACGTCACGTCCTCACCTTCCAGGATAATGCGCTGACCGTGGTCGTCGGTCGCTGCCATGAACTGCACATCCAGATGCGCAGCCAGCAGCTTCAATGCTTCTTCATTGGTCAGGTCGACGCCATGGTTGACCGCGGCGAAGGCCAGCAGCCGATACAGCGCGCCGGAATCCAGCAGGGACCAGCCCAGACGTTTGGCCAGCTTGCCCGCCACTGTGCCCTTCCCGGAACCGCTGGGTCCGTCGATCGTAATGACCGGAGCTTGAACTTTCACGATTGCCCCTCTTGCGTTACACGAATACCCACCTGAGCACACAGCGTCAGGAAACTGGGAAATGAAGTCGCCACATTGGCGCAGTCCCGGATGTGGATCGGGCTGGCCGCGCGCAGCGACGCGATACTGAATGCCATGGCGATGCGGTGATCACCTTGCGCATTGATTTCACCACCGCCGACGGTTCCACCATCAATAATGATGCCATCTGCAGTCGATTCAACGTTTATACCGAGCGTCGCCAGACCGTCGGCCATGGCTTGAAGTCGGCCGGATTCCCTGACACGCAGGGCCTGGGCACCGTTAAACACCATTTGCCCTTCGGCGCACGCGGCGGCAATCAGAAGTGCCGGAAGCTCGTCGGTAGCCAGGAGCACCAGTGCCCGGGGTATATCGATCCCTTTGAGGCGGGCATGGCGCACGCGCAGATCCGCCACAGGCTCACCGCCGGCGTCGCGCAGATTAAGCAGCGTGATGTCCGCACCCATCAGGCGCAGGATATCGATAACGCCCGAGCGCGTCGGGTTGACGCCCACGCCTTCCAGAATCAGGTCGGAGTCTTCGGCGATGGAGGCTGCCACCAGGAAAAACGCCGCCGAAGAAATATCAGCGGGCACTTCGATGCGTGCTGCCTTGAGCTCTACCCCTGACTGCAGCGCCGCAGTCCCGTCATGGACAGCAACCGAATGGCCGAACCCTTGCAGCATACGCTCGGTGTGGTCCCGGGTCGGCGCCGACTCATGCACCATCGTTGTGCCATTTGCGTAAAGACCGGCGAGCAACAGCGCGGATTTCACCTGAGCGCCGGGCAACGGCATGTCGTAGCGGATGGCCTGAAGCCACTGCCCGCCGCGAACGGTCAGCGGCGGTCGGCCGTCCTCTGCGGTTTCGATCACCGCGCCCATCTGGCGCAATGGCTCGACGACACTGGTCATCGAGCGCCGGGACAGCGACGCATCGCCGGTCAGCACGCTGTCGAATCGCTGCGCGGCCAACAGGCCACACAGCAGGCGCATCGACGTGCCCGAGTTACCGAGGTAAAGCGGCCCCGGAGCGGGTTGAAGCCCGTCAAGCCCAACGCCATGAATGGTCAGGCGACCGTGGTGCGGCCCCTCGATGACCACGCCCATGTCGCGGAAGGCCTGCAAGGTCGCCAGCGCGTCTTCGCTCTCAAGCAAGCCCTCGACGACGCTAGTGCCTTGGGCCAGTGACCCGAGCATGATCGCCCGGTGGGAAATCGACTTGTCCCCCGGCACGCGAACCCGCCCCCTGACCACGCCGCCCGGCTGGGCAATAAAGCTGAGGTCGGCGTCTGAGGTTTTTTCAACGTAGGCACGGCGGGCGAGGATCTTGCCGAAATGCTCCCGGGCGACGCGAGCCCGGGTGAACACGCCGAGCAGTTGATGTCCATCGCCTGCATCGACTGCGTCGCGCAACGCATCCAGGTCACTGCGGAAGGTGTCGAGGGTGCGCAGCACCGCCTCGCGATTCGCCAGGAAGATGTCATGCCACATCACAGGATCGCTGCCAGCGATGCGCGTAAAGTCGCGAAAGCCGCCCGCTGCATAACGGAAGATGTCGAGGTTTTCGTTGCGCTTGGCCAGGGAATCCACCAGACCGAAGGCCAGGAGGTGAGGCAAATGACTCGTCGCCGCCAGCACCTCATCGTGACGCTCGACCTGCATGTGCTCCACGTCAGCGCCCAGAGCCGACCAGAGACGATCGACCAGCGCCAGCGCAGAAGAGTCGGTTTCAGCCAGCGGTGTAAGGATGACTTTGTGCCGCTTGAATAGCTCGGCGTTGGAGGCTTCCACCCCGCTCTGCTCGGAGCCGGCAATCGGGTGGCCGGGTACGAAGCGCGCGGGCATCACACCAAACGCCTCGCGGGCAGCACGGACCACATTGCCTTTGGCGCTGCCGACATCGGTCAGCACGGCATTGCCCAGGTCCAGGCCTGCCAGTATCCCGAGGAGCTTTTCCATGGCGAGGATCGGCACGGCCAACTGAATGACGTCCGCCCCTGTGCAAGCGGCAGCGAGACTGTCTTCACAGCGATCAACCACGCCCAGTTCGACGGCCAGTGTGCGCGATTGCGGATCGAGATCGACGCCCACCACTTCGCGACACAAGCCACTCTCCTTCAAGCCTTTGGCGAATGACCCTCCGATCAAGCCGAGACCGACCACCACCAGTCGGCCGATCACAGGCTCAGCGGGTTGCAAGGACATGACATCAACCACGCGCCAAAACCTTGCTCAACGCCTCGAGAAAGCGGCTGTTTTCTGCTGGCAGACCAATGCTCACCCGCAGATGATCGGGCATGCCGTAACCGCCGACCGGACGAACGATGACGCCTTCGCGCAGCAATCCTTCATAAACCGAAGCGGCTTCGCGCCCCAAGTCCACGGCGATGAAGTTGGCCTTTGAGGGAATCCAGTCCAGGCCCATCCGGCCAAGCCCTTCTTCCAGCTGCTGCATGCCGGCTTCATTCAGCTGACGGCTTTGCGCAACATAGTCAACATCGTCCAGCGCGGCGCAGGCAGCTGCCAGTGCAAGGCTGTTGACGTTGAATGGCTGACGCACGCGGTTCAGCACGTCCGCCACGACCGGCGAGGACAACGCATAACCGACGCGCAACGACGCCAGGCCATAGGCCTTGGAGAACGTCCGCGAGACCAGCAGGTTCGGATAGGCACTCAGGAAGTCGAGTCCGTCAGGCAGTTCGGCACCTTCGGCGTATTCAATGTAAGCCTCGTCCAGCACCACCAGCACGTCCCTGGGCACCTGAGCGAGGAAATCCGCCAATGCGCTTGGCCCAAACCAGGTCCCGGTGGGGTTGTTCGGATTGGCGATGAAGACGACCCGGGTGTTGCTGTCGATGGCGGCGAGCATGGTCGGCAGGTCGTGTCCCCAATTCTTTGCCCTGGCGATGTGAGCGGTTGCGCCCACGGCCTGGGTGACGATTGGATAGATCGCGAAGGCGTGTTCACTGAACACCGCATTGAGCCCCGGCGCCAGATAGGCACGGGCGACGATTTCCAGAATGTCATTGGAGCCGTTGCCGAGCGTCACTTGCTGAGGCTGCACTCCACAGGCTTGCGACAAGCGCTGCTTGAGCTCGAAACCGTTGCCGTCGGGGTAACGGGTCAACTCCGCCAGTGCGTCGTTGATCGCCCGCAACGCCCTGGGGCTCGCGCCCATCGGGTTTTCGTTGCTCGCCAGCTTGATGATGCGCGCCGGATCGATACCCAGTTCACGGGCCAGTTCGTCCACCGGTTTGCCGGGAACGTAAGGCGATAGTTTTTGCACGCCGGGCTGTGCCAGCGCGAGGAAGTCGCCGCTCATGTATCGCATTACCTTTTCAGTGAAACCTGTGGGCTACAAGTCCGGACGCAGGATCAAAGTACTGCCTTCGGATAGGAACCCAACACCTTGAGCGCCACGGCTTCCTGGCTGATTTGCTCGAGAACGGCCTTGATCAGCGGGTCGCGGTAGTGGCCGACGAAATCGATGAAGAACACGTAGGTCCATTTACCGCTTCGCGAGGGCCGCGTCTCGATCCGCGTCAGGTCGATGCCGTTTTCGTGGAAAGGCACCAACAGTTCATGCAGCGCACCGGGCTTGTTGCTCATCGACACAATGATCGACGTCTTGTCGTCGCCCGTCGGCGGCACTTCCTGATTGCCGATCATGAGGAAACGCGTGGAGTTGTCCGGACGGTCTTCGATCTTCTCGGCAATCCGCGTCAGGCCGTAAAGGCCCGCCGCCATATCACCGGCGATCGCCGCCGAGTTCCACTCGCCTTTGACCCGCTTGGCCGCCTCGGCATTGCTGGCGACAGCGACGCGCTCGACGTTCGGGTAGTGCGCGTCCAGCCATTTGCGGCATTGCGCCAGGGACTGCGCGTGGGAATAGATGCGGCTGATGCTGTCGGTCTTGGTGCTCTCGCCCACCAGCAGATGGTGGTGAATACGCAGCTCGACTTCGCCACAGATGACCATGTCGTGTTCAAGAAAGCTGTCCAGGGTGTGGTTGACCGCACCTTCGGTGGAGTTCTCCACCGGGACGACGCCGAAGTTCACCGCACCGGCGACGACTTCGCGGAACACTTCGTCGATCGCAGCCATCGGCTTGCTGATCACAGCGTGGCCAAAATGCTTCAGCGCCGCCGCCTGGGTAAAAGTGCCTTCCGGGCCGAGATACGCGACCTTGAGCGGCTGCTCAAGCGCAAGACACGAGGACATGATTTCGCGGAACAGCCGCGCCATCTCTTCGTTGCTCAACGGGCCACGATTACGCTCCATGACGCGCTTGAGCACCGCTGCTTCACGTTCAGGGCGATAAAACACCGGTACTTCGCCAGCCGGGAGACCGGCCATCTTGACGCGCGCGACTTCCTGGGCACAGCGGGCGCGCTCGCTGATCAGCTCCAGAACCTTTTCGTCCAGGCTGTCGATGCGGACCCGCAGTGCCTTGAGCTCTTGTTCAGACATTAGCCGTGTTCCTTCTCGAACTCTGCCATGTAGGCGGTCAGGGCATTGACCGCATTGATGTCGATGGCGTTGTAGATGGAGGCGCGCATGCCGCCCACCGAACGGTGGCCCTTGAGGTTCAGCAGATTGCGCGCTTCGGCACCCGCGAGGAACGGCTTGTCCAGGCGATCATCGGCCAGACGGAACGGCACATTCATCCACGAGCGATCGGAGGGGTTGATCGGGTTGCTGTACAAGCCGCTGGCGTCGATGAAGTCGTACAGCGTGCGCTGCTTGAGCTCATTGCGCACGGCCATGGCTTCGACCCCGCCCTGCTCTTTCAGCCATTCGAAGACCAGACCGGACAGGTACCACGCCAGTGTTGGCGGCGTGTTGTACATGGATCCGTTGTCGGCGGCGACTTTGTAGTTGAGCATCGTTGGACACAGCGAGCGCGCGCGACCCAGCAGGTCCTCGCGGATGATCGCCACGACAATGCCGCTCGGGCCGATGTTCTTCTGGGCGCCAGCGAAGATCATGCCGAAACGCGACACGTCGAGACGGCGCGAGAGAATATCCGAAGACATGTCAGCAACCAGCGGCACGTCACCGGTTTCCGGAATCCAGTTAAATTGCAGACCACCGATGGTCTCGTTGGGCACGTAGTGAACGTAGGCTGCGTCTTTCGACAGCTTCCACTCGCTCTGACCGGGGATAGCGAAGTAATCGGCGGGTTTGGCGCTGGCGGCGACATTGATATTGCCGTAGCGGGATGCTTCTTCAATGGCTTTCTGGGACCAGATGCCGGTGTCGATGTAGTCGGCCGTGCCGCTTTCCGGCAGCAGGTTCAACGGAACCTGAGCGAATTGCTGACTGCCGCCGCCTTGAAGAAACAGCACTTTGTAGTTTGAGGGGATGGACAGCAGGTCGCGAAAGTCCTGCTCCGCCTTGGTGGCGATGGAGACGAACTCGTCGCTGCGATGGCTCATTTCCATGACGGACAGGCCTTTGCCATGCCAGTCCAGGAGTTCGGCCTGGGCGCGCAGCAGAACAGCTTCAGGGAGCGCGGCAGGACCTGCGCAGAAGTTAAAGGCTCGCTTGCTCATATCCACTCTCGTCGTGTCACTGAATTAATTTGGAACGGGTGAAGTGCGGGGAGGTGCTGAACAGGGACTGCATTGTGTCGGAAGAACCGAATCGCGACCGTCGTGACCTTCGATTGCTCCTACAGACGTTCTCCAGTAGGGCACTAAAAATCGACTGCAGGAGCAATCGGAGTTTACAACGGTTGCGAAAACGGTCTCCCTGACAACATCTGCCTCATCATTCTGAGGAAAGGGCCGGATCACCGGCCCCTTTTTATTAGCGCTACGCCTGCGGCTCGTCTTCGTCAGCCGCGGGATCCGCTTGCACATCGTCAGCGGACTCGTCGGTTTCAGCGGCGCCGATAACGTCGCCATCAACCTCATCTGCGTCGAACGCTTCGCCTTCCAGCTCTTCACCTTCGACTTCCGATGGCTCCTGCACGCGCTCCAGACCGACCAGTTTCTCGTCCTTGGCCAGTTTGATCAGGGTCACGCCCTGAGTGTTACGGCCCAGACTCGAGACTTCGCCAACACGGGTACGCACCAGCGTGCCCTGGTCGGAAATCAGCATGATCTCCTCGCCTTCCTGGACCTGAACGGCGCCGACCAGACGGCCGTTACGCTCATTGCTGACCATGGCGATGACGCCCTGACCGCCACGCTTGTACTCGGGGAACTCGGTAATCGCAGTGCGCTTGCCGTAACCACGCTCGGAAGCGGTGAGGATCTGGCTGCCCTGCTCCGGAATCAGCATGGAAATCAGCTTCTGCCCTTCCGGCAGACGCATGCCGCGCACACCGCGAGCGGTACGGCCCATGGCGCGCACTTCGGATTCCTTGAAGCGGGTGACCTTGCCGCCGTCGGAGAACAGCATGATTTCCTGCTCGCCATCGGTGACGGCCGCGGAAATCAGGATGTCGCCTTCGTCCAGCTCCAGCGCAATCAGGCCAACGCTGCGTTGACGACTGAACGCCACCAGCGGGGTCTTCTTGACCGTACCGTTGGCGGTCGACATGAAGATGAACGGCGCTTTCTTCTTGTCGGCGGCCTTGATGCGCGCCTTGCGCTCTTCTTCGGTCTCGTTGCTGTTTTCGAGGTCTTCGGCGTCGGTGTCCACGCCTTCGGCTTCTTCTTCGTCAGCCCGCTTGCGCATGGCTTCGAGGTCGACCGGCAGCATGGTGGTGATGTATTCGCCTTCGCTCAGCGGCAACAGGTTGACCAGCGGACGGCCACGGGCAGCGCGGGACGCTTCCGGGATCTCGTAGGTCTTGAGCCAGTACACCTTGCCTTTGCTGGAGAACATCAGCAGCGTGGTGTGGCTGTTGGCGACCAGCAGGTGAGCGATGTAGTCCTCATCCTTGACGCCGGTGGCCGACTTGCCTTTGCCGCCGCGACGCTGGGCCTGGTAGACGGCCAGCGGTTGAGTCTTGGCGTAGCCACCGTGGGAGATGGTCACGACGCGCTCTTCTTCGGGGATCATGTCGCCGAGGGTCAGGTCCAGGCGCGCATCGAGGATCTCGGTGCGACGCACATCGCCGTATTCGGCGCGGATCAGCTCGAGCTCTTCGCGGATGACTTCCATCAGGCGCGTGGCGCTGTTGAGGATGCGCAGCAGCTCGCCGATCTGAGTCAGGATTTCCTGGTACTCGGTCAGCAGCTTTTCGTGCTCCAGACCGGTCAGGCGGTGCAGACGCAGTTCGAGGATGGCCTGAGCCTGTTCCGGCGACAGGAAATACTTGCCGTCACGCATGCCGTACTGAGGATCGAGGTTTTCCGGGCGGGAGGATTCGGCGCCTGCACGCTCGACCATCTCGACCACGGCGCTGGATTCCCAAGGTGTGCTGATCAGGCCTTCTTTCGCTTCGGCCGGTGTCGGCGAGGCTTTGATCAACGCGATGACCGGGTCGATGTTCGACAGGGCAACGGCCTGACCTTCGAGGATGTGACCCCGCTCGCGGGCCTTGCGCAGTTCGAACACGGTGCGGCGGGTAACCACTTCGCGACGGTGACGAATAAAGGCTTCCAGCAGGTCCTTGAGGTTCAGGATGCGTGGGCGGCCGTCGATCAGCGCAACAATGTTGATACCGAAGACGCTTTGCAGTTGGGTCTGGGCGTAAAGATTGTTAAGGATGACCTCAGGCACTTCGCCGCGACGCAGCTCGATGACCACGCGCATGCCGTCCTTGTCGGACTCGTCGCGCAGTTCGGTGATGCCTTCAAGCTTCTTCTCTTTGACCAGCTCGGCGATCTTCTCGATCAGACGCGCCTTGTTCAGCTGGTACGGCAGTTCGGTGATGACGATCTGCTGGCGACCACCGACCTTGTCGATGTCTTCGACAATGGAGCGGGCGCGCATGTATATGCGGCCACGGCCGGTTTTGTAGGCTTCGACGATGCCGGCACGACCGTTGATGATCGCGGCGGTCGGGAAGTCGGGGCCGGGGATGTACTGCATCAACTCGTCGACGGTGAGGTCGCCGTTGTCGATGAGCGCCAGACAGCCGTCGATGACTTCACCGAGGTTGTGCGGCGGAATGTTGGTCGCCATGCCGACGGCGATGCCGCTTGAGCCGTTGACCAGCAGGTTGGGAATACGAGTCGGCATGACCGCGGGGATCTGTTCGGTGCCGTCGTAGTTCGGCACCCAGTCCACGGTTTCCTTGTGCAGGTCGGCCAGCAGCTCGTGGGCCAGCTTGGTCATGCGAACTTCGGTGTATCGCATGGCGGCGGCGTTGTCGCCGTCCACGGAACCGAAGTTGCCCTGGCCGTCTACCAGCAGGTAGCGCAGGGAAAAGGGTTGGGCCATACGAACGATGGTGTCGTAGACCGCGGTGTCGCCATGCGGGTGGTACTTACCGATAACGTCACCGACCACACGGGCGGATTTCTTGTACGGCTTGTTCCAGTCGTTACCCAGTTCGCTCATCGCGAACAGTACCCGCCGGTGCACGGGCTTCAAGCCGTCGCGCGCATCGGGCAGAGCTCGTCCGACGATGACGCTCATCGCGTAGTCGAGGTAGGACTGCTTCAGCTCGTCTTCGATATTGACCGGGAGGATTTCTTTGGCCAGTTCGCCCATGAGAAGCCTGATTCCTTTTTCTGGTGAAACCTCGCTCAGCCGTACGGGATGAACAAGGCTTGCCGCTGCCGACGATTGTCAGGCAACGACTTACGACAAATCAGCGAGTTATGCCATGAATAGGCGCAGTTATCAGGGTCGCCATGCGGCCCTTTGGAAAGCGCCGGATGGTACCACAATCGCCGTCAGGCACGAAGTGTTTGCAGGTGCCGCGAACAAGCCATTTCACCAGCAGACGCCTGAGACGCGCTCACAGAGCGTGATACGGCGTATGGGGACGAACGGTATTACCGGTCACGGCGTGATTAATGCAGGCGTTTGCGGCACATCAACAGCGCCATTTTCGCCGTGTCGGGACGTTCGACGATGCCCTTCTCGGTGACGATGGCGTCGATGAGATCAGCGGGCGTCACGTCGAACACCGGATTAAATGCGTCAACGTCGGCACCCACGCGCGTGCCGCCGACTTCGAGCAATTCGCGGCCGTCGCGCTCTTCGATGGGAATGTCGTCGCCGCTGGCCAGGTTCATGTCGATGGTCGAGCTCGGCGCTACCACCATGAAGCGCACGCCATGATGCATTGCCGCGACCGCCAACTGGTAAGTGCCGATCTTGTTGGCGACGTCGCCGTTGGCGGTAATGCGGTCGGCACCCACGATGACCCAGGTGATGCCCTTGGTTTTCATCAGGTGCGCGGCCGCAGAGTCGGCGTTGAGGGTGACCGGAATGCCTTCGTTGACCAGCTCCCACGCCGTGAGGCGGGAGCCCTGCAGCCAGGGCCGGGTTTCATCGGCGTAAACGCGCTCGATCATGCCTTCAAGATGTGCTGCGCGAATGACGCCGAGTGCGGTACCAAAGCCGCCGGTGGCCAGTGCGCCAGTGTTGCAGTGGGTCAGCACGGTCTGCAGGTTGCCCTGATGCTTGCGGATCAGCTCGGCACCCAGTTGCGCCATGGTCAGGTTCGCTTCGCGGTCGCTCAAATGAATAGCCACGGCTTCGGCTTCCATGACCTTCAGCGGATCTTCGTGATCCTTCAGGCGATACAGGCGCTCGCGCATGCGATTCAGCGCCCAGAACAGGTTGACCGCCGTGGGCCGGGAGTTGGCCAGCAGGTCGAAGTCTTCTTCCAGGGCCATTTGCCAGTCGCCGCCTTCGGCCAGACGATCACTAACCGCCAATACGATGCCGTAGGCCGCACTGATACCGATGGCTGGCGCGCCGCGCACCACCATCGTGCGAATGGCTTCGGCCACGCCTTCAGCTGTAGTGTAGGGATGCCAGGTTTCTTCGAAGGGCAGGACCCGCTGATCCAGCAGATGCAACGTGCCGTCCCGCCAATCGATGGCCTTTACCTTCTCCGCAGCCAGTAATCGATCGCGCATTGCACACCCCACTTGATGAATTTTTGAAAAGCTGCCGCCACAGCGACGGTGCAAAGAAGCAAATCGCCAGCACCTTAAAAAGCCGCCGATTATAGCGAGCCGCCTGCGAAGACGCTCGGGTATACTTCGCCGTCCCCGTAATAAGCCATTGGATGCCCGCCCCATGCCCCATTCCGCTGCCCCGCTCGACCTGTTGTTGCTGCCGGACTGGCTGGTACCGGTCGAACCCGCCGGCGTTGTGTTGAAGCAGCACGGAATCGGCATCCGCGATGGCCTGATCGTTTACATCGGCCCCCGCGCCGAGGCCCTGCGCCAGCCGGCCATCGAAGTGCGCGAGTTGCCGGGCATGCTGCTCAGTCCCGGGCTGATCAACGCCCACGGCCATGCGGCGATGACGCTGTTCCGCGGTCTGGCCGACGATCTGCCGTTGATGACCTGGCTGCAGGACCATATCTGGCCAGCCGAGGCGAAATGGGTCGATGAGGATTTCGTCCGCGACGGCACCGATCTGGCCATTGCCGAGCAGTTGAAAGGTGGCATCACCTGCTTCTCCGACATGTATTTCTTTCCGAAGGTCGCCTGCGAGCGGGTGCACAACAGTGGCATTCGCGCACAGATCACCGTGCCGGTGCTGGACTTCCCGATACCCGGCGCGCGCAACAGCGATGAATCGCTGCACATCGGTATCGAGCTGTTCAACGACCTCGCCCACCACGATCGCATCAAGATCGCCATGGGCCCCCACGCGCCTTATACCGTCAGCGACGAGAACCTGGAGAAGATCCGGGTCATCGCCGATGAGCTGGACGCAATGATCCAGATGCACGTTCACGAAACCGCTTTTGAAGTACACGAGGCCGTTCAGCAGCGCCAGGAACGCCCCATCGCGCGGCTGCAGCGTCTGGGCCTGCTGGGCCCGCGTTTCCAGGCGGTGCACATGACCCAGATCAGCGATGACGACCTGGCGATGCTGGTCGAAAGCAACTCCAGCGTCATTCACTGCCCCGAATCGAACCTGAAACTGGCCAGCGGCTTCTGCCCGGTGGAGCGCCTATGGCAGGCCGGGGTCAACGTCGCCATCGGCACCGACGGCGCGGCCAGCAACAACGACCTGGACCTGCTCGGCGAAACCCGCACCGCCGCGCTGCTGGCGAAGGCGGTGGCCGGCTCGGCCACTGCTCTGGACGCCCACCGTGCGCTGCGTATGGCCACGCTGAACGGCGCCCGCGCCCTGGGCATTGATGATCACACCGGCTCGCTGCAAATAGGCAAGGCCGCCGACATGGTCGCGTTCGACCTCTCGGGGCTCTCACAACAGCCGGTCTACGACCCGGTGTCACAACTTATTTACGCAACGGGACGCGACTGCGTGACCCACGTCTGGGTTGCCGGCAAGCAGTTGCTGCAGGACAAGCGCCTGACCCGCATGGACGAAGAAGCGCTGACCCGAACCGCCAAAGCCTGGGGCAGTCGCATCGCGGCAGACAAAGCCTGACCCAATGAGCGCCGCCACGGTCAGATACCGTGGCAGGACACCGAATTCAAGTTTTTGAGGAACGCACATGAGCAACGTCGACCACGCCGAAATCGCCAAATTCGAGGCCCTCGCCCATCGCTGGTGGGACCGCAACAGCGAATTCAAGCCGCTGCACGACATCAATCCGCTACGGGTGAACTGGATTGATGAGCGCGTGAATCTGGCCGGCAAGAAGGTGCTGGATGTCGGCTGCGGCGGCGGCATTCTGAGCGAGGCCATGGCCTTGCGCGGCGCCACCGTGACCGGCATCGACATGGGCGAAGCGCCGCTGGCCGTGGCGCAACTGCATCAGCTGGAATCCGGCGTGAGCGTTGAATACCGGCAGATCACCGCCGAAGCGTTGGCCGAAGAGATGCCCGAGCAGTTCGATGTCGTGACCTGCCTGGAAATGCTCGAGCATGTGCCGGACCCTTCGTCAGTGATTCGCGCCTGCTACCAGATGGTCAAGCCGGGCGGTCAGGTGTTTTTCTCCACCATCAACCGCAACCCGAAGGCTTACCTGTTCGCCATCATCGGCGCCGAATACATCATGAACCTGCTGCCGCGCGGCACCCATGACTTCAAGAAATTCATCCGCCCGTCCGAGCTGGGCGCGTGGAGCCGCGATGCCGGCCTGCAGGTCAAGGACATCACCGGCCTGACCTACAACCCGCTGACCAAGCACTACAAGCTGGCGTCCGATGTCGACGTCAATTACATGATCCAGACGTTGCGAGGGGTCTGAGCCATGCGCCTGAGGGCAGTTCTCTTCGACATGGACGGCACGCTGCTCGACACCGCGCCGGATTTCATTGCGATCTGCCAGGCGATGCTGGCCGAACGCGGCTTTCCGCGTGTGGACGACAAACTGATTCGCGATGAAATCTCCGGCGGTGCCAGGGCCATGGTCTCGGCGGCGTTCGCCATGTCCCCTGACGCGCCGGAATTCGAGGCGCTGCGACTGGAATTTCTGGCGCGCTACCAGACTGATTGCGCAGTGCACAGCAAGCTGTTCGACGGCATGGCCGAGTTGCTGGCGGACATCGAAAAAGCCAACCTGATCTGGGGCGTGGTGACCAACAAACCGGTGCGCTTCGCCCAGCCGATCATGGAGCAGCTGGGTTTGTCGGAGCGCTCTGCGCTGCTGATCTGCCCGGACCATGTGACCAAGAGCAAGCCCGACCCGGAGCCGCTGTTGCTGGCCTGCAAGATGCTCGATCTGGACCCGGCCAGCGTGTTGTTCGTGGGCGATGACCTGCGTGACATCGAATCCGGCCGCGACGCCGGGACCAAGACCGCCGCCGTTCGCTATGGCTATATCCATCCCCACGACAACCCCGATCATTGGGGCGCGGACGTGGTGGTGAATCACCCGCTGGAGCTGCGCCGGGTGCTGGACGATGCGTTGTGCAGCTGCTGATTTGAGGCCGAATGCAAATCCCTTGCGGGACGATCGAGGTCGCGCTCCATCTTGCTCGCGAAGACGACGGTACGTCCGTCGCATCTTTAGTGGATCCAGAATACATTCGCGAGCAAGCTCGCTCCCACAGTAATGCCGCCAGCCACACACTGCGTTTTACCGCTTGAGTATGTGTGATGAAGGAGCCCTCATGTTTAATTATTCCGCCCGCCCCGATCTGCTCAAGGACCGGGTAATCCTGGTCACCGGCGCCGGCCGTGGCATCGGTGCCGCCGCCGCGAGAACCTACGCCGCCCACGGTGCAACGGTCTTGCTGCTGGGCAGGACCGAATCGAACCTGAGCGCGCTGTATGACGAGATCGAGGCCGCCGGACATCCGCAGCCCGTTGTCATTCCGTTCGACCTCGAGACTGCCCTGCCCCATCAATACGATGAACTCGCCGCGATGATCGAAGACGAGTTCGGTCGGCTAGACGGTGTATTGCACAATGCCTCGATCATCGGCCCGCGCACGCCGATCGAACAGCTCACTGGTGAGCAGTTCATGCAAGTCATGCACGTCAACGTCAACGCCACCTTCATGCTGACCACTGCGTTGCTGCCTCTGCTCAAGCTCTCGGGTGACGCATCCATTGCGTTCACCTCCAGCAGCGTCGGGCGCAAAGGCCGCGCGTATTGGGGCGCCTATGGTGTGTCCAAGTTCGCCACCGAGGGGCTGATGCAGACGCTGGCCGATGAAATCGACGGGCTGGGGTCGCTACGCGCCAATAGCATCAATCCGGGCGCAACCCGCACTGACATGCGCGCCCAGGCGTACCCGGCCGAGGACCCGACCAACAACCCGACGCCGGAAGAGATCATGCCGGTGTACCTGTACCTGATGGGCCCGGATAGCAAGGGCATCAACGGGCAGGCACTGGATGCGCAGACCCGCTGAACCCGGCTGTGCGTTCGTCGCAGCTCATGGGAGCGAGCGCACTGACGCTGCGCTCCCTCATCTGAATATCTAGTGGCGCCGGGTGCCCTCCACTCGGCAGTTTCCTGTCGTCTTGTATCGCCCAATGCGTTCGGAATCGATACGTAAGTCAAATCCAAGGCGCCGAAAGGTACCAAACCTGTCACAATCCGCCGCAACTTATTGATTGACAATGCTTTTCTCGCAGGCAGTCGAATTGGCACGAGTTTCGCTCTCTCCATTTCAAGCCCGTAGAGGCGAAGGAGCGGAACCATGAGTTTTCCAACCACCACCAATGCCATAGATTTCGACAGCGCCCGGCTGCAACGCCATGGTTTCGCGCCGCAGCACAGCCTCGTCCGGCCTGCCCTCGATTACGAGCAGCTCCGGCGTCAGCTCGACCTGCAACTGCAGACCAGCCTTGAAGCGGACAAGATCCTGTCGATGCTCTTCCAGAGCATTCAGCAGCTCATCCCGCTGAATGCCCTTAACTTCAAACACCTGCCCACTGATCTGCGTCTGGAGCTCGGCGAACGCGCCCGGCATAACGCCACGTACAGCATGACCCACGAAGGCAAACAACTTGGCGAGCTTTCGTTCCAGCGTGATCATCGTTTCGCCGAGCACGAGCTGGAGCAACTCGAATCGTTGCTGTCGAGCTTGCTCTATCCCCTGCGCAATGCCCTGCTGTACCGCCATGCCAGCCTGAGTGCGCTGCGTGACCCGCTGACCGGCGCCGGTAACCGGATTGCCATGGAACAGTCACTCATTCGAGAGTTCGAAATCGCACGCCGCCAGCAGCAACCGCTATCGGTGCTGATGCTGGACATCGACCACTTCAAGGGCATCAACGACACCCATGGCCATGCCACCGGCGACGAAGTGCTGCGGGCCGTGACCAACGCGGTCAAGGATCGCCTGCGCAATATCGATCAGGTGTTCAGATTTGGCGGTGAGGAATTTCTCATCGTGCTGACCAACACCAGTCGTGAGTCAGCCGCGCTGGTGGGCGAACGCCTGCGCAGTGCGGCACTGCAACTCAGTTATCCGGTGACAGGACGGCCTCTGGATCTGACCGTCAGCCTCGGTTGCTCGACGCTGCTGCCGGGCGAATCGTCCGACAGCATGTTGCGCCGCGCTGACACGGCCCTGTACGCCGCCAAGCGTAAGGGCCGCAACCGCCTGGAGATGGCGGGCTGATCGATCAGGCGCGGGCAGGTATCCGGTGTTCCCGGACCGAGCCGTTACCTTCCTGGGATCGTTCCAGCGTCATGCACCGCTCAAGGAACAGAAACATGTACTCGTAGCTTTTGCAGACCGCCATTCGCAGGTCGCTCTGCAATTGCTCGCTGGGATTGTTGCCGGCCAGGGTGCAGATGATTTCCAGCGCTTCCCAAGGGTGGGAATCGTCGTACTGCGCATGCATCTTCAGCCACTTCATCGCCCGCTTTCGTGTGTCCGGCGGGAACATGTCCGCGTAGGTGTCCTGGGAACAGACGACCGCCGACCATTCACCGGTGGCACCTTCGATGGCGTAGTTGGTCGCCGCGATGGCGACTACCAGTGAATCCGACGAACAACTGTGCCAGCACCAGTGATTCAGCGCATGGAGTTCCGAGGGCACCAACTGCGCCTGCAAGTCTTCCAGCGTCACCCCGTGGGCGGCGCTCCAGTTGACCCAGTAATCGGCGTGGTTGAGTTCGACCCGAATATTGCGCATCAACCATCGTCGCGCCATGTCTTCACCCGGGTGTCGGGCGAATCGGGTTTTGGTCAGGTTATGCGCCATATAGACCGCGAACTGTTCGACGACCGGCCAGCCCCCAATGAGGTACTGGCGCATGGTCTTAGAACTGAGCCGCCCGTCACGCATGCGTTGATAAAGTTCATGCCCTACCACCTTGGCCTTGGCGTCACTGCAATCGTCAATCAATTGCTGTGCCCAAGCGGGGTAACTGCTGGCATCCATCAGCGGACCGGTTCTAATGAACATATCGATCACTGTGTAGCTCCTTATGTAAGTTGCGTAGGGTGCGTTCAGCGAAAAGTCCCGGGAGCGCTGAACAACAGTGGGGTCTGCCTCGCGGGCCGTGCGTGCAGACATTCACAGGTGAATAATTGCGGTCGCTCGATAACGTACCCCTGAGCGTAGTCCACACCGATTTCCAATAACGCCTGCTCTATCTGGGGGCTTTCGACGAACTCGGCGATCGTCTGTTTGCCCATTACGTGCCCGATATGGTTGATCACTTCCACCATCGCCCGGTTGACCGGATCGTCGAGCATGTCTTTTACGAAACTGCCATCAATCTTCAGGAAGTCCACAGGCAAGTGCTTCAGGTAAGCGAATGACGACATGCCTGCACAGAAGTCATCCAGAGAGAAACGGCATCCCAGACTTTTAAGTTCATTGATGAACCGAATGGCGCTGCCCAAATTGGCGATCGCACTGGTTTCGGTGATTTCAAAACAGATAAGTTCAGGAGGGATTGCGTAGATCTGGAACTGCTGTCGCAAATATTCAAGAAATGCGTCGTCGCCAATGCTGGTCCCGGACAGGTTGATCGCACACACCGCCATCGGCCCCTTGTGGTGCCCGGCCTTGAGGCAGTCGGCAATGATCATGAAGACGTGCTGCACGACCCAGCGATCCAGTGTGGTCATCATGCCGTAGCGTTCTGCGGCGGGGATGAAGCTGTCGGGCAGGATCATCCGCCCGGACTCGTCCCGCAGCCGCAGCAGAATCTCGATATGGCCGTTGCTTTGCTCGGCGTTGCGACCCAGCGCTGCGATTTCCTGGGAATACAGGCAGAAGCGATTCTCTTCGAGGGCCATGTGCAGGCGCTGAATCCACGCCATTTCACCAAAGCGGGTGGACAGATCGGAGTCGTCGTCGTGGTAGACCTGAACCCGGTTGCGACCTTTTTCCTTGGCCATGTAGCAGGCCATGTCGGCGGCGCGCAGCGAGGCTTCCAGGGTGGTCGGGACCTCGTCGATGTGCACCAGGCCAATGCTGACCGTGGTCACAAACGGCCGGCCTTTCCAGACAAAATGCAGGCTTTCCACAGTTTGCCGCAGACTTTCGGCGACCCGTTCGGCGTCCTCCGGCGCGCAATGTTCGAGGAGGATGCCGAACTCGTCACCGCCCAGTCGCGCCAGGGTGTCACCCTCCCGCACGCCCTGCTGCAACAGCGTGCAAATGTGCCGCAGCAACTCATCACCCGCCGCATGACCGCTGGTGTCGTTGACCAGCTTGAACTGGTCAAGATCCAGAAATAACAGTGCATGCCGCGCGGGCTGCTCCACCAGATTGTTGAGGGCCAGTTCCAGGCGGTATTCGAACTCGCGGCGGTTCGCCAGCCCGGTCAGGGCATCGTGGGTCGCTTGCCAGGACAGGTTGGCGATGTACTGCCGCTCCTGGGTCATGTCGTGCAGCACCAGCACCGCGCCACTGACCTTGCCTTCGGCGCGAATCGGCGAGCCGACCAGCGCGACCGACACAGTGCTGCCGTCCAGGCGCTGAATCAGTCGTGAGCTTTCGCTGCCGCCGCCCAAATTGCCACTGAGCATGCGCTCGATCAGGGTCGAGGTGTCTTTCTGGTCATTCTCGTCGAGCAGGCTGAACAACGCGGCCAGCGGCAGGCCGGCCGCCTGCTCGTTTTTCCAGTGAGTCATGAGTTCGGCGGCGGGATTCATATAGACGATGGAGCCGTCGACATCGGTGGTGATGACACCATCACCGATGGACTCGAGGGTAATTTGCGCGCGCTCCTTTTCCATCTGCAGCGCGACCGCGAAGGCATGGCGCTGCTCCAGCAACTTATGGGTGCGCAGCAGCGCCAGGATGATCAGGCACAGCGCGGTGGCGAGGTTGACCACCAGCAGAATTCGCAGGATGACCCGCGAGCCCTCGCCCAGCGCGTCGCTGAAGGCCATGGCCGCGGGCGTGACGCCTTCGTTGATGGCGCTGATGCGCTGCCGCCACCCCAGGACCTCGCTATTGGTGACGTTGCCTTCCTGAATCCGCGCGTGCATTTCCCGGGCGACTTCATCGAGCTGGACCAGGTAGTTGTCACCGACCTTCCACAGGTCAATGGCCTTTTCCAGGTAGCTGAAGTGCTGAAAATTCAGATAAAGCCAGATGATGCTCTGGGCATCGTCAGGGTGGTTGCCACCTTGCAGAATCCCGGCCTTGGCGCGCGCGATGTCGGGCACCGGCTGATCCATGGCCAGGCGCAGGTCATGGCCGCCCTGGGGAATGGCAATGGCTTTTTGGTATTTCAGGTAATTAATGTCGTCGCGGCTGTTGGCGTAGAGATTCAGGTAGTAAATGGCGTCTTTCTGGCCCTTCGACCACAGGCTCTCCCCGCCAATGTAGCTGCGCACCGCCGACATCATGTACAGGCTGACGCAGCCGAGCAGTGCCTGTAACAGCACAACGGCGATAAATGGCCATACGATGCCCAGAAGGCGAGGCTTCTCGAGAATCCGCTTTTGCTTCATGGTGTCCCTTTGATCAGCACTGCCAGATACTCAGCCCCCCTGCCAGGCAACCTTCCTGGAGCCTGAGGGACTTCGCTAATTTCCACGATGCAGCAGACAATCTCTCACATCCATTACAGGACGTAACCAGCCAATTGAGTGGAGAGACGTAAACATGACGCTTCTCACATTTCCGGCGGGCGTCGACGCGAAGCATAGCCCAACAATTGACGTGTTCCAGTGGCGATACGCCATTTCGCCACGAACCTCTGGAAACCCACAGGCTGAGTCACACCTGTTGCAGGTGTCCGTAGAGCCTGGCGTACAACCCGCCGTCTGCAATCAGCTGCTGATGGTCACCGTCCTCGGCAATGCGCCCGCCATCGAACACCAGTACCCGATCCGCCTGTTTCACTGCCGACAGTCGGTGGGCAATGATCAGCGTGGTGCGGCCACTTAAAAAACGGTTCAGCGCCTGATGCAGGTTGTACTCGGTGGCAGCGTCCAGGGCAGAAGTAGCCTCGTCGAGAATCACCACCTTGGGGTCAGCCAGGACCATGCGCGCAATGGCCAGCCGTTGTCGCTGGCCACCAGACAACCGAACACCCGAGCGCCCGACCACACTGTCCAGCCCGAGGGGCAGCGCGCGGATCGTGGCATCCATCTGCGCGATTTCCAGCGCCTGCCAACAGGCGCTGTCGTCCTGCTCGCGACCCATCAGCAGGTTGGCGCGGACGGTGTCGTTGAACAGCGCCGGATGCTGCAGCACCACCGCGACGTTCTCGCGCACGGTGTCCAGACCAATCTCCTGCATGCGCGAGCCACCAAAACGAATGACGCCGGATTGGGGGGTGTACAGGCCGAGCAACAACTGGACCAGCGTGCTTTTGCCGCCGCCGCTGGCACCGACAATGGCGACCTTCTCGCCCGGATTGATCGACAAGTCAAGTTGATCGAGGACTAGCTCGTCGTTGTAGCCGAAGCTCAACCCGCGCACGTCAATGCTCACCGTCTGCCGACCCTCGAACGGATTGATTTGTCCCGGGTACTGAGGTTCGTCCGCACGGGCCAGCAGCTCGTTGATCCGGGTCAGCGCGCCGCCCGCCGCATAGTAGGCGTACTGCAGGTTCAGCAGCTGTTCGACGGGACCAATCATGAACCACAGGTAGCTGAACACGGCGAGCATGTGACCGATGGACAGGTCGGAGAACAGCACCGTCAGCATCGCGGCAGCGCGGAAAATGTCGATGCCGAACTGAAACAGCAACCCGCTGGCCCGCCCCGACGCGTCGCTCTTCCATTGAGACGACACCGCGTAATCGCGCACTTCCCGGGCGCGCAGGCCGAGCAATCCGAGGAAATACCCCTGACGGTTGCTGGCGCGGATCTCCTGGATCGCGTCGAGGGTTTCCGTGAGCGCCTGGGTGAAGCGCGAAGTGCTGTCGTTTTCCAGCTTCTTGAGGTGCTTAACGCGCTTGCCGAGTTTCACCGTGGCGAACACCACCAGCGGGTTGAACAGCAGAATCAGCAGCGCCAGTTGCCAGTGCATCCACATCAGGATCGCGGCAGTGCCTGTGAGGGTAAGCATCGCCACGAGAAACTTGCTGAGCGTTTCGCCGACGAATTTGTCGACGGTGTCCAGATCCGTCACCAGGTGCGCGGTGACCGTGCCGCTGCCCAGGCTTTCGTATTCGCTCAACGAGATGCGCTTGAGTCGCCCGATCAGGCGCGTGCGGATGCGGTAGACAATGTTCTTGGCCAGGCCGGCAAACAGCCACGACTGAATCACGTTGAACACCAGCGCGCCCAGGCGCAGGCAGAGTGTCGCCACCAGCATCAGACCGATGTAGCCGACGGGCTTGTGCAGGCTGTCGGGCAGGAACTGATTCATGAAGATCAGCGCCGAATTGCCTTTGCCCAGCAGCACTTCATCGACCAGCAACGGCAATAGCAGCGGTATCGGCACCGAGCAGAGCACGGCCAGAACCGCGACGCCATTGGCCACCCACAGCGATTTCCTGTGCTGCAGGGCAAGGCGGCGGATCTGCGCCCAGTTCAAGCGATCAACGGCGGGATGCTCATCAACCGATGGGGCGGTGCTGCGACGGTCCGGATTCTCGACATCAGGCACTGGCATTACGCTCCAGCCAGCGACCCAGCAAGGGCTCAAGGACATCAAGGGGTTGATAACCGTTGGTCAGCAGCGCCAACTGGCCGTTGTGCTCGGCAAGCAATGTCGGAAAACCCGCGATGCCCAAGTCCTGAACCCAGGAAAAATCCGACGCAGTCGCGGTGTGCTGCTCGACGCTGTCGAAGGCTTCGGCAAACTCGATGCGCGGCAAGCCGGCTTTTTCGGCCAGCTCGGCCAGCACCGAGCCGTGGGTCACGTCGCGGCCGTCCAGGTAAAAGGCCTGCTGGATTTCCTTGACCAGCCGCCAGGCCACGTCCGGCGCCAGACTGCGCGCCGCAACAATCGCTCGGCAGGCAGGCCCGGTGTCGTAGACGAAACCGTCGGGCAAGGCGCCGTCGAAACGGAACGCCTGGCCCGTGGCCTCGTGCACCGCTTGCCAGTGTTCGAGGATGTAGCGTTTGGTCGTCGGTTCCAGCGCCGCGCCACTGCCGGTGCGCAACCCGCCCACCACCAGATGCAACGGCACCCCCGCCGCTCCCGCCTGCTCGACCAATGCTTCGGCCACCGGAGAAAAACCCCAGCACCAGGAACACATCGGGTCCATCACATACAGGAGGCGGGTGGACATGGCTCAGCCCTCGTTGCTTTGAGTTTCAGTGGCCTGGCCGTCGAGCGCACGGTAATTGCGCCCGATCGGGTGCGGCTGATTGCGCGCCTTCGCCAGTTCGATCTGCTTCTGCCGGTCGATGGCGCTGCGGCGGGTTTTTTCGCTCAGTGAATCCCAGCAATGCGGGCAACTGACGCCCGGCGAATAGTGCTCGCTGGCGCGGTCTTCTGCGCTGATCGGTGTGCGGCAGGCGTGACACTGATCGTAGTCGCCTTCGGTCAGGTCGTGGCGCACGGTGACGCGATTGTCGAACACGAAGCAGTCGCCCTGCCAGCGGGTTTCTTCCTGGGGCACTTCTTCCAGGTATTTGAGAATGCCGCCCTTGAGGTGATAGACCTCTTCGAAGCCTTCGCCGAGCATATAGCTGGAGGCCTTCTCACAGCGGATACCGCCGGTGCAGAACATCGCGACTTTCTTATGCTTGGTCGGATCGAAGTGGGCCTTGATGTAGTCCGGAAACTCGCGAAATGAAGTGGTCTTGGGGTCAATCGCGCCTTCGAAGGTGCCGATCGACACTTCGTAATCGTTGCGCGTGTCGATGAGCAGCACTTCAGGGTCAGCAATCAGCGCGTTCCAGTCCTTGGGATCGACGTAGGTGCCCACGGCCTTGTTCGGGTCTACGCCCGGCACGCCGAGGGTCACGATCTCTTTCTTGAGTTTGACCTTGGTGCGGTAGAACGGCTGCTCGTCGCAGTAGGATTCCTTATGGTCGATGTCGACCATGCGCGGATCGTTCTTCAGCCAGGCCATCAAGCCGTCGATGCCCTCGCGGCTGCCGGAGACGGTGCCGTTAATGCCTTCCTCCGCGATCAGCAAGGTGCCCTTGATGCCGTTGTCGACCATCGCCTGCAGCAGGGGCTCACGCAGTGCGACGTAATCGGAAAGGGTGACGAATTTGTACAGCGCCGCGACGACGATGGGTGCGGTTTGGGTCATGTGGCGTCTCCAGGTGGTGACCCTCGCAAAGGGCCTACCGGGTGAATGATTCAGATAAGCGCGTGCCGACCGGGCAACGCGGCGCGGATTCTATCAAGAATCAACGGCGAGCAGTCAGGGAGGTTGAGCGGCCGAAGCTGACGGCTGACCCGACTTGAACGGCCAGTAACGCAAGGCAAAACCAAACCTAACGAATGTTAGGTAGCCTATTGACTCATCCAATTCTGGAGTCTAATGTCTGCCTACCTAACAACTGTTAGGTGAAAAATCTTCCACCACGGGACAGCGCCATGACGACCAGACTGCAGCTATTCACCTCCCCTTCAGCGTTCCCCAATCCGCAGCGGCTACGGCTGTTTATGCACGAAAAAGGCATCGCCGATCAATTCGATGAAACCGTCTATGACATGGCGCCCGGTGGCGAACAACGCGGCTGGCGTCACCTCAACATGAACCCATGGGGCGAAACCCCGACACTCCAGCTGGCAGATGGCAGCTTTATTTCCGAAACAGCGGCCATCGTCCGTTTTCTCGACCAGTCCTATCCCGGCCGCAAGATCATGGGAGAAACTCCGCTGGAGCAGGGCCTGGACAACATGTGGGATAACCGCATCTGGGTGCATATCCTGTATCGCATCGTCACGGCTTTTCACGTCTTGCACACCGGGCTCGGTTTCAAACTGGAACTGACGAAGAATGAGGCATGGGGTGAACACTGCCGCAAGGAGGCACTGATGCACGCTGCCTTGGTGAATCGTCACCTGGCTGATGGTCGCGAATGGCTGTTGGGCGGTGCCGAACCGACGTTTGCCGATGTCACGCTGGCCACCGCGATTGCCTTTTCCAAGTTCCCGGTAAACGCGACCCCGCTGGACGAGCGTTTCGAGCATCTCGATAGCTACTGGCAGCGCTGGCAGAAGCGCCCAAGTTTCCAGGCCGCCTACGCTGATCGCAGCAGTGGCATACCGGAACTGGATTCACCTTCCGCCTGATCCATCTGGATCCGCACGTCATGATGTGTGAGGACGATTGCCTGGACATTTGCTTTAAGATGGCCGGTTCCACAGCAACTCGTCCGACCCATGAAAGGCACGACAATGAGCATCAACGCCCGCGAAGCCATACTTCTGGCTGCTCGAAACATTGCCCAGTCACAAGGCTACAACGGACTGAATTTTCGCGATCTCGCCCAAGAGGTTGGCATTAAGCCAGCCAGTATCTACTACCACTTCCCGAGCAAGGCCGATCTGGGTATTGCCGTTGCCAAGCGGTATTGGCAAGACGGTGCCGCTGCCCTCGAGACTATTTCCGAGGAGACGCCGGATCCGGCGGAGGCATTGCGCCGATTCCCCGAAATTTTTCGTCGCTCGCTGGAGACCGACAACCGGCTGTGTCTGGCGAGCTTTGTGGGGGCGGAAACCGATAATCTACCCACGGCCATGGCCGAGGAGATCCAGACGTTTGCTCAGGTCAATATTGCCTGGCTTGGCCGACTGCTGGTCGCCGCGAAGTACTGCGAGGAAGCCGACAGCGACGTTCGCGCGCGCGCCATTTTCTCGGCCGTCGCGGGGGCGCAGCTCATCGCACGAAGCAGGTCGGACATCACACTGTTCGATACGTTAATCGAGGCCTATCGCGCCTACGGCCCACTGCCGGCATGACGCCCGCTTGCGCCCGAAACCTGTACAACGGCTTCGGACGGCGCGGGTCAGTCGTGCCCACCCGCACAGGTCGGGGAAGACGGCGCCGAGCCGAGCTTCGCCCATTCTTCCGGGGTGTAGGTGTGCAGCGCCAGAGCGTGGAACTCACCCATCAGGCCACCGAGCAGGCCATAGACCTTCTGATGGCGCTTGACTGCGTTGAGGCCAGCGAACTGCTCGCTGACCACCACCGCCTTGTAGTGAGTGTCCGTGCCGCGACTGTGCATGTGGCTTTCGTTGAGCACCTGAAGGTACTCGGGCTGAAAGACCGTCAACGCGGATTCGATTCGCTGTTGCATGCTCATGTCAGGCTTCGCTTATGGCTTCTTGGCAGGAGCAGCCGGTGCAGCAGGCTTGGCGCCGGCCGGGGTCAGTTCCTTGGTCATGTCGGCGAGCAGCTTGTTGACCACAGGCACCGCGCTTTCCAGTTTGCTCTGGGTCAGCTGGAACGACTGCTGGCTGATCTGCGGCATCTTGGCCTGGACTTTCTGGCCCAGCGGAGACTGGTAGAAGGCAACCAGGTCTTTCAGCTCGCTTTCGCTGAAGTTGGAGGTGTACAGCTTGACCATGTCAGGCTGCAGTTTTGGCCAGCTGATCACCTGATCCAGCGCGGCGTTGGCCTTGCCCTGGTAGGTTTCGAGGGTGGCTTGCTTGGACGCAGGCGCTTTGGTTTCAGCGAAACGCTGAGCGAACATCTGCTGGACTTGCATGTAAACCGGCGCACCCAGTTGATCGGCGTGAGCCAGTTTGAGGAACGCTACAGCACTGGCTTCATGGCTGGCGGTATCGGCAAGAACCTGGCCGCTGGCACATACCAGAGCAACCGCAGCACAAATGGCACGAAGACGGGTCATCGAGTTTCCTTATCTAGCAGGCGAGGCAGAACCCCAAGGGCGGCCATTCTGCGCCCCTTTGCGCATTTCCCTCAACCCCCGACCCTACGAGCGGTTATCCCGCGGACCTGACGCACTCGCCCGTATGCAGGTTTAGGGCGACCGCCCCGGTCGTTTTGTCGCACACTGGCCGTACCTGTTCCGACCGCACAGCAGCCACGGGGAACCCCACCGGCTCGCCTGGTTACTAAACTGCGCAAATCGATCTTAAGGAGAGAGTCCAGTGAGCCGTACCGAAACCGACAGCATAGGTCCGATCGAAGTCCCCGAAGACGCTTACTGGGGGGCGCAGACGCAGCGTTCTCTGATCAACTTCGCCATTGGCCAGGAGCGCATGCCACTGCCCGTATTGCACGCGCTGGCGCTGATCAAAAAAGCCGCCGCCCGAGTCAACAACCGCAACGGCGACTTGCCCACTGACATTGCCAACCTGATCGAGCAGTCCGCCGACGAAGTGCTGCAAGGCCAGCTCGACGACCAGTTTCCCCTGGTGGTCTGGCAGACCGGCAGCGGCACGCAAAGCAACATGAACGTCAATGAAGTCATCGCCGGCCGTGCCAACGAACTGGCGGGTGGCGTTCGCGGCGGCAAGTCCCCGGTTCACCCCAACGATCACGTCAATCGCTCGCAGAGCTCCAACGACTGCTTCCCCACCGCGATGCACATCGCCGCTGTGCAGGCAGTGAAAGAACACCTGCTGCCGGCGATCGCTGAATTGTCCAGCGGCCTCGCCGAGCAGTCTTCGCGGCACATGAAGCTGGTGAAAACCGGCCGCACGCACATGATGGACGCTACGCCGATCACTTTCGGCCAGGAGCTGTCGGCCTATGTCGCCCAGCTCGACTACGCCGAAAAGAGCATTCGCGCTGCGTTGCCGGCCGTATGTGAACTGGCCCAGGGCGGCACCGCCGTTGGTACGGGTTTGAACTCGCCCCATGGATTCGCCGAAGCAGTCGCCGCTGAACTGGCTGCGCTGTCTGGCCTGCCCTTCGTCACCGCGCCTAACAAGTTTGCCGCGCTGGCCGGGCATGAGCCGCTGACCGCGCTGTCCGGCGCGTTGAAAACCCTCGCCGTGACGCTGATGAAAATCGCCAACGACCTGCGTCTGCTCGGTTCCGGCCCTCGAGCCGGCCTGGCCGAAGTCAAGCTGCCGGCCAACGAACCGGGCAGCTCGATCATGCCGGGCAAGGTCAACCCGACCCAGTGCGAGGCGCTGTCGATGCTAGCGTGTCAGGTCATGGGCAACGACACCACGATCACCTTCGCTGCCAGTCAGGGCCACCTGCAACTGAACGTGTTCAAGCCGGTGATCATCCACAACCTGCTGCAATCGATCCGCTTGCTGGGCGATGGCTGCCGCAACTTCTACGAACACTGCATTGCCGGCATGGAACCGGATGCCGCCAAGATGGCCGAGCATCTGGAACGCGGCCTGATGCTGGTGACCGCGCTGAACCCGCACATCGGCTACGACAAGTCGGCGCAGATTGCCAAGAAAGCCTATAGCGAAGGGCTGACCCTGCGCGAAGCGGCGCTGCAACTGGGCTTCCTCACCGACGCCGAGTTCGATGCCTGGGTGCGCCCGGAACACATGCTCGAGGCTGGCAGTAATGGCTGAACCCATCAGCGGCGCCACGCCACTGGAAGGCTATGGCAAACGCATTCTGATGATCATCGGCACGCCGAAAAGCATCAGCCTCGGCCACGCGCTGGGCGAGGCTTATGCTCAGGGCGCGCGGAGCAAAGGTCATGTCGTGCGGGTGCTCAAGCTTGATGAAATGGATTTCGACCCGGTGCTGCGGGGTGGTTATGAATCAGCACAGACGCTGGAACACGATCTGCTTGAAGCCCAGCGCGAGGTGCACTGGGCGCAGCATCTGGTGTTCGTGTATCCCGTCTGGTGGGGCGGGCTGCCGAGCCTGCTTGGTGGATTCTTTGACCGGGTGTTCATGCCCGGCTTTGCTTTCAAAGCCCACGGCAGGCATCACCCCTCCAATGAGTTGCTGAAGGGCCGGACGGCGGAATTGCTGGTGACGATGGACACGCCGTCACGCTACTTCCGCTGGGTTTTCAAGGCCCCGGCCCATCGGCAGATGGTCAGGACGATCCTCGAATTCTGCGGCATCAAGACCACGCGGCTGACGGAGTTCTCGCCGGTACGCACCTCTACCGAAGAGCAGCGTCAGCAGTGGATTCGTGACGCCGAAGCACTGGGCAAGCGCTGAATGTGATGCCCGCACGGTCAGGAGTGGCGCGTGGGCTCGCAAGTTGATGGAACCGTTAACAACGCTACTATTCAAATGCTCTGACTTACGCTGTAGCGGCTGTCGCCCATTCAGATCACTCGCGTACCAACCCAATGCCCGGAGAAGGCCATGTTAAGCAAGCGTGAACAAGATCCAGCCCCCACCGTACGTTTTCGCAGCGACCGCGTTTCCCGCGTCAATGGCCAGTATTTCTTCAGCACCCGGGAAAACACACTCGAAGGTCCATTCATGAGCAAGGAAGACGCTGCTCGGGAAACCGAAGTCTATATCCGTCGCATGCAGGCGGTCAGTGCGTATCAGCCAGGCATGCCCTCCTCGCTCAACGGCTGATTCAGTCCGTTTTCATGAATGATTGCGGCGAAAGGTCTCTTCGCCCATCGCTGCGATCTGTCCGTCGATCAGCGCATCGAACGGACGCAACAAGCCATTGAATGAGGCTTCCGGCTCCAGCGTATGCAGCGCATGGACGATGGCCTCCAGTGTCGACAATGCCTCGGGCCCCGGTGCTTTGCGTAATCGATAGCGTGACGCTGGCGCGTTGGTCAGCACCACTCTCGGCAACGCCGCCAGCAGAGGATTGAGGTGCAGCAGCTTGCGCGCCTTGCGCCAAGTGCCATCGGGCACCACGAGCAGCACGGACACATCGTCGGCACTGTAAGCCTTCAACGCAACAGCCTCTTCCCCTGGAAACAGCAAACAGGCCCGGTAACCGGGCCGGCTCAGCCACAGCGCCAGATCCTCGAACACCTCTCCCACCTGCAATTCCGCATTCGTCAGGCCAAGGGCTGCAAGGCGCGCCGTGTTGAGCGCGTGATTGACTTCACTGGGATGCTGCAGGATCAACACGCGCGTCCGGCTGCCCAACGCGGGAATCAACGCACACAGGCAGTGATCGGACGGACGCAGGCAGCGTTCACAACGGGCACGGGACATCGTCGGTTTCCTACAGTGGATTGAGCTGCGCTTTCAGCAGATCGCGAAAGGTCTGAATCAGCGGCTCACGGCTGCGGCCACGACGCAGGATCATTGAAAACGGCGCCTGATAGCCGAAAGTGGCCGGCAGTAAGACGCGCAGGTGCCCGGAGTCCACCCACGACTGCGCGTAATGCTCGGGCAAGTAACCGATGTAGGCGCCGGACAGCACCAGGATCAACTGCGCTTCCATACTCTCCACGGTCGCGGCGCTGTGCTTGAAGCCGTGGCGAGCCAGTTCGGCCTGACTCCAGTACCCGCGCCCGACCATGCGTTGTTGAGTGATGACAGGTTCCGGAATCCGCCGTTCGGCATACAGCGTGTGGCGATTGCTGCAGTACAGCCAGTGCTGCTCGCGGTACAGCGGCTGATAGAGCAAGCCGTTCATGCGGGTGGAAAACGAGCCGATTGCCAGGTCCAGCCGGTTGTCCAGCACGCCCAGCTGCAGTTCATACGGACTCATCACGGCGAGGTGCAAATGCACGGCCGGATGCTCTGCACTGTAGGCGCCGATGACTTCCGCAAAGGGCAGCGCGCGGTCGCTGACCGTCGAGTCCAGCACCCCCAGGTTCAGCGTGCCGCGCAGCTCGCCCTTGAGCGCAGCGGCGTAGCGCTCGAAGCCTTCCAGCTCGCCCAACAGCCGCAGGGTTTCCTGATGAAACAGCTCGCCCTTGCTGGTCAGGCTGAAACCGCCGCGTCCGCGATGACACAGCACGATGCCCAACGCCGCTTCGAGCTGGCTCATGTAGGTGCTGATTGCCGAGGTCGACAGATTGAGTTCTTGCTGGGCGCTGGCAAAGCCCTGATGGCGCACCACGCAGGCGAAGATGCGCAGCAATTTGAGGTCGGGGAGCGCGCTGGGCATGGTTGTTCCAGGGAGAGTTTTGCGCGCAGCTTACCCGATACTTCAGGATTATCTGAACTAAGTATTTTGCCTGGCCGATTGTTTGCGGTGGGCCCGGTCAACAGAATCGGGGCCATGCTGGAAGCCCGCTTCCGCCCCTTTTTGATTACCACTGACGAGGCATTCCCGTGGACAAGATTTTTCACCAACCACTGGGCGGCAACGAAATGCCGCGCTTCGCGGGCATCGCCACCATGATGCGCTTGCCGCACCTGCAAACGGCGGCCGGGCTGGACGCGGCCTTCGTCGGCGTGCCCCTGGACATCGGCACGTCGCTGCGCGCCGGCACTCGATTCGGCCCGCGGGAAATCCGTGCCGAATCGGTGATGATTCGCCCCTACAACATGGCCACCGGCGCCGCGCCGTTTGATTCGCTGTCCGTGGCGGACATCGGCGACGTGGCGATCAACACGTTTAACCTGCTGGATGCCGTGCGCATCATCGAAGAAGCCTACGACGGCTTTCTCGAACACGACATCATTCCACTGACCCTCGGCGGCGATCACACCATCACCCTGCCGATCCTGCGCGCCATGAAGAAGAAACATGGCAAGGTCGGGCTGGTGCACATCGACGCCCATGCGGACGTTAACGATCATATGTTTGGCGAAAAGATTGCCCATGGCACCACGTTCCGTCGGGCGGTGGAGGAAGGTCTGCTGGATTGCGATCGCGTGGTGCAGATCGGTTTGCGTGCCCAGGGCTATACCGCTGAAGACTTCAACTGGAGTCGCAAGCAAGGGTTCCGAGTGGTTCAGGCCGAGGAATGCTGGCACAAGTCGCTGGCGCCGCTGATGGCCGAAGTGCGCGAGAAGGTAGGCGGCGGTCCGGTGTACCTGAGTTTCGACATCGACGGCATCGACCCGGCCTGGGCGCCGGGCACTGGCACACCGGAAATCGGCGGGCTGACGACGATTCAGGCAATCGAGATCATTCGTGGGTGCCAGGGGATGGACCTGATTGGCTGTGACCTTGTCGAGGTTTCGCCGCCGTATGACACCACCGGCAATACCTCGCTGCTGGGGGCGAACCTGCTCTATGAAATGCTGTGCGTGCTGCCAGGCGTCGCGCACCGCTGACAGCGGGACTGGACGGTTTGCATAGCGGGACCGGGCGCGCTGCTTTTTTAGCGGGACCGGCTTCAGCCGGGAAGAGGCCCGTATGAGCACCCCTCACTCTTGCGGTGTGGCGCCTGGGCCTTTTCGGGCTGAAGCCGGTCCCACAACGTGTGCGCTGCATCGGGCGCGCTGTTCTTCCATTGCGCGCCGTTACAAAAAATCTCCACACACCTGTCATTCCTCTCCCGCAAACTTAGGCTAGCCTTAATTCGAGACCGCCGGCGTTGCGCAACGCACCGCAGGTTTTTCAGGGTGGTTGCTCATTAGGCATTCCTGCCACAACCCTCTGTATTTTGATGTTGGGGTGATTACCACTTAGATCAAAGCAGAGGCCGGCCATGAAGCAGAGTGAAGTCAGACAACATGTCATCGACACGATCGGGAAGATTCTGGTCGACAAGACGCTGATTCAGGAAGAAGACGATGTGATGCTGAGTGCGCTTGAACTGGATGAGGAAGACTTCAGGGAGTTTTTTTCAATTCTGCAAAGTGACTTTGGCATCGTCCTCCCCAACCAGATCAAAGCCGATATTGCGGGTATGTCACCGCAATCACCTTATGGACAACTGACGCTGCAGGGTCTTGTCGACCAGATTCTCGTCGAAAGCAAACGCAGGACTCATCACTGAGCCGCAGACGTGAATGGCTCAGAAAAGATCCAGAGGAGAATCAGAGGGCTGATCGAAGGGTCGGGAGACAAATCGGGAGCGGGCTATCGGGCGATAGCGCCGCTTTCAGACGCGTCTTGAGAAAGCGCTTAGCGCCGTGGACGACGACGCTCATCATCATTGCTGCGCACGGGTATGGGTTGCAGCTTTGGCTTTTCAATCAACCCGAGCGCGACGCCTACATCGTGAAGCCATTCTTGCAACTTGCTGTTCATATAACGCCCCCTTCAGGGAAATACTCGGCAGCCAATGTCCGACCTGCCTAAAGCAGATCATAGTGCTAAGGCGCACTTTACGCCTGCTACCGAGTGTCGCGGCAGGAATTTTTTGCCTTGCATGACGTAGTGACACTGCAAATCGCCGATTCGAAGACTTCACGCGACAGACGGCAGGGCCGTCAGCCAGCGACCGCGGAGGTCAACGCCGCGCATTCATGGGCCTGCCGGCGTCTGGCAAACAGATAGAACAGCCCACCGCCCAGGAAACATCCTGTAAACCATGCGAAGTTGGCCATCGGCTGCAATGCCGGGACGAAGGTGATTGCGATGCCTGCCACTGTCGCCAGGATAAGCGCCTTGAACGCCGTGTAGTTCACTCCGCCGGTGTACCAGTAGCGCCCGGTCGGCCCATCGTTGAACAGCGCATCGACATCGATCTGCTGCTTCTTGATCACGTAATAGTCCACCAGCAAGATGCCGAACAACGGCCCGATGAACGCCGCCAGCACGTCCAGGGTGTAATGGATGACGGCGGGGTTGTTAAACAGGTTCCAGGGTGTGATGAAGACCGACGCCACCGCTGCGATCATCCCGCCTGCACGCCAGCTGATCTTGCTGGGCGCGACGTTGGCGAAGTCGAACGCCGGCGACACGAAGTTGGCGACGATATTGATGCCGATCGTCGCGGTCACGAAGGCAAACGCGCCGAGCAGCACCGCGACATCGTTATCGATGCGCGCCACGGTGGCGATCGGGTCATGGAGCATTTCGCCGAACACCGGCAGCGTTCCCGAAACAATGACGACGGTGACCAGCGAAAACGCCAGAAAGTTGATAGGCAGCCCCCAGAAATTGCCGCGACGCACTTCGGACATGCTCCGGCAGTAGCGGCTGAAATCGCCGAAGTTGAGCGTAGGGCCAGAGAAGTACGACACTACCAGTGCCGTTGCCATGATCACTTGGGAAAACGCTTCCCAGCCAGTCAGGGATTTCTCGGACAGGGTGAAGCTGATGTTGGCCCAGCCCGCCTTCCAGACAATCCACCCCGCCAGGATGAACATCACGGCGTAGACCACGGGTCCGGCCCAATCAATGAAGCGCCGGATCGAGTCCATCCCGGTCCAGAACACAGCAGCCTGTACCACCCAGAGCGCGAGGAAGCCCATCCATCCGAGATAGGACAAGCCGGCAAAGTGCGGCTCTGCATAGACCGACATGTGTGGGAAGAAGCGCAGCACCACGATGATCAGCGCGCTCGAGGCCAGATACGTCTGCACCCCGTACCACGCCACCGCGATAAGCCCGCGAATCACTGCAGGAATATTCGCACCGAACACGCCGAAAGCGAGACGGCAGATCACCGGGTACGGCACCGCCGCCTGCTGACTGGGCCTGGCCAGCAGGTTGGCGATCACCTGAATGATGCAGATGCCCACCAGCAGCGCGATCAGCACCTGCCAGCTCGCCAGCCCGAGGGCAAAAAGGCTGGCCGCGAAGACGTAGCCGCCCACGCTGTGCACATCGCTCATCCAGAACGCGAAAATGTTGTACCAGGTCCACTTCTGCGGCACGGGGCCCAGGTCTTCGTTGTACAGGCGGGGGCTGTAGCCTTTGGGCAATGGCTCGGTCATCGCATTTCTCCCTTAAAGGACGAACCGGCTCCCGACATCACACGTGCACACACTGCGTACGGGAGCGCGTGTGGGTTGTATACGAAGCGAGAGGCAGAATGCGTGCCATTGCTATCCTGTCGCGCAGAAAATGCGTCTAGACAGCGGGTTTCAAGCGACTGACGAGCCCGGAACTATGGATTTCAAAGGGTGGGACGGCAGACGCCGCGCCTGCTGGCAGTGCAGCGTGACCAAAGTCGGTGCATGATCAGAAGGCGGCGAATGAGGGGCTGCAGCCAGATCACGTGTATACAATCGCGACGGGCTTTGGTCCAACCTGATAAGTCCGCGCGCTACCGCATCGTGGTCCAACAGTCCTTGTTTACTCCGGCAACTGCACCAGCCCATCCGGGTCGGTCATCGCCCGCTCCAGCAGATCCGCCGGCAGACTCTTGCTCGCCCGCGCGCCCAGCAGCTTGAGCTGTTCACTGCGGCTGACCAGGTTGCCCCGCCCTTCGACAAGCTTGTTGCGCGCGGCGCCGTAGGCCTTGTCGAGCTGCTGAAGACGGTTGCCGACCTCGTCCAGGTCCTGGATAAACAGCACGAACTTGTCGTAGAGCCACCCCGCCCGCTCAGCGATCTCACGGGCATTCTGACTCTGCCGCTCTTGCTTCCACAGACTGTCGATGACCCGCAGCGTTGCCAGCAGCGTGGTCGGGCTGACGATCACGATGTTGCGATCAAAGGCCTCCTGGAACATGTTCGGCTCGGCCTGCAACGCCGCCGAAAACGCCGCCTCGATCGGCACGAACAGCAAAACGAAATCGAGGCTGTGCAGCCCTTCAAGGCGTTTGTAGTCCTTGCCGGACAGGCCTTTGACGTGATTTCGCAAAGACAGCACATGCTGTTTCAACGCCGCTTGGGAAATCACCTCATCGTCAGCCGACACATACTGTTGATAGGCGGTCAGGCTGACCTTCGCGTCGACAACGACCTGTTTGTCGCCGGGCAGCATGATCAGAACGTCAGGCTGGAAACGCTCGCCGTCAGGCCCCTTCAGGCTGACCTGGGTCTGGTACTCGCGGCCCTTTTCAAGACCGGCGTGCTCGAGCACGCGCTCCAGAATCAGTTCACCCCAATTGCCCTGAGTCTTCTGGCCCTTCAACGCACGGGTCAGGTTGTTCGCTTCGTCGCTCAGGCGCAGGTTGAGCTGCTGCAAGCGCTCCAGTTCCTTGCTTAGTGAGAAACGTTCGCGGGCTTCGTTCTGGTAACTGTCTTCAACGCGCTTTTCGAACGACTGGATGCGTTCCTTGAGCGGGTTAAGCAACTGCCCCAATTGTTGCTGACTGGTCTCGGCGAAGCGCTGTTCGCGCTCATCGAAGATCTTGCCGGCCAGCTCTGCAAACTGCGCACGCAGCTCATCGCGGGAGCCCTGCAGGTCGGTCAGGCGCTGCTGGTGACTGTCCTGCTGTTCGCGCAGCTCGGCACCAAGGGACGCGCACTGGGCGTCAAGGCGGCGTAGCTCAGCCTCCCTGGCGGTCCGTTCGCGGCTCCAGTCTTCCTGGGCCTCGCGCGCGCCTTCATGCTGTTGACGCAGCAACTCCACTTCCCGGCGCAGGGCCGCCAGGTCCGCCTGCTTGACCGCATTGGCCTGGGCCAGATCGCTGATCTCATCGCGGCTGGCGTCAAGCTGGGCGTTGAGCCCGTCCTGCGCCATCTGCGCATTACTCAAACGCTCGTCCAGCAACGCGGCGTCCGCTTCGCGTTGCGCCAGACGCCGCTGCAACTGCCAGGCCAGCCCCAACAAAGGCAATGCCGCCACCGCCAAACCCAGCAACAGGCTGGTTAACTCAAACACCATAAAATCCAGACTCCTCCATTCATGCAGTCAGCATTATGCGCAGAAGCGAGCTCGACGTACGATTCGGGTAAAACCGCGCCAGGGGAAGAGAAAAAAGCAAGCGGATGCTTCAAGAGCGGCGTGATAGAGCCAGTGCTTGGGACAATCCACAGAACCTGTGGATAACTCAGTGGACAACACCCCTTAAGCTCTCGGAAACGCACGTAGAATGGGGCCTGCGTTCAAACTGACGATTTTTTCACCAGCGCAAAAAAACGATGGTTTTCATTGACTTAATAATTCGTTGCATTAAATCAAGCGGTTAGCGGACGACGTGACAGTGACATGACAGATACCTTTCGCAATGTGCACAAGTGGATTTTGTCACTGCATAAGCCGGTTTCAGCAGCCATGGCATCCGCTCAAAATTCGCGGGAATAAGGCACAGGGCCACTCTTTCCGCTCGATATGCTGTAGTCTCTTCTGCCCCGCGTTGTGCCGTTCAACTGAAGCATTGCAAATCAGTGCTTGCGCTGCGCCAGTAACTCCATTAGCATCGCCGCCGTTAGTACCAAGCTGAAAGTCAATTCTGATCGAACAAATCCCCCAATCCCGGTTCGCCAATGAGCGAACGGATTGAAAAAAGGGATCGATCACCTCGATGGTTTCCAGACATGAACTCACACGACCTGCCGTCGAAACGGAGGGGTGTGCAGAACATTCATGCTCTCCTCAACCAGCCTGCAAATTGATCAGGATCTTCACCTCGAGCATCGGACCTTAGCTCGCGTTGTGTTGCCTGCCCTCCTAAGTACCTACCAGTCAGCCCCGCGCCACATTTTAAATGCGCTCAACTGGCTGCTTTTGTTCCAGACAGGTTCTGCGCCCTGCCCTTGACTCGCATTCGAGCATGGGTCCGCGTTTACTGGAACGTTTTAATTTTGCACGCCTCTTATTGCGTGTCGATTCAGGAAACACCCATAACATGACTACTCATATCCAGACTCAAAACGCTATTCGTACACTGACCAACGCTTTCGCCCCAATGGACTGCCTGATCATGGCAGCACGCAAAGGCTGCTTCAGCTTCACCATCGTCAACGAGCACGGCATCGCCCGCCATAGCGAGCGTTTGTACCCGAACCAATACTCCAGCGATGCTCCGCTGCAGGCGGTGATCGACCGTACTCGTCAGGCCCTGGTTGCCTAATACCGTTGCCTGATACCGTCCGTCGGTAAATACCGCTGCATCGACAAGGCCTCACCCGATAACGGTGGGGCTTTTTTGTATCTGTTTTACTTATAGAAACAGCGAAAGATGCGGTAATGGATGCCAGTCACCATTTTGACACTGCATGGGAACTGACCGTAAAACAGACCTTTACACCGTGAATATCACACTACACTTCAAGTCAGCGGCTCAGGTCGCTGCCGGTGGGCCCACTCCATCCATGCTGCCAAGCGCCAGGGCCCGCCGACTCATCAACTCCTCGAGGGTGTTATGGGAATCGCCGCCAGTGAACTGTGTCGCTACGTCATCCGCCCGACGCTCATCTACCTTGGCCGGCACAATCGGGCCGCCGAAGCCCTGTTATTGGGCATTGCCGCCAGTCAGTCAGCGCTAGGCGCCGAGCTGGACAACCCGCCCGGCCACGGGCTTTACAGCATCGCCGACACTCAACACCGCCAGCTTTGGGACGAATACCTGGCCCGGGATCCGGACCTTGCCAGCCTTGTTCGAGGCCTGGCCAGCCAACACGCGTTCCTCACAGGTCCCGATCTGGAACTGACCGTCAACCTGCGTTACTCGACTGCCATCGCCTGGTTGATGGTCGAAGCAAGCCATATTTCGCTGCCGGATACGGATGACTGTCTGGCCATGGCACACATGTGGCGCGAGATATTTCAGCCCGATGGCCAGTTGCAGGATTTCACCTCGGCCTGGCAAACGTGGGTCAGCCCCTTGTTCCAGCCCTCGCCAGCCATTTCATGACCGACCGGTATTGAACGAAAAAGCCGCGAACTTTCAGGATTGTCCTACAAGAACCGCTCTAACTCGGCTGATCCAGGCTATGGCGCGTGGGGAGAAATATTGGTAATTTCCGCGCGGTGATCAACAAGGAGTTCTAACAATGAAAAAAACAATGATCAAATCCAGCCTCAGTCTCGCCATCACTCTTGCCTCCACTCAGATTTTTGCATCCGGCTTCGCCCTGAACGAACAAAGTATCAGCGGCATGGGGACCGGCTTTGCGGGCCGTACCTCGTCCGTCGATGACGCCAGCATCGTGTACGGCAACCCGGCCGGGATGTCGCGTCTCAAGCGCGCGCAGGCGACCGTGGGGGTCGCCGCAATCGATGCTTCCACCGACATCACCGACACCAGCGGCCGCAGCACCGGTTCGAACAAAGGCGACATGGTGCCCTTCATCGCCGTGCCGATGGGCTTCTACGTGAACCCGGTCGACGAGCACTGGGCGTTCGGCTTTGGTGTCTACGCGCCATTCGGCCTGGTCACCGATTACGAAGACAACTTCCAGGGCCGTAACTTCGGCAGCAAGAGCATCGTCAAGGTCGTAACCTTCCAGCCGACCGTCAGCTACGCATTCAACGACAAGGTGTCGATCGGTTTCGGTCCGACCATCAACCGTATTTCCGGCGCGCTGGAATCGGCACTCAATGTCAGCCCGTTGCTGGGCGCCCGTACGGGCGACGGCCGCGTGCAGGTCAAGGGCGATGACGTCGGCTACGGTTTCAACGCCGGTATCCTGGTGCAAGCCACCGACACCACCAGCGTCGGCCTGACCTATCACTCCAAAGTGACCTACAAGCTCGAAGGCCACACCGAAGTGACGCCGGGCGCAGGCGTACCTGCCCAAGTACTGGGCGCGGGTCGATACGACGCGAAGCTGAACATTGACACGCCTGAAACTGTGGACTTCTCGGTCACGCAGAAGATGAACGATGCCTGGAAGCTCTACGCGGGGGCCACCTGGACACGCTGGAGCCGTCTGGAAGACATCACCGTGAAGAATTCGGGCGTCACTCGCGCAGGTGGCGTCGCTGCGCCAAGTCTGGTTGGCACCATCAGTGAAGAGCAGAACTGGCACGACACCTGGGCCTACGCCGTGGGTACTTCGTACCAGTTGAACAAGCAATGGGTGCTGCGTACCGGCCTGTCGTTCGACCAGTCGCCGACCAACAACGAAAACCGCTCGCCGCGCATCCCGACAGGCGATCGCACGATCTTCAGCCTCGGCGCCGGTTACAGCCCGACCGACGACATCACCATCGATGTGGCTTACTCCTACCTCCAGGAAGAGAAGGTCAAGGTCTCCGATGCGAACGCGCTGGGTCAAAGCTACAACGCCAAGTACGACAACAGCGCCAACGGTTTCGGCGTGGGCATGACCTACCGCTTCTGATGCAGTTGGCGGGACAGGCAGATCACCTGTTCGCCAGACAGAAAACCCCGCAGCCAGCAATGGCTGCGGGGTTTTTCGTTGTGGTCGGTCTGTTTTGTGTCGGGCCGCTGTTATGGCTTGGAGGCGATGGCCTTCTCGATGGCTGAAATCAGCTCGGGATCATCCGGCGCGGTTTTGCTGGAGAAGCTTGCAACCACATTGCCCTTGCGGTCGACCACGTACTTATAGAAGTTCCAGCGCGGTGGACTGCTTTGCTCGGCGAGGACCTTGAACAGGTTGATGGCGTCGGCGCCACGCACCGGCTGCGGTTCGGTCATGGTGAACGTGACGCCGTAGTTCACGTAGCAGACCTTGGCGGTCTCGGCAGCGTCTTTGGATTCCTGCAGAAAATCGTCCGAAGGCACGCCCAGCACTTCAAGCCCCTCGCCCTTGAAACGCTGATTGAGCGCTTCAAGCCCTTTGAACTGCGGCGCGAAGCCACAGAAGCTTGCGGTATTGACCACGAGCATCGGCTTGCCGGCGAACTGCTTGCACAAGTCGATATCCTGTTTCGCCCGCAGCTTGGGCAGCTCGCCTTGCAACAATGGCGGGCAATCGGCAGCCGACGCGGCGCCACTGAGGGCAAGGAACAGCAGAGGCGCGTGAATCCAGCGTAAGGCCATGGCGACGTCCATTCATGAGCGGGCAGGAAAAGTGGGGTTGCCGCTACGCTACTCCGCCGCGCGATGAATGCCCAGCGCGCCAAGGAAACGGGGCCATCAACTGGCTATGTCGGTGGCCGTGAACGCTCGCTGCATCGCCTGGGGCGGCTCACCGAAGTTGCGCAGAAACGCCTGGCGCATTCTCTCGCGATCGCCGAAACCGGTCTCCCGAGCAACCACTTCAATGGGATGTCGACTGGTTTCCATCATCGCCCGCGCCACTTCCACCCGCAGGCATTCGATGGCTTTCGCCGGGGTCTGCCCGGTTTCCTCGCGGAACACCCGACTGAACTGGCGGGGGCTTAACCGGGCAATGGCCGCCAGTGCATCAATGGAGAGATCACCTTTGAGGTTCTCGCGGGCATAGGCCAGCGCCAGTTGCACGCGATCGGACTTGGGGTCCAGCTCCAGCAGCGTCGACAGCTGAGAATGCTCGCTGCCGCGCCGTTGATAGATCACCAACTTGCGCGCGACCTGCCGGGCGATATCGGCGCCGAGGTCGTTCTCGACCATCGCCAGCGCGAGATCAAGGCCGGCGCTCATGCCCGCGCCGGTCCAGATCTGACCATCCACGGTAAACAGCTTGTCGTCCTCGACGCGAACGTTGGGGTAACGCTTGCGAAACTCTGGGGCGTGAATCCAGTGCATGGTCGCGCGCTTACCGTCGAGCAGGCCCGCTTCGGCCAGCACAAACCCGCCCGTGCACAGCGACGCCACCCGCCGCGATTGAGCCGAAGCGGTGCGCACGAACTCAAGCAGGCTCGGGGTGGGCAATTGCAGGTCCATGTAGCCGCTGACGATGATCGTGTCGTAACCCTCGGGCTGCAATGGCGTGGTGTGGACCGAAAAGCCTTCAGATGACATCACCGCCCCGCCGCTCTCCGACACCAGATGAAAGGAGTACGCCGCCTCGCCCTGCATCAGGTTCGCGCAGGTCAGCACGGACCCGACCGACAGGCTGAGGGACTGAAACTGCGGGTACACCACCAGCGCAACGTTATGCATGACACCTCTCCGGCCGATCTGCCGAATAATCAATTGTGGGAGCGACCGGGGTGACGCTCCGCCTCGCTCGCGAAGGCTTACTGACAGGAGCGCTTTATCGGTCAGTCCGACAGATTCAGCGGCTTGCCGAAGATATCGAGCGGACCGCAGATCCTGTGGGAGCGAGCTTGCTCGCGAAGACGTCGGTACATCCAATAAATTTTCAGCGGCTGGAATGGCGTCTTTGCGAGCAAGCTCGCTCCCACATGTACGGTTTTTGCCATGCGCCCAAGTCAGGATGCCTGTTGCTGCATCAATCGCACATCAGCGCCCATGTCACCAGCACCAACGTTTCGAGCAGTTCGAGCATCGCGCCGGCGGTGTCGCCGGTGCTGCCGCCCAAACGTCGCATCATCACCCGGCGCAGCCAGAAGAACCCACCCGCTGCCACCACCAGCACCCACGCCGCCGGACCGCCACCGATGAGCACGCAGACCACCGCCACCGCCGCCAGCATCCGCACGCCCGTCTTGCGCGGCAGATGATCGGCCAGCGCCTGGCCCAGCCCGCCGGCGCGCACATAGGGCGTGTTCAGAAACAGCGCCAGCATCGCCGCGCGGCCGATCACCGGCGCCAGCAGCAGGCCAACACCATTGTGGGTTCCAATCAACGCCACGACCGCGCTGTACTTCAACAGCAACACCACCACCAGGGCGACCACGGCAATCGGGCCGCTCCGGGGGTCTTTCATGATCGTCAGCGTACGTTCGCGGTCGCCGAATCCACCGAGCCAGGCATCCGCACTATCAGCGAGGCCGTCCAGGTGCAGCCCTCCGCTGAGTATCACCCAGGCCGCCAGCAGCAAGACGGCATGCAACAGTGTCGGCGCGCCGTCGAGCAGATGATCCATCGCCATCAACAGTACGCCGAACAGCAATCCGACCAGCGGGTAAAACAGCAGCGAGCGCCCCGACTCCTGGGGCGTCGGCATGCCCGGCAGGCGAATCGGCAAACTGCTGAGGAACTGCAAGGCAATCCAGAACGGCAGCATTTAAACCTCCGTCAACTCGCCGTTGGCCTGCACATGGAGACTGAACATACCGCCATGAGCCACCGTGACCTGCAGCAATTGCTCGCGAGGCAGACCGCGGGCGCGAGCCAGCAAGAGACGCATCACCCCGCCATGACTGATCAGCAGAACGCGCTGACCCTCACACGCCCGCTGCAACCGCTCAACGGCGGCCAACACGCGGGTGGCAAATGCCTGGACCGGCTCGCCGTTGGGCGGCGTAAACCCGTACGGGTCCTCCCAGAAGCGTCCCAACCCGACGGCGTCGGTTTCCATCAATTGCGCGGGGCTCTGCCCTTCCCAGTCACCAAAGTGCAATTCCTGAAGATCGACTTCCAACTCCACGGGCAAGCCCAGTCGCTCGGCCAGTTCGTCGGCGAAGCGCGCGCAGCGTTGCAGGGGCGAGCTGACGATGCGGTCCCAGGGGCCACGACCAACCACTGCCGCGCGCATCTGCTGCCAGCCGGTGTCAGTCAGCGCGTCATCGATGCTGCCGCGCAGGCCGCCGCCGAATTCGGTTTCGCCGTGGCGCAGCAGGTCCAGATGCAAGGTCATGCCGGGCGGTCTGCCACCGCGGCCTCGGCGAAGGTCGCCATGCCGTTGTGCAACTCGCAGGTCAGACGCAACAACGGCACCGCGAGCGCCGCGCCGCTGCCTTCGCCCAGACGCAATCCAAGGTCCAGCAACGGCTCGGCCTGCAGCGCGTCCAGCACCAGACGATGGCCCGGCTCGGCGCCACGGTGGCCGAAGAACAGCCACTCCCGACAGGACGGATTGATACCCACCGCCACCAGCGCCGCCACGGAACAGATAAAGCCATCGACCAGCGCAGCGATGCCCTCTTGCGCGCAGGCCAGGTACGCACCGACCAGCGCCGCGACTTCAAAACCACCGAGGGCGCGCAGACTGTCCAGCGCATCATCGACAGCATCGGCATGCAGCCGCAGGGCCCGCTCGATCACTTGCGCCTTGTGGTTCACCCCCTCGGCATCCAGACCGGTGCCGGGGCCGACCAGCGAGGTGGCCGGACAGTCGAGCAAGGCGCAGGCCAGCGCAGTGGCGACGGTGGTGTTGCCGATGCCCATTTCCCCGCCGATGAACAGCTCGGCGCCCGACGCCTTGGCGCGCAACACGCTGTCGCGACCGCCTTCAAGGGCAGCATGCAGCTGCGCCTCAGTCATCGCCGGGCCGTGGGCAAAGTTCGCGGTGCCCGGACCGAGGTTGAGGTGACGCACGCCCGGCAGATCCAGCGGCGCAACGGTGCCCAGATCGACCACGTCCAGTTGCGCGGACAATTGCCGGGCCAGCACGCTGATTGCCGCGCCGCCCATGATGAAGTTGTGCAGCATCTGCCCGGTCACTTCCTGGGGGTACGCCGAAACCCCTTCAGCGACCACGCCGTGATCGCCGGCAAAAATCGCGATCCAGACCTCATCGACCTTCGGCTTCAGGCGACCCTGCAGGCCAGCCAGCTGAACCGCAACGTCTTCCAGCCGGCCCAGAGAGCCGGTCGGTTTTGTCAGTTGCTGCTGACGGGCCAGCGCGTGGTCGCGGCTGGCTTGATCGACGTCACGGGCAGGCGCGAGCCACCAGGCGTTACTCATAGTGCGGGTCCTTTGAGGATCATGGGCAGTCCGGCAACGGTAAACACCACGCGATGGCAGCGTTCGGCCAGCGCCTGATGCAGCCAGCCGGCTTCATCGACATAACGACGGGTCAGCTCACCGAGTGGCACGACGCCGAGCCCGGTTTCGTTGCTGACAAAAATGATGTCGCCCGGCAGTTCAGCCAGGCCGTCGAGCAAGGCTTCGCGCTCTTCAGCCAGGCGCTGCGGATGGTCCAGCATCAACAGATTGGTCAGCCACAGGGTCAGGCAATCCACCAACAGGCAGCGGCCCTCCCCGGCGTTTTCCCGGAGCACGCGGGCCAGCTCGATGGGTTCTTCGATCAACCCCCATTGCGCCGGACGACGCTGGCGGTGCAAGGCGACACGCTGGTTCATTTCACCGTCAAGCGGCTGGCTGGTGGCGATGTAGATGACGTCGAGGCCGCTTTCGCTGGCCTGCTTTTCCGCCAGCCGACTTTTACCGGAGCGCGCCCCGCCGAGGATCAATTGCAGCATCAAGGTTGCTCCAGGCCGCAGAGTTCACGCAGCAGTGTGCCGTCCAGGTGGGTTTCCACCAGATCGGCCAGGCGCTCGATGTCGCGTTCGCGCAGGGCGTGGTAATCGACCGACTGCACGTTCTGCAGCCCGGCCCAACGCAGCAAGGCGCTGCTCGACGCCGGGTTCTCGAACAGCCCGTGCAGGTACGTGCCGAGCACTTGGCCGTCCGGGCTGCGCGCGCCATCGCAGCGACCGTCGGCGAGCTGGACCAACGGACGTTCCAGCGCCGCGCCGGTGGTCACGCCCGCATGAATCTCATAGCCGATGACGTCGGCGTCTTCGAGGGTCAAGCGACCAGAGACGTTGCGCAGTTGCTTCTCTTCTTCGAGCACCGTGCTCAGGGCCAGCAGCCCCAATCCCGGACTGGAACCGGCGGCGCCTTCAAGCCCCAGCGGGTCATGCAGCTGCTCGCCGAGCATTTGCAGGCCACCGCAGATGCCCAGCACTTTGCCGCCGTAACGCAGGTGGCGGCCAATGGCAGTGTCCCAGCCATTGGCGCGCAGATAGGCAAGATCGCTGCGCACGCTTTTCGAGCCGGGCAGGATAATCAGATCAGCCCCGGGAATCGCCTGCCCCGGCCCGACGAATCGCAGATTCACCTGGGGATGCAGGCGCAGCGGGTCGAAATCGGTGTGGTTACTGATGCGCGGCAGGACCGGCACGATGACGTTAAGCACCTGCTCGGCCTTGTCGATCTGTCGCTGGTCGAGGCCGTCTTCGGCTTCAAGGTGCAGGTCCATCACGTAGGGCAGCACGCCCACCACCGGTTTGCCAGTGCGCTGTTCAAGCCAGTCGAGGCCCGGCTGAAGCAGCGCGATGTCACCGCGAAAACGATTGATGATGAAGCCTTTGACCCGCGCCTGTTCGCTGGGCGAAAGCAATTCCAGCGTGCCGACCAGATGGGCAAACACCCCGCCGCGATTGATGTCCGCCACCAGCAGCACCGGGCAATCCACCGCCTCGGCAAAGCCCATGTTGGCGATATCGCCGGCGCGCAGGTTGATCTCCGCCGGCGACCCGGCGCCTTCGACCATCACGACCGGCCAGCCTTCGCTGAGACGGCGATGGGAGGCGAGTACGGCCTGCATCGCGATGGCTTTGTAATCGTGGTACGCGACGGCGTTCATGGTGGTCACGGCGCGACCGTGAATGATCACTTGGGCGCCGGTGTCGCTGTTGGGTTTGAGCAGCACCGGGTTCATGTCGGTGTGGGGCTCGAGGCCACAGGCCTGGGCTTGGACCGCCTGCGCGCGGCCGATCTCACCGCCGTCGGCAGTCACTGCGCTGTTCAGCGCCATGTTCTGCGGCTTGAACGGCACGGTGCGCACACCCTGACGGGTCAGCCAGCGGCACAGCGCCGTCACCAGCGTGCTTTTGCCGGCGTCGGAGGTGGTGCCCTGCACCATCAGGGTTTTGCCGAGGGTCATGAGCGCTCCCGGGAAAATTCGCTGAGCGCCTGCTCCAGACGTTGCCAGTCGGCTTCTTCGCGGGGCAGGCCGAAACGCAGGCTGCTGTTGTGAGTAAAGATGCGCAGGAGGATGCCCCGCTGCGCGCAAAACTCGTAAAGTTCTTCCGCCAGCGGCGTGATCAGCCACTGGAACAGCGCGCAGCCGCCCTTGGGCGCAAAGCCGTGCCGATTGAGCACGTCGACCAGACGCTGACTGGCTTGCTCGGTGCGCTGGCGCTGACGTTGATGGCCGGCCACGTCGTTGAGACAGGCCTGACCGATGATCCGCGTGGGTCCGCTGACCGACCAGGGGCCGATCTGCCGCGCCATGACTTTGAGAAACCGCGGCTCCGCCAGCACAAAGCCCAGGCGCACGCCGGCCAGCCCGAAAAACTTGCCGAACGAGCGCAACACGATCAGGCCCGCGCGCTGGGTGTACGCCGCCAGGCTCAACTCCGGCGTGTTGTCCATGAACGCTTCGTCCACCACCAGCCAGGCGCCGCGCTGGGCCAGACGGGCGTGCCATTCCAGCAGGCGTTCGGGCGGCAGGCTCAGGCCGGTGGGGTTGTTCGGGTTGACCACGACGAGCACATCAAGGGTGTCGATGAACCGCTCCACTTCGTGCTCCAGCACCTCGCGCACCAGAAAGCCGGTGTGGCGCCAGGCCTCGGCGTGTTCGGCGTAGCACGGTGACAGTACGCCGACCTTGCCCGCCTGACGCAGACGCGGCAGCGCCTGGATCGCCGCCTGCGAGCCGGCCACGGGCAGCACGTCCGTGGCGCCGTAATAGCGGCGGGCGGCGGCTTCCAGACCGTCATCGGTTTCCGGCAGGCGCGCCCAAGCCGCTTCAGGAATCGCCGGGATCGGCCACGACCACGGCGAAATCCCGCTGGACAGGTCAAGCCAGCTCGATTTTTCAATGCCATATTTCAGGACTGCGCCACGCAATCGGCCGCCATGTTCAAGCATAGAATTCTGTCCCCAGACACAAGATCAGCAACCACAGCCACACGCCGCGCTGCACCAGTTGCCAACCGCGATCAATGGAATTCGCGTCCGCCGGGACACCTTCGCCCAGGGTCGCGCGCTCATGCAGCTCGCCGTGATAAATCGCCGCACCACCCAGTTCGACGCCCAACGCACCGGCGCCGGCGGCCATCACCGGACCTGCGTTGGGGCTGTCCCACTTCGGTGCCTGGGTGCGCCAGCAGCGCAGGGCCAGTCGGGTGTTGCCCAACAGCGCGTAGGTCAACGCCACCAGGCGGGCCGGAATGTAGTTGAGCAGGTCGTCGATTTTCGCCGCCGCCCAGCCGAAGCGTTCGAAGCGCTCGTTGCGATAGCCCCACATGGCGTCGAGGGTGTTGCTCAGGCGATAGAGCACGACGCCCGGCGCACCCAGCACGACGAACCAGAAGATTGCCGCGAACACCGCGTCGCTGCCGTTTTCCAGCACCGATTCCGTGGCCGCGCGGGCCACTTCGGTGCTGTCCAGTTCGGACGTCTGGCGACTGACCAGATAGCCGACCCGTCGGCGTGCTTCGTCCAGATCATCGCTGCGCAGCGCCTGGGCGACCGGCTCGACGTGCTCACCCAGACTGCGCAAACCCAACGCGCAATAAAGCGCCAGGACTTCCACCAGCCAGCCAATCAACGGCAGCCAGCTGAGCAGCGTGGCGATCAGGGTCAGGGGAATCACGGCGATGAACCATGCGGTCACGCCATGGCTGCGCCAGCCCCGGCCGGCGGCATTCAGGCGCTGTTCGATGCGCTTGGCAAAGCGGCCGAACGCCACCAGCGGGTGGTTCCGTTTTGGCTCGCCGAGCAACGCGTCCAGCGCGACCCCGGCGACGCTCAATAACGCCACGCTCATGCAATCACTCCCCATGTGTTCTCGTAGACCAGTTCTTGCAGCGCGCGCGGCTGCGCCCAGCCCTCCAGCACCAGCATCGGCGCCGGGTAGAACTCCTTGACGGGACCCAGGCACAGAATTGCCAGGGGTTTTGAACCGGTTGGCATCTTCAGCAGATCGGCCAGGGCCAGGGGGTCGAACAGCGATACCCAGCCCATCCCGAGGCCTTCGGCACGCGCCGCCAGCCAGAGGTTCTGGATCGCGCATGACAGCGACGCCATGTCCATTTCCGGCAAGGTGCGACGGCCGAAGATGTGTTTGTCGCGGTCGTCCATCAGCGCGGCGACCAATACCTCGGCGCAGTCGCTGATGCCCTCGACCTTCAGCTTCATGAAATCGTCAGAGCGCTCGCCGAGGGCTTCGGCAGTGCGAATACGCTCCTCCTCCACCTGCGCCTGAATCTGCCCACGCAATGCCGGGTCGGTGATCCGCAGGAAGCGCCACGGCTGCATCAATCCGACGCTCGGCGCGTGGTGCGCGGCTTCGAGCAGGCGGGCCAGCAACTCGGGCGCGACCGTGCCGCCGCAGAAGTGGCGCATGTCGCGACGCTCGGCGATGGCACGGTAAACGGCGGCGCGTTCGGGATCGGTGAAGGTGTGGTCAGTCATGGGAGCGGGCTCATGGCAAAAACAGCGCCGCCATCGCCTGGGGATTCGAGGGGAAGTAAAAGTGCACGTACGACGCGGTCATGCGCCCTTCGCGGTACACCGCCTCGGCGCCGCGCCCGCCATTGGGGCTGAGGCCGCGGGCGATAGGGGTCAGTTCGGTGCTGGTCAGGGAGTGGTGATAGGTGTGACCACGCAGGGTGCCTTCCGGCAATTCGACCGATTGCAGGGCCAGGGCTGCCAGACGCTTTTGCATCACGGCTTCACCCTTGAGCAAGCCCACCCCTTCGGCGCGCTGGCCGTCGACATCGGTCAGGGCATCGAGCAGGTACAACATGCCGCCGCATTCGGCGAGCAAGGGTTTGCCGGCGGCGTGGTGCGCGCGAATCGCGGCGAGCATGCTGTGGTTTTGCGCCAGCGCGGTGTGATGCAATTCCGGGTAGCCACCGGGCAGATACAGGCTGTCGGCGTTGGGTAATTGGCGGTCGCGGATCGGCGAGAAGAAGGACAGTTCTGCGCCCATCTCCCGAAGCAGGTCCAGGCTGGCGCCGTAGAAAAACGCGAACGCCTCGTCGTGGGCGATGGCAATTTTCACGCCGGCCAACAGCGGTTCAGCCGGCACGAACTCGGGTGCAGTAAAAGTCACGGCCGGCGGCAAGGTGGCGTCGCAGGTGCTGCCCAGCGCGGTGGCGGCAGCGTCGAGGCGCATGTCCAGGTCGTTCAGTTCGCTCGCCTGAACCAGCCCGAGGTGCCTGCTCGGCAGCTCAATGCCGGTCTCCCGCGACAGCGCGCCGTACCAGCGCAGGCCTTCGGTCAGACTGCCTTCCAGCAACTGCGCATGGCGCACCGTACCGACGCGATTGGCCAGCACGCCGGCGAACGGCAGATCCGGCTGATAGCGCGCCAGACCCAGCGCCAGTGCGCCGAAGGTCTGGGCCATGGCGGTGCCGTCAATCACGCCCAGCACCGGCACGCCGAAACGCCGCGCCAGGTCGGCGCTGGAGGGCGTGCCGTCGAACAGGCCCATGACGCCTTCGATGAGGATCAGGTCGGCATCGGCAGCGGCTTCCCATAACAGGCGCCGACTTTCGTCCTCGCCGATCATCCACATGTCCAGTTGGTACACCGGATGGCCGCTGGCGCGTTCAAGAATCATCGGGTCGAGAAAGTCCGGCCCACATTTGAACACGCGCACCTTGCGCCCCTGATTACGGTGCAAACGGGCCAGTGCGGCAGTGACGGTGGTTTTGCCCTGGCCGGAGGCCGGCGCTGCGATCAGCACTGCCGGGCAGTGCCGGGGTTGACGCTCACTCACAGTTCGATGCCTTTCTGGGCCTTGATGCCGGCTTGAAAGGCATGCTTGACCACGCCGATTTCGGACACGGTGTCGGACAGGTCGATCAATTCCTGCTTCGCCCCGCGACCGGTGACGATCACGTGCTGCATCGGCGGGCGCGCCTGTAGATCGCTCAGCACCTGCTCCAGGTCCAGGTATCCGTGCTTGAGGGCGATGTTCAGCTCATCGAGCACGACCATACCGATGGAGGCGTCCTTGAGCATCTCCCGGGTCACGGCCCAGGCGGCTTCGGCGGCGGCGATGTCACGCTGGCGGTCCTGGGTTTCCCAGGTGAAGCCCTCGCCCATCACGTGGTAACGCACTTGTTCAGGGAAGCGGCGGAAGAACAGCTCTTCGCCGGTGCTGTGGCGGCCTTTGATGAACTGAACGACGCCGCACTGCATGCCGTGGCCCATGGCGCGGGCGAGCATGCCGAACGCCGAACTGCTCTTGCCTTTGCCGTTGCCGGTCAGCACCAACAGCAATCCGCATTCATTCGGCGCGCTGGAAATGCGCTCGTCCATCACCGCCTTTTTGCGCAGCATGCGCGCCAGGTGGCGTTCGTCACGTTCAGGGGATTCGCTCATCTCAGCTCTCCGCTTGAGGGCAGGTGTGGCAGACGGAGGGCACGGGCAAAGACTGTCAGCAGGCACCGGACAAGGCCGGCCTGCAGCAGAGCATCGCCCTCCGTGATGCTGTTCGATGGATCAGGCCGGTCTCCGGACTCATGAGTTGCCACGAGCGTGGCAGGCCATGCGCCTTCCCATGTTCAGCGAACACAGTGGCATCGTGCGTGGCCCAGACTCATTTACCGTTGCGGAGGCAGCGCCGGAATTGATCGCACGAGCAATCGCACCGGCTTCCCTGTTTCACCCTGTGGACCAACGAAGTCCCGGGCACCTGAAACATGGCGCGAAGGTTAGAGGGTTGACTGGGGAGCGTCAATCGAACCGTGGGCAGAGCGCCCACGGGTTTACGGGATTTCGCCCTGAAATGCACAGGTGTTCATGCAGCAACAGCCCATGAACACATTGCCTCAGAAGCGACTATTGCCTGGCGAGGTTCGATGGCTGGATAACGCGTTTGGCGTTCAGCCAGGCTTTTTGCCAATAGGGCTTGTCGAGGCTGTCGAGTTTGACCGTGCCGCCGGTGGCCGGCGCGTGGACGAACCTTCCTTCTCCAACGTAGATGCCGGCGTGGCTGACATTCGAACCGCCGCTGGTGGCGAAGAACACCAGATCACCGGTCTGCAGCTGACTGCGATCGATGTCTGGACCGCGCAGGGTGATCATATCCCGCGTCGACCGCGGCAAGGTGATCCCTGCCGCATCGTGGTAGACGTAGCCGATCAGGCCACTGCAATCGAAACCCGAATCAGGCGTGTTGCCGCCCCAGCGATAAGGCGTGCCAACGAGGCCGATCGCGCGCAACAGGACATCGTCGGCGAGCGGTGAAGAAAACTGGGGAGGAGCGGAAACCACAGGCCGGTAGACGACCTTGCGCGGAGCGGGCGGTGGCGTGCTGGAACACGCGGCCAGCAGCACAGCCAGAGAGGCAACCATCAGGCGAACCGTTAACGACATAAACACGACAACCTGTGCGGGGTGCAGCTTACTTTGCCGAGAGCCGGGGTTGCGCGCAAGAGGGTCGAACCCTTTGCGCGCCCGGAATTAACGGTGTTGGCGCTTGATGGTAGTCGAAGTCATCGCGGTGGTGGTTTCAGGTACCGATGAGGGTGCCATGGCCAGTGCCCGTTTGGCTTCGATGAAGGTCTTGGCCCAGTAGGCATCGTCGAGGCTGTCGACGCGGACGCCACCGCTGCGGCGGCTGCTGGAGTGGATGAACTGGTCATCACCCAGGTAGATGCCCGCATGGCTGACACGACCGCGACCGGCGGTGCTGAAGAACAGCAGATCGCCCGGCTTGAGGTCATTGCGCTTGATGAGGGGGGCATCGATATTGATCATTTCGCGGGAAGACCGCGGCAGGCTCATGCCCGCCTCTTCACGGAAAAGGTAACCGATGAAACCGCTGCAGTCGAAACCGGAGGTGGTCGACGTGCCGCCAAAGCGATAGCGAGTGCCTATCAAGGATTTGCCGCGTTCGAGGATGCTGTCAGCCAGAACGGGCAAGCGGTACGGCTTGTTGTCGGCAAACTGAGCGAGCTCGTCTTCGGTGGCGACTTCGTCATCCAGTACGGAAGAGGCGTAGTCGACGCGCTTGGTAGCGGATTGAGCAGTGGCAGAGTCCCGGAACTGGGGGCTTTGCGACTGTTGTTGCGACGTCGGCATCTGGGCCGCGCAGCCGAACAACAGCGTTACGAGTGCGAGAGGCACGAGGGGTGCGAAGCGGTTTAGCATGTGCACGACCGTGGCTGAAGTGTAAAGAAGCCGAGACTATGCCCTCTATCGTACCCATTTGCAAATTCAATCGAAACAAATGTGACTTACGATGTCGTCCATCACTTCTAAGGCTCTACACCTCAGAAACGCATCCATGTGCGCGGAATGATCGGTTGGCGAGGGGTTTATCTCGGCAGTAAAGCCTCCCATCACCCGAGCGCGCAGCATTGGCTCATGAATGTACGGGAAGCTGGCGGTGGTTCCGATGCTGAGCACAGCGTCAAAGCCTTTTGCCATCTCCCTCTCAAGCACGTTCAGTGCCAACTCTGGCAACATCTCCCCAAACAACACCACCGATGGCCGCAGAACGTCAGTACAGCGGGGACACAGCGGTGGCAATGACCGGTTGAGATGTTCGCTCAACTGCGGATCCTCGGCGCCACAAGATTGACAGTAGAGCGGCGCCAACTGGCCGTGAATCTCGATCAGCCTTTCCGGTGGACTGCCTGCGGCGCGATGGTAGCCGTCGACGTTTTGCGTCAACACCCAGCATTCCGGCTTGCGTCGCTGCAATTCAGCGATGGCGTAGTGCGCCGCATTGGGACGCCCGCCCAGGCAAGCGCTGCCCAATTGTGCGATGTACTTCCAGCACAGCGCGGGATCACGACGCAGCATCGGGCCGGACAAGGCCATTTCGATGGGCAGGCCGTCGTCGGTCTCGCCGTTATACAGTCCACCGACACCGCGATAGGTTGGCAGACCCGAATCAGCCGAGAGGCCGGCGCCGGTGATGATCAGAATACGGGTGGCGTGGCGCAAGGCCGCTGCGGTTTGCAGCACCAGGGCCGGATCGATCACGGACGCGCTTACCAACCGAGGGTTTCTTTGAGGAAAGGAATGGTCAGCTTGCGCTGGGCCTGGAGAGAGGCTTGATCGAGCTGTTCAAGCAGGTCGAACAGCGCGCTCATGCTGCGCTTGCCGCGGGTAAGGATGAAATGCCCCACCTCATCGGTCAGGTGCAGCCCCCGGCGGGACGCGCGCAATTGCAGGGCGCGGAGTTTTTCTTCGTCGGACAACAGGCGCATCTGGAACACTAGCGCCATGGTCAGCCGTGATTTCAGGTCCGCCAGCTTGACCGGCAGCTCCCGAGGCGAGCATGAAGCGGCGATGAGCAAGCGTCGGCCACTGTCGCGCAGGCGGTTGAACAGGTGGAACAATGCCTCTTCCCATTCAGGCTTGCCGACCACCGCCTGCAAGTCATCGAGGCACACCAGTTCGTACTGCTCCAGATGATCGAACAGGCCGATGCCTTGATCGAGCAACTCGGCCATCGGCAGGTAAACCGCCGGCTCGCCCATCTGTTCGAAACGCAGGCAGGCGGCCTGCAGCAGATGCGTGCGCCCTACCCCGTTCTTGCCCCACAGATAAATCAGACTTTCTGTCCAGCCAGCCTCGGCTTCGCACAGCCGCTCGACATAGCCGAGTGCAGCGGCATTGGCGCCTGGATAGTAATTGATGAAGGTGGCGTCATCACGCAGACGCACACTCAGGGGCAGCTGAACTGGTTTCATGCTGGCTGAACGGTTCGAGACGAACCGCCAAATGGCCTCTGTGAAAAGTGCGCAAAGTCTATACCCGCAGGGCTGGCCGCACAATGCGGCAGACCGCCAGCAAAATCAAAGGCTTGCGTAGGTCACTGGTATCACTGGGGAATACGGGCAAAACCCGCCGAGAAAGGAGGCGCGCGGTGAGCACCGCGCGCCGGTACGCATCCTGATTCGCGGGAATCAGAGATCCGGGTCGTCCAGACCGCCGTAGATATCCGAATCCTTGTACAGGTCATGAACGTGGCGCACCAACACCATGATCACCGCCGCCACCGGCAGCGCCAGAAGGATGCCGGTGAAGCCGAACAGCTCGCCGCCCGCCAGAATCGCGAAGATCACCGCGACCGGGTGCAGGCCAATGCGGTCGCCTACCAGCAATGGCGTCAGCACCATGCCTTCCAGCGCCTGACCGACCATGAACACTGCGACGATGCCCAGCATCGGGTACAGGTCGCCGCCGAACTGGAAGAAACCCGCCAGAATCGCCGAGCCGATGCCGATCACGAAACCCATGTACGGCACGATGGCCGCCAGGCCGGCGATGACACCGATCAACAGCCCCAGCTCCAGCCCGACCAGCATCAGCCCGGCGGCGTAGATCACGCCCAGCGCGACCATCACCAGCAACTGACCACGAATGAACGCGCCCAAGACCTCATGGCACTCGTCCGCCAGGGCGACGATCTTCTTCTCGCGGTGACGCGGCAACAGGCTGCGGACCTTGGCGGTCATCACGTCGTAGTCACGCAGCAGGTAGAAGCAGACCACCGGGATCAGCACCAGATTGGTCAGCCAGCCGATCAGCGCCAGGGTCGAGGTGGTGGCCTGGGACAGGACGATGCCGACGATGTCGCCAGTCTGACCCATGTGCTCCGAGATCGCTGCCTTGACCTTGTCGAACTTCCAGAACCCGTCGGCCAGGCCCAGCTTGGCCTGCGTCCACGGCATGGCGGTGTGCTGCAGCCAGTCGAGAATCTGCGGCGCCAGTTCGTACAGGCGATAAAGCTGCTTGGCCAGCATCGGCACCAGCACCAACAGCAGTCCCATGAAAATCAGGGTGAACAACAGGAACACCGTCACCACACTCATGGTGCGGGACATTTTCAGCTTTTCCAGCCGGTCTGCCAGCGGATCGCCCATGTACGCCAGCAGCAAAGCCACGAGGAACGGCGTCAGAATCGAATGCAGCAGCCAGACGAACAAACAGACCAGGACAACCCCGCCCAGCCAGAACCAACGACGCGTATCAGTCATTACTGCCTCTTTCCCCAAGATGATGTGCTTTGCGCAACGTCGTTATGAACCTGTTCACCAACGGAAGTGCAATGCGCTGTCGGAAACAGCAGGCGGCTGCGGTGCTGCCGGCGTGCCGTCCGCAGCAACGGGCGCGGCGGTGACCGGCGCGCTGGCGAGTTCACTGGCCGGCACTTCCTGCAACTTCGCCAGCGACAGTTGGGACCGCAACTGATCGGGGCTGCCGCTGACGTCGAAAGCGACGCGATCACCGTCGGCTGATTTCAGGCGGCCACCGAACGGTTCGAGCAGGCGCAACAGCTGCGCATAGCGTTCAAGATTCATGCCCTGCACATCCAGCACCATGCCGGTCGACGCACCCGGCTTGACCACGAAACGCGGCGCCAGACGCTGGCTCACCGCCAACAGCACCGCGTCGGCCAGGTCAGCCGAACTCGCGCCGCTGGCGCTGCCCTGCTCCATCTTGTCGCCCAGCCACAGGTGCCATTTGCCCTGCCACTGGCCGCCGTTTTCCTGCGCGTGTACCGCCAGAATCGCGTCAGAGCCGTAACGCTCGGAAGCCTCTTTGAGCGGGCCGACGTCGTTGCCGTCGAGGGTCTTGGCGTTGCCGATGCCTTGTTCACCCAGATCGGCCAGCGGCAGACGCAACGGCAGACCGCGATGCTGGGCGGCGCGGCGCAGAGGTTCGGCAGAGGCTTGGCCGTCACCGACCAGATTGGCACCGTCAGTCGCGTCGTTCAGCCACCAGGCCATGATCACCGGGCGGTTGGAGCCCCACAACGACAGCCCGGCCTGACGCATCGCACGTTCGGTGCTCGCCGGGTCGAAGTCGACCTGCAGGGTCTCGGGTGGGCCGGCGTCATAACCGTACTGGCTGATAATTTGCTGAGGGTCCTTGCGCACCTCGGCAAGGCCGCCGTTCTGCACCGCCTTGGGGTCGCCGGTCAGGCGGATGACCAGGGTTTCCAGCGCGGCCTGGGTGGCACGGGTTTTCTCGTCCGGGGTCTGGCCGCTGACGGGCTCGCGCACCTGATAAAGCGTGTTCACCGTCTCGGCGAGCGCCGGCAGACTCATCAATGAGAGGCAACCCACGAACAGGCAGTTTTTTAGGCGCATGAATGAAGGTGGACGCATGAAGGATTCCCGCTGGGTAAAAAAGGCAACGCTATAAATAGCTGCATAAACTTGAATGAACCGACTCAGACCGCAGGTGCAGCCGAATCGCTCACTCAGGCGCCAACGTTACACCGGATCCTTGCGGCGACGAACGGGTGCGGCAGGATAAACCCGGTTATTTTTTCTTCACGGTCGTCCTGCCCGTCGGCCCAAGGATGGCCGCTTGCGCCCAACCCTGATAAAATCGCGCGCCTTCGCAGACCGGCGATGACAAGGCCCCGCGTCGTTGCCACTCGGTCGTTACCCCGAATCCCCCCCTTAAAGGCCTGGATCATGAGCAAGCAACCCTCCCTGAGCTACAAAGACGCCGGTGTAGACATCGACGCCGGTGAAGCGCTGGTCGAACGCATCAAGAGCGTCGCCAAGCGCACCAAGCGCCCGGAAGTGATGGGCGGCCTCGGGGGCTTCGGCGCTCTGTGCGAAATCCCGGCCGGCTACAAGCAGCCTGTGCTGGTCAGCGGCACCGACGGCGTCGGCACCAAGCTGCGTCTGGCACTGAATCTCAACAAACACGACACCATCGGCATCGACCTGGTGGCCATGTGCGTCAACGATCTGGTGGTCTGCGGTGCTGAGCCGCTGTTCTTCCTCGACTACTACGCCACCGGCAAGCTGAACGTCGACACCGCCGCCCAAGTGGTCACCGGCATCGGCGCGGGCTGCGAGCTGGCCGGCTGCTCCCTGGTCGGCGGCGAAACCGCTGAAATGCCCGGCATGTACGAAGGCGAAGACTACGACCTGGCCGGTTTCTGCGTCGGCGTCGTGGAAAAAGCCGAGATCATCGACGGCTCCAAGGTTGCTGCAGGCGACGCACTGATCGCGCTCCCCTCTTCCGGTCCGCACTCCAACGGTTACTCGCTGATCCGCAAGATCATCGAAGTGTCGGGTGCCGACATCGACACCATCCAGCTCGACGGCAAGCCCCTGACCGAACTGCTGATGGCGCCGACCCGCATTTACGTCAAGCAACTGCTCAAGCTGATCAAAGACACCGGCGCGGTAAAAGCCATGGCCCATATCACCGGCGGCGGCTTGCTGGATAACATTCCGCGCGTGCTGCCTGAAGGCGCACAGGCCATCGTCGACGTGGCGAGCTGGACCCGCCCGGCGGTGTTTGACTGGCTGCAGGAAAATGGCAACGTGGATGAGCACGAAATGCACCGCGTGCTGAACTGCGGCGTTGGCATGGTCATCTGTGTTGCCCAGGAACACGTTGAAGTCTCGCTGAACGCCCTGCGTGAAGCCGGCGAGCAGCCGTGGGTCATCGGCCAGATCGGCACCGCTGCCGAAGGCGCTGCACAAGTCGAGCTGAAGAACGTCAAGGCTCATTAATGCCTGACATGCCCCAACCCTGTGACGTGGTGGTGCTGCTGTCCGGCACCGGCGGTAACCTGCAGGCGATGATCGACAGCTTTCAGGACAGCGCGAGCCCTGCGCGCATCCGTGCGGTGATTTCCAACCGCGCCGATGCCTTCGGGCTCGAGCGGGCCGCCCGCGCCGGGATCGACACTCGCGTGCTCGATCACACCGGCTACGAAGGTCGCGAGGCCTTCGATGCGGCGCTGATCGAAGCCATCGATTCATTTCAGCCGTCGCTGGTCGTGCTCGCCGGGTTCATGCGCATCCTCACGCCCGGGTTCGTGCGCCATTACCATGGCCGCCTGCTGAACATTCACCCTTCCCTGCTTCCGCTGTATAAAGGCTTGCACACCCATCAACGGGCGCTCGACGCCGGCGATGCCGAGCATGGCTGCAGCGTGCACTTTGTCACCGAGGAACTCGATGGGGGGCCTCTGGTCGTACAGGCAGTTGTTTCTGTAGAGTTGCACGACACGCCCGCCACGCTGGCACAGAGGGTTCACGCCCAGGAACACCTGATATATCCCCTGGCCATTCGCTGGTTCGCCGAAGGACGCTTGACCCTCGACGAACACGGCGCCTCACTGGACGGCCAGGGCCTAGGGCCCAGCGGCCACTTGATCCGACATTAGGAGATATTATGCGTCGCGCTTTGCTCTTCGCTTTCGCTCTGTTCGCACTTCCCGCAGTCAACGCGGCCGACCTTCAACCTTTCTCCGCCAGCTACACCGCTGACTGGAAACAACTCCCCATGAGCGGCGGCAGCGCCAGCCGCAGCCTCGAAAAGAACGCCAACGGCACCTGGACCCTGAACTTCAAGGCATCGATGATGATCGCCAGCCTGACCGAAGTCAGCACGATCAAGGTCGACAAGGATCAGTTGCTGCCGCAGACCTACCACTTCGAACGTGGCGGCCTGGGCAAGAGCAAGACGGTCGATCTGGTATTCGACTGGCCCACCAAATTCATCACCGGCTCGGACCGTGGCGACGCGGTGAAAATCCCGCTGAATGCCGGCGTTCTCGACAAGTCCACCTACCAGCTCGCGCTGCAGCATGACGTGGCGGCGGGCAAAAAGAGCATGTCGTATCAGGTGGTCGATGGTGACGAGATCGACACCTATGACTTCCGCGTCCTGGGCACTGAAAAGGTCGAGACCAAAGTCGGTTCGGTCGACGCCATCAAGGTCGAACGCGTGCGTGATCCAACGCAGAACAAACGCATCACCGTGATGTGGTTCGCCAAGGACTACGACTACCTGCTGGTTCGCCTGCAACAGGTTGAAACCGACGGCAAGGAATACAACATCATGCTGCAGGACGGCACGGTGAACGGTAAGTCGGTTAAAGGCAGTTAATACACGCTACCGAGGAGCGCACTACGAAAAAACCCGCCTCCATGGCGGGTTTTTTCTTGGCGCCGAGAGACACATGGGCCTACATGAAAGATTCTTCATGGCCCTCAACCGGGTGTGACAAAACGCCACACTCCCTTCGAATACAAGCATTTAGCGCACTGTTACGGATTCGGTAAATAACTGTTGCCGGATGAGCACATTTACTTAGCTGGCTACCAAAAACTATAAAGAAGGCCTGCGACGTCCTGCCGCAGATATCCAAGAGTCAGGAGTTTGCACTATGACCGTAACTGTTACTGAACGCGACGACGCCCATATCTCCCACGAGACCATCGCCGATGGCATCCAGATCTGGGATGTACGCCAACAAGACCAGCTGGTAGGGATGTTTCATTACGAATCGGACGCACAGCGTTACGCAGCAGAACTAGCCGAGCAAGAAGCGAAGCTTCAGGCCAGTCATTCGTAATTTCGGAATCGCAGCAAAACAAAACCCGCCTCTCGGCGGGTTTTGTCGTTTACCAGAGGTCCGCCTTTCACGATGCCCCCAGCGCAACCCTTTCATACAGACATTGCGAACTAGGTGGGAGTGAGCTTGCTCACGAAAGCGGTACTGCACCCTCTGAAGATTTAGCTCATGCCCCTTCGCGAGCAAGCTCGCTCCCACAGCAAAGAATCACCACATCAGATCATCAGGGATCTTGTACGCGGCATAAGGATCATCGCCATCCGGCTCTTCGGTGGGGGCGCTGAGCATGACAATGCGGCGCGGATCGCGCTCTTGCACCTTGAGGGCCGCTTCCCGGGGGATCACCTCGTAAGTACCGCCGTGGTGCACGATGGCCAGCGCGCCGCTGCTCAGCTTGCTGCGCATCAGAGGGTTGACCGACAGGCGCTTGACCTTCTTGTCGTCGACGAAGTTGTAGTAGTCCTCGGTGGTCAGCTTCGGCAGGCGCGTGGCTTCGATCAGTTGCTTGACCTGGGCGGCACGGGCTTTCTGCTCGATTTTTTCCTGCTGCTGACGGTTCAACTCCTGGTCTCGTTTGGCCTTCTCGGCCATCGCTTCCTGGGCCGCGCGCTGGCTGGTGTCATCCGCCACTGCCTGGCCCTTGTGCACCAGGCGCTGCTCCTTCTGCTTGCTCTTGCTGGCCTGCTTGGCTTGCTTCTCATTGACCAGTCCGGCTTTCAGCAACTGGTCACGAAGGGAAATACCCGCCATCTGTCTTCTCTCTCTAAATAGTCAACTCAACCGCAGTTGGGCGTGATCTTTTCCTGACGCTTGGCTTCGCCCCAGAGCGCATCCATCTCTTCGAGGCTGCAATCTTCGATGGGGCGCCGGGTGTCGCGCAAGGTCTGTTCGATAAATCTGAAACGCCGCTCGAATTTGGCATTGGCGGCGCGCAGGGCATTTTCCGGGTCAACCTTAAGGTGCCGGGCCAGATTGACCGCGGCAAACAGCAGATCGCCGACCTCTTCGGTGATGGCAGCGCTGTCGTTGTCGGCCATGGCCTCGAGGACTTCGTCGAGTTCCTCGCGCACGTTGTCGACCACCGGCAACGCATCAGGCCAGTCGAAACCGACCCGGGAGGCCCGCTTCTGCAACTTCGCCGCCCGCGACAGCGCAGGCAATACGGCCGGCACATCATCGAGCAGGGAAAGCTGCTCAGGGGCGCTGGCCTTTTCCGCGCGCTCCTCGGCCTTGATCTGATCCCAGCGCTGCTTGACCTGCTCTTCGCTGAGGCGCGGCGTTTCAAGCGGCGCGTACAGATCGCCGGTCGGGAACACGTGGGGATGGCGGCGAATCAGTTTGCGGGTGATGCCGTCGACCACACCGTCAAACTCGAAGCGCCCTTCTTCCCGCGCCAGCTGGCAGTAATACACCACCTGAAACAGCAAATCGCCGAGCTCGCCGCGCAGGTCATCAAAGTCACCGCGTTCGATGGCGTCGGCCACTTCGTAGGCTTCTTCGAGGGTGTGCGGGACGATGCTCGCGTAATTCTGCTTCACGTCCCACGGGCAACCGAATTGCGGATCGCGCAAGCGGGCCATGAGGTTGAGGAGGTCTTGGAGGCTATACATGAGGGGTCCCTTTGGTCACAGCTTCAAGCGGCAAGCCACAAGCTTCAAGCCGTGCGCGTACAGCTTGCAGCTTGTGGCTTGCCGCTTGTAGCTTGCAGCTACGCCTCACGGCGTTCTGTTACGCCGCGTTTCGATGATGTTCGGCAGTTGCGAGATGCGCCCCAGCAGCCGGCCCAGCGCGTCCAGGCCCGGGATCTCGATGGTCAGCGACATCAGCGCGGTGTTGTCTTCCTTGTTCGAGCGGGTGTTGACCGCCAGGACGTTGATGCGCTCGTTGAGCAGAATCTGCGAGACGTCACGCAGCAGCCCCGAGCGGTCGTAGGCGCGGATGATGATGTCCACCGGATAGGTGAGCACCGGCACCGGGCCCCAGCTGACCTGAATGATGCGCTCGGGTTCGCGCCCGCCCAGTTGCAGCACCGAGGCGCAGTCCTGACGGTGAATGCTCACGCCGCGGCCTTGGGTGATGTAACCGACGATGGCATCGCCCGGCAGCGGCTGGCAGCAGCCGGCCATCTGCGTCATCAGGTTGCCGACGCCCTGGATCTGGATGTCGCCGCGCTTGCCCGGCTTGTAACCAGTGGCCTTGCGCGGAATCAGCTCCAACTGCTCGTTGCCGCGTTCCGGCTCGACCAGTTGCTGGGCCAGATTCACCAGCTGCGCAATGCGCAGGTCGCCGGCACCGAGGGCCGCGAACATGTCTTCGGGCATCTTCATGTTGGCCTTCTCGGCCAGCTTGTCGAAGTCCACTTGCGGCAGCGCCAGACGCGCCAGCTCGCGCTCCAGCAACACCTTGCCGGCGGCGACGTTCTGGTCGCGCGCCTGCAGCTTGTACCAGTGCACGATCTTCGCCCGCGCCCGAGACGTGGTGATGTAACCGAGGTTCGAGTTCAGCCAGTCGCGGCTCGGCGTGCCGTGCTTGCTGGTGATGATCTCGACCTGCTCGCCGGTCTGCAGGCTGTAGTTGAGCGGCACGATGCGCCCGTTGATCTTCGCGCCACGGCAGTTGTGGCCGATCTCGGTGTGCACGCGGTAGGCGAAGTCCAGCGGCGTCGCCCCCTTGGGCAGGTCGATCGCGTGGCCGTCCGGGGTAAACACGTAAACGCGGTCGGGTTCGATGTCGACGCGCAGCTGTTCCGCCAGCCCGCCGATGTCGCCCAGCTCTTCATGCCACTCGAGCACCTGACGCAGCCAGGAGATTTTCTCTTCGTAATGATTGGAGCCGGATTTGACGTCGGTGCCTTTGTATTTCCAGTGGGCGCAGACGCCCAGCTCGGCCTCTTCGTGCATGGCGTGGGTGCGGATCTGCACTTCCAGCACCTTGCCCTCCGGACCGATCACTGCCGTGTGCAGCGAGCGATAGCCGTTTTCCTTCGGATTCGCGATGTAGTCGTCGAATTCCTTGGGAATGTGCCGCCACAAAGTGTGGACAATGCCGAGGGCGGTGTAGCAATCGCGCATCTCCGGCACCAGCACACGAACGGCGCGAACGTCGTAGATCTGGCTGAATTCCAGGCCTTTGCGCTGCATCTTTCGCCAGATCGAATAAATGTGCTTGGCCCGGCCGCTGATGTCGGCCGTCACGCCAGTGGCCAGCAGCTCGTTCTCAAGCTGTGACATCACGTCGGTAATGAAGCGCTCGCGATCAAGGCGGCGTTCGTGCAGCAGCTTGGCGATCTGCTTGTACTGCTCGGGCTCCAGGTAACGGAAGGACAGGTCCTCCAGCTCCCATTTGATGTGACCGATGCCCAGTCTGTGGGCCAGCGGCGCGTAGATGTCGAAGACTTCCCGGGCGACGCGGTTGCGCTTTTCATCGTCGGTGTTCTTCACCGCCCGGATGGCGCACGTACGCTCGGCCAGCTTGATCAACGCGACGCGCACGTCGTCGACCATGGCCACCAGCATCTTGCGCAGGTTTTCGACCTGGGCCTGAGTGCCGAGCACCAGGGACTGACGCGGACTGAGACTGGCGCTGATCGCCGCCATGCGCAGCACGCCGTCGATAAGTTTGGCGACGGTGGGGCCAAAGCGCTGGTTCACGTCGGGCAGCGAGATCTTGCCTTCGCGCACGCCGCGATAAATCACGGCGGCAACGAGGGAGTCCTGATCGAGCTTGAGGTCGGCCAGGATTTCAGCGATTTCCAGGCCCGTCTGAAAACTCGACGTGCCCTCCGCCCAGAGGTTCTTGGCGGCGTTGTCCTGTTGCTCGGCGTGCCGGGCAAATTCACAGGCCTCTTTGAGGGCCTGTCGGTCCACTGCGAGGTCGACGCTGACCACGTGATCCAGCCACGCGTCGAGGTTGATACTGCCGTCTGTGTTGATCGGCTGGTGGGGTCTCACCTGTACCATGTTGCTTACCTTCCCTACGGCGCGATGAAATGCGCCTTCAGTCGCCGGCCTTCTTGAGCGCGTGCGCCTTGCGGGCCATGCAAGGTCGCGTACGCGCGGGCCAGTCGGATTAAACGAGACTCCGTGTAAGGCATGGGCTTTTCCTGAGCCGCTGCCTCACTTGCTCGCTTCAAATAACGCCATCGCCTCGACATGCGCTGTCTGCGGGAACATATCGAGGATTCCGGCACGTTTTAAACGGTAGCCCTGTTTGATCAATTCAACCGTGTCGCGCGCCAGCGTAGCCGGATTGCACGACACATAAAGGACGCGCTGAGCGCCCAACGACTTGAGCTTGCCCACTGCTTCGAACGCCCCGTCACGGGGCGGATCGAGCAGCACTGCGGCGAAACCTTCCGCCACCCAGGCCGCCTTGTCCAGTGGCTGCGACAGATCGGCCTGATAAAACTTCACGTTGCTTAAACCGTTGCCGGCGGCGTTGGCCGTCGCCCGGTGAACCATGGCGTCGACGCCCTCCACGGCCACCACGTCGCGCGACATTTGCGCCAGCGGTAGAGCGAAGTTACCGAGACCGCAGAACAAGTCCAGCACTCGTTCGTCCTTGTCCGGCGCGAGCCAGTCCAGGGCCTGTTCGATCATCGCGGTGTTGACCTGAGCATTGACCTGCACGAAGTCGCCGGGGCGATAGGCCAGGGACAGATTCCACGGCTCCAGACGGTAGCCAAGGTGCGCGGCCGGGTCGACCGGTTGTGGCTCGCCTTCGCCGTGCAACCACAGCTGCGCGTCATGGGTTTCGCAAAACGCCTTGAGGATTGCCAGATCGTTTTCAGGCAGCGGCGCGGTGTGCCGCAGCAGCACGGCATTGGCCGAGCCGCTAAAGAGCTCGACATGCCCCAGCGCCTGGGGTTTGCTCAGGCCGCGAAGCATGGGCGCCAGCGCTGTCATGATCGGTTGCAAGGCCTGTACCAGCACCGGGCATTGTTCGATGGGGATGATGTCCTGACTCGCCGCGGCGCGGAAGCCGACGTCCAGCCGTTTGGCGCGGACGTCCCAGCGAACGGCGACACGGGCGCGGCGGCGGTAGGCGTATTCATCGCCGGTCAGCGGCGCGGCCCATTCCTCCGGCTCGACCCCGGCGATGCGGCTCAATTGCTCGGCGAGCATGCTCTGTTTCAGGGCGAGCTGTTCGGCGTGGGGCATGTGCTGGGTGCTGCAACCGCCGCAACGGCCGAAATGCGGGCACGCTGCCGGGCGCCGTATCGGGCTGGCCTGGAACACCCGCTCAGTGCGGGCTTCGACGACTTTGCCGTGGGCATTGAGCACGCGGGCCTCGACCTCTTCGCCAGCCAGACTGCCCATGACAAACCAGGTGCGGCCTTCAACGAAACCGATGCCGCGACCGTCGTTGGCCAGCCGCTCGATGTTCAGGCGTTGTTTTTTACCGGCAGGAACCTGCGTGGTCCGGGTGCCGCCGCTGGGCTGGAAACGCAGGCCTGCATCACGCTTGGCCATCAGTTGGGCGCATCGTAGACGCCGGTCGACAGGTAACGGTCGCCGCGGTCACAAATGATCGCGACCATCACCGCGTTTTCGACTTCCCGGGACAACCGCAGCATCCCGGCCACCGAGCCGCCCGACGACACGCCACAGAAAATGCCTTCTTCCCGCGCCAGTCGACGCATGACGTCCTCGGCTTCGGCCTGGCCCATGTCCATGATCCGGTCGACACGGTCGGCCTGATAAATGCTCGGCAGGTACTCTGTCGGCCAGCGGCGGATACCGGGAATCGACGCGCCGTCCATGGGCTGGAGGCCGACGATCTGAATGTTCGGGTTCTGTTCCTTGAGGAAACGCGAGGTGCCCATGATGGTGCCGGTGGTGCCCATGGAACTGACGAAATGGGTGATGGTGCCGCCGGTCTGCCGCCAGATTTCCGGGCCGGTGCCGACGTAATGCGCCTGGGGATTGTCGCCGTTGGCGAACTGGTCGAGCACTTTGCCGTGGCCTTCAGCCTGCATGCGCTCGGCCAGATCACGGGCGCCTTCCATGCCCTCTTCCTTGCTGACCAGAATCAGCTCGGCGCCATAAGCGGTCATCGCCGCCTTGCGCTCGGCGCTGGAGTTGTCGGGCATGATCAGGATCATGCGATAGCCCTTGATCGCCGCAGCCATCGCCAGGGCGATGCCGGTGTTGCCGGAGGTGGCTTCGATCAGGGTGTCGCCGGGGTGGATCTGCCCGCGCGCTTCGGCACGGGTAATCATCGACAGCGCCGGACGGTCCTTCACGGAACCGGCCGGGTTATTGCCTTCGAGCTTGAGCAGCAACGTGTTGCTGGTGTTCCCGGCCATGCGTTGCAGACGCACCAGCGGGGTGTTGCCGACGCAATCGGCGATGGTTTGATACTGCAGGGTCATGGCGTTTTCGCGATCCAGACGTGCGGGGGTCGCCCATCATACCGGCAATCGCTGCCGGGCCATATCACGCAAAGTGAGGGGGTTATCGCTGAATGGAATAAGGCATGTCCCTGGGATTAGATAGGCCGGGCACTGAACCCTGTAGGAGTGAGCTTGCTCGCGATTGCATTATCACCGGCAACCTTTACGTCACAGACACCACGCATCGCGAGCAAGCTCACTCCTACAGTTCGGGTTGAGCTGCTGATCCAACAGCGACATCAGGCCTGCCGGGCCGGCAAGCGCATGATCATCCTCAGGCCCTGCCCCGTATTTTCCGCCCACAAGTCGCCACCTTGCAGGCGCAGCGAGTTGCGCGCGATGCTCAGGCCCAGGCCAAAACCGCCGTCGCCGGGGCGGGCGCCATCCAGGCGGATGAACGGCGCAAAAATACGCTCGAGATCGCCCCCGTCGATCCCGCCGCCCTGATCTTCCAGCCACAACAGCCAGTCGTCCCCTTCCCTGCGACCGTCAAGGCGCACGATGCCCTCGGGCGGCGAGTGGCGGATGGCGTTACGCAGAATGTTTTCCAGCGCCTGGGCCAGTGTATTGAGATGGCCACTGACCCAGCATTCGCCGTCCAGATCGCAGCGCAACTGACGGGACGGCCAGCAGGTTTCGAAACAGGCGTCATCCACCAGCATCTCCCACAGCGCCACCACCTGAATATCCTCGCCGGGAAGTTTTTCGCGCTCGGTGTCAAGCCAGGCCAGTTGCAGGGTGTCGTCCACCAAACGGCGCATGCCATCCACTTCCCGGCTCAGGCGCTCGCGCAATTCGGGCAGGGTCTGCTCGCTGTCGCAGGCCACCCGCAGGCGACTCAGTGGCGTGCGCAGTTCGTGGGAAAGGTCACGCAATAACTGCTGCTGAACCTGCACCGTCGAATGCAGGCGCGCGGCCATGTGATCGAACGCGCGGTTCAGCTCGCCCAGCTCGTCGCGGCGCTCGGTCATTTGCGGCGACAGCCTGCTGCTCAGCCGATCGGCGCGCCACGCGTTGGCCTGTTCGCGCAGTTGGTTGAGCGGGCGAATCAGCAGGCGATACAGCCCGACGCACAGCAGCAAGGTGAACAACGCCGGAATCAGCCCATTGGTCAGGATTTGCCCGATCCACGCGTAACGGCCCGGCTTGAAGCGCTCGGGCAGTTCGATCACCAGACTGCCGGCGTCCGGGTTGCCCGGAAACGCGATCTTCAGCCAAGGCACGGTCTTCTGCCGCGTGCTCATGGGCCAGTCGATGCCGCGCATGAAGGTCAGCCGTTGCGACTGCTCGCGGGTCAGCGGCGTGCTGCCGAGGGATTGCAAGTCGCTGCCGATGACCCCGACCCAGCCCGTTTCCTGCAGACGGACCTGCTTTAGCCATTGGTCGATGCCGCGCTGGCCGCCTGTATTCCATGCCTGTTCGGCCTGCGCCGCATAGCCGTTGAGCACCTGATGGGCTTCAGCGTTCAGATAGGCGTTGCGGGTCTCGATGTAGCGGCCCCAATACCAACTGAGCCAGATCATCAACAGGCAGAAGCCGACCAGCAGAACGGCCAGTTTCCAGAACAGCGAATGCCGACCGGGCAGTTTTTTGCGCGGCTCAACCATTCAACACCTCAGGCATCCAGCACCGCTGCCGTCAGCACGTAGCCTTTGCCCCAGACCGTGCGCAGCTGCCGCGCCTGATAGCCAACGGCCTTGAGCTTGCGGCGAATCTGGCTGATGTGCATGTCCAGGCTGCGGTCGTGCTGGGAATAGCCGCGCTGCAGGACGTGCTGATAAAGGAAGGCTTTGCTGAGGACGTCTTCCTGGTTGCGCCACAAGGTTTCCAGCAGGCGGTATTCGCTGCCGGTCAATTGCGCCGGGGTGCCGACGAAGAAGACATCGCAGCGTCCGTGGTCGAAGGCCAGGCCGTCTGCTTCAGGTTTCTCCACGCCGGCATCGGGCTCGTTGGCAGTCAGGCCGTGGAAGCGTCGTTCCAGGTCGACCCTGCGCAGAATCGCCTCGATGCGCACGCGAAGTTCGTCGACGCTGAACGGTTTGGGCAGGTAATCGTCGGCGCCGTTCTGGAAGCCGGTGATGCGGTCGGCCTCGGCACCCAGGGCGGACATGAGGATGATCGGCACGGTATGGCGACGACGCAGATGGGTGAGGATGTCGAGGCCGTTCATGCCAGGGAGCAGGATGTCCATCAGCACCACATCGAAGGGTTCGCGTTGCGCACAGGCCAGCCCTTCGGCACCGTTCTGGCACCAGGTCACCTGAAACCCGCAGCGATCAAGCTGATCGTGGACAAAAGCGCCGAGCACAACATCGTCCTCGATGGCGAGTATATGGGGGCGATGGAGGCTGGCGGGAGTCATTGGCGTCTGCGACTGATTCTCAAGAAGGGGATTATTCAAGATTGCGTGCGGCGGGGCAATGCTGGCCTGCCGGAGCGGTGATCTTTAGTAGGACCGGCTTCAGCCGGGAATAGGCCAGTTGGACACCATCAAATCTGCGGTGTGATGACTGCCGCCTTCCCGGCTAAAGCCGGTCCTACTAGGGAAGCGTCCAGTCCCATCATGTGCACACGCCGCGGTCCTGTAGGACCGGCTTTAGCCGGGAAGAGGCCAGTATGGGCACCATCAATTTTGCGGCGTAACACTTGACGCCTTCCCGGCTAAAGCCAGTCCTACAAGGGAAGTGTCCCGCTCCATCAGACGTGCACGCGCCGGCCCCACTGTGTGCACGAGGCGCAAATGACTACACTGCGCAGTGATTGCGCTGCATGGGCGCTGCATTTGCCTGAATTCGTGCCGGGTTGCTGGAGAAGAAGTGTGCTGAAAAAAGTGGGCATCAAAGGCCGCGTCATGCTGCTGACCCTGCTCCCCGCCTGCCTGATGGCGGCATTGCTGGGGGGGTATTTCACCTGGATGCAGCTAACCGAGTTGCAGACCCAATTGCTCAAGCGTGGCGAGATGATTGCCAACGAGCTGGCACCGCTGTCGGCCGGCGCGCTGGCCAGCGGTGATCAGGCCATGCTTGAACGGATTGCCGGGCAAGTGCTGGAACAGGCCGACGTGCGTGCGGTGTCGTTCCTCGATGCCGACCGGGGGATGTTGGCCCACGCCGGCCCGAGCATGATCAACCAGGCCCCCATCGGTAACAGCACGCACATGCTGCAGCGGTCGGAAAACGACGCCACACGCTACCTGATGCCGGTGTTCGGGCGCAGTCGCCACTTGACGGGCGACGTCGTTCCCGCTGAAGCCGACCACCTCCTGGGCTGGGTCGAGCTGGAGCTTTCACATAACGGAACGTTGTTGCGCGGCTATCGCAGCCTGTTCGCCAGCGTGATCCTGATTCTTATCGGTCTCGGTCTGACCGCGATGCTGGCATTGCGCATGAGCCGCACCATCAACGGCCCGATCACCCAGATCAAGCACGTCGTCGCGCAGTTGAAGGACGGCAACCTCGAAGCGCGGCTGCCGCCCATGGGCAGTTACGAACTCGATCAACTGGGTTCGGGCATCAACCGCATGGCGGCGACGTTGCAGAACGCTCAGGAAGAATTGCAGCACAGCATCGAGCAGGCCACAGAAGACGTGCGCCAGAACCTGGAAACCATCGAGATCCAGAACATCGAGCTGGACCTGGCGCGCAAGGAAGCTCTGGAAGCCAGCCGGATCAAGTCCGAGTTTCTGGCGAACATGAGCCATGAAATCCGTACGCCGCTCAACGGCATTCTGGGTTTCACCCACTTGTTGCAGAAAAGCGAGCTGACGCCGCGCCAGTACGATTATCTGGGCACCATCGAGAAATCCGCCGACAACCTGTTGAGTATCATCAACGAGATTCTGGATTTCTCGAAGATCGAGGCCGGCAAGCTGGTCCTCGACGCGATCCCGTTCAACCTGCGCGACCTGTTGCAGGACACGCTGACCATCCTCGCCCCTGCCGCCCACGCCAAACAACTGGAACTGGTGAGTCTGGTCTATCGCGATACGCCATTGTCGCTGGTCGGCGATCCGCTGCGCTTGCGGCAGATCCTCACCAACCTCGTCAGCAATGCCATCAAGTTCACCCGCGAAGGCACCATCGTGGCGCGGGCGATGCTGGAGGAAGAACACGACACCACGGTGCAGTTGCGCATCAGCGTGCAGGACACCGGCATTGGTCTGTCCAGTCAGGACGTGCGCGCGCTGTTTCAAGCGTTCAGCCAGGCGGACAACTCCCTGTCGCGGCACTCCGGCGGCACCGGGCTGGGGCTGGTGATTTCCAAGCGGCTGGTCGAGCAGATGGGCGGCGAAATCGGTGTCGAGAGCACGCCGGGGGAAGGGTCGGAATTCTGGATCAGCCTGACGCTGCCAAAAACCCGCGACGACCTCGAAGACCTGCCCGCCCCGCCGCTGCTGGGCCGTCGCGTGGCGGTGCTGGAGCATCACGACCTGTCGCGCCAGGCGCTTGAGCATCAACTGGAAGACTGCGGCCTGCAGCCGATGGTCTTCAACAACCTGGAAAACCTCATCAATGGCGTGACGGTGGTGCATCAGACGCCCCATGCCATCGACATGGCCGTGCTCGGCGTCACCGCCCACGAGCTGCCGCCCGAGCGTCTGCGCCAGCAGATCTGGGACCTGGAAAACCTCAACTGCAAAGTGCTGGTGCTGTGCCCGACCACTGAACAGGCGCTGTATCAATTCTCCGTGCCCGACGCCTATAACCAGTTGCAGGCGAAACCTGCGTGTACGCGCAAATTGCGCCGCGCGCTGTCGGAGCTGATCCAGCCCAAGCAGTTGCGCAGCGAGGTGCCGGAGCCGCTGTCGAGCCGGCCGCCGCGCATTCTCTGCGTGGACGACAACCCGGCGAATCTGTTGCTGGTGCAGACCTTGCTCGAAGACATGGGCGCCAAGGTCAAGGCCGTCGACAGTGGTTATGCCGCGGTGCAAGCAGTACAGGACGAACCTTTCGATCTGGTGCTGATGGACGTGCAGATGCCGGGCATGGACGGACGCCAGGCCACCGAGGAAATTCGCAGCTGGGAAAGCGAGCGTCAGGCCACGTCGCTGCCCATCGTCGCCCTCACCGCCCACGCCATGGCCAACGAAAAGCGCGCGCTGTTGCAGAGCGGCATGGACGACTACCTGACCAAGCCGATCAGCGAACGCCAGCTGGCGCAGGTGGTGCTGAAGTGGACCGGGCTGGCGCTGCGCAATCAGGCGCCGGAGCGACACGTCGAAATCGCCCAGGGCGGTATTAATTTGCAGGTGCTCGATCACGAGGAAGGGCTGCGGCTGGCGGCGGGGAAAGCCGACCTGGCGGCGGACATGCTGGCGATGCTGCTGGCCTCCCTCGCCACCGACCGCGAAGCCATCCTCACTGCCCGCGAGGCCAGGGACAACGTCGCACTGATCGAACGCGTCCACCGCCTTCACGGCGCGACCCGTTACTGCGGCGTCCCGCAATTGCGCGCGGCCTGTCAACGCAGCGAGACCCTGCTGAAGCAGGAATCGGCGGACAGCGACAAGGCACTGGATGAATTGGAGAAGGCCATCAACCGCCTGGAAACCGAGGCACGAGTGAGTGCTTGATCGGGGTCACTGGTTTTTTGTTCTGTGACGAATAGGCTGCAGGGTTCGGGGGTGGGTCGGGTCAAATAGAGGGCACTGACAGAACGCCTTCGCGAGCAAGCTCACTCCTACAGTGGATGCGGGGTGCCTAAATCCTACGTTCGACGCGACATTGCAGGCCCATCAATAAAGGAGCAACCATGCGCACGCTTGTCTACAGCAGCCAGACCTACGACCGCGAGAGCTTTCTTGGCGCGCAGGTCGCGGCGGACATCGAACTGCATTTCCAGCCCGCGCGCTTGACGCTGGACACCGTTGCGCTGGCCGAACAGTACGAAGTGGTCTGCGCCTTCATTAACGACGACTTGAGCGCGCCGGTGCTGGAGCAACTGGCCGCAGGCGGCACCAAGCTCATCGCGCTGCGCTCCGCCGGTTTCAATCACGTCGACCTCGCCGTCGCCCAGCGCCTGGGCCTCAGCGTCGTGCGGGTTCCGGCCTACTCGCCCCATGCCGTGGCCGAGCATGCGGTGGCGTTGATTCTTTCACTGAACCGCCACCTGCACCGCGCCTACAACCGCACCCGCGACGGCGATTTCAGCCTGCACGGCCTGACCGGTTTCGATCTGGTGGGCAAGACCGTCGGCGTGGTCGGCACCGGGCAGATCGGTGCAACGTTCGCGAGGATCATGGCGGGTTTCGGTTGCCAGTTGCTGGCTTACGATCCGTACCCTAACCCGGTAGTCGAAGCGCTGGGCGCCCGCTATCTGCCCCTCGACGAACTGCTCGCCGAAGCGCAGATCATCAGCTTGCATTGCCCGCTCAACGAGCATACCCGGCACCTGATCAACCCGGATTCGCTGGCGCGCATGCAGTACGGCGCGATGCTGATCAACACCGGGCGCGGCGCGTTGGTGAACACGCCGGCGCTGATCGACGCACTCAAGAGCGGCCAGTTGGGCTACCTCGGGCTGGACGTTTATGAAGAGGAAGCGCAGCTGTTTTTCGAGGACCGCTCGGACCTGCCGCTGCAGGACGATGTGCTGGCGCGACTGCTGACATTCCCCAACGTGGTGATCACCGCCCATCAGGCGTTTCTGACCAAAGAAGCCCTCGGCGCCATTGCGCAGACTACGCTGGATAACATCACCGGCTGGGCGGCGGGCAGCCCGCAGAATCTGGTGCAGTAAGCGCGTTCTCCGCCGATCCCGGGCCGGTCGGCAGCGAGAATCAGCTCCCTAAAGTGTTAGCATGCGCGCCTATTTGGAGACCCCCATGGCCGAACACGATTTCCGTTACAGCATGCTCACCCCGCAACACACCCTGATCGAATGCCGCAGTCTGGCCGTCGGTCGCTACCAAGTGACCGGCAACGGCGGCTCGATCAAGCCCGACGACGTGCTGCTGGTCACCGTCAAAGGCAGCAAAGAGTTGTTTATGCGCCTGAACGTGGAAAAAGTCCGCCACCTGATCAACCCGACCGGTCAGTGGGTGGCCGTGGCCAACGGCCCGGCGTTCACCGAGCTGGCGATCCATCAGTGGAAGGTGAACTGCAACGACTGCGGCAAAGAGCGCGACATCGAATTCATGGTCGACGGCAAGGACGGCAAAAAAGCCCTCAAGCCTGCCGCCACTGCGCGCATCGAGGAGCTGGGCTGGAAGGTCGTCGGCGAGAACCACCTCTGCCCTGCCTGCGCGAAGAAAGCCGCATGAAACCGCTTTTGCTGACACTGCTGGGGGCCATGCTGCTGACGGCATGCGCCACCGAAACCCCTGCGCTCAAACAAGACCACGGCTACGTGCTGGAATGGATCGGTGAACGGCCGTTGATCGACAACAGCCACCTGACCATGACCCTCGGCAACGACGGCCGCGCCTACGGCAACGCCGGCTGCAACCACTGGTTCGCGTCGTACCAGTTGCAGGGCAATGCGATCACGTTCGGCCCGGTCGGCAGCACCCGCAAACTGTGCGCGCCGGCGCTGATGGAGCAGGAGCACCGGTTCCTTGAGGCGATGGGCAAGGTACAGCGGTGGGATGTGTCGCCCATCGAGCAATTGCGCCTCTGGCCTGCCCAGGGCAAACCGTTGCGGTTCTGGCTGGAAGAAAACTGAGTCTGGCGGGGGCTTGCAGGCACGTGGTTTGCCCTGCGATCGGGTGCGAATGAGCAGTAGCCCCGATACATCAGCTTCAACCGTTTAAAGACTGCTCATCGTTGTGAATTCGAGCTGTTGCCCGCGACAGGAACCTGTCAAACCCGGTTTGCGCTTAAACAGAGGCGGGACTTCGAATCCCGCCTCGCTGGTGGTGAGCTGAGTTCCCGATCAAGAGAACATCGAGCAACCTGAAACTCCGGAGTGTTGGTGATGCAACCTGCGGAGTATCCGCTGTGCATCAGGTAAACAAATCCACGCCCAACTGGAAGGCAACCCACAGTGCAAGCCCCGTGGCGAATACCAGTGCGATGTTCTCCAGGATGTTGTTGCGATATTGCTTGTCCAGCAATGACTTCTGATTGGACATGATCAACAGGCCAAGGGAGATCACTGGCAAGCCAATAATGTTCAACGCGTTGACGCCGATGGTCAGGGTGACAAAGTCGGGCATGCCCGGCAGCGACCAGATCAAAGGTGTGACCAGGATGAACAACATGAACCACTTGTGCATCGGGTCGTGGTGAAACTCTTTGCCAAAACGTTCGCGGCGCTCGGGTTTGACTTGCTGGAAGGCGTCGGTGATCAACATTGGGAAGGCGGTCGTCTTGCCGGCAATACTGGCGAACAGCGTGGCGAACACGCCAATGAAGAATATGTACCAGCCAATCGAGCCGAAGAACATTTCCAGCGCCTTGCCCAGATCCGCAAGGGTGTTGACCTCAATGCCGTTGGGTCTCAGGATCTCCGCGCCAACGATCCAGATCGCCAGGTTGATGATGATGCCCACGAACACTGCGAATAGCAGGTCGTTGCGCTGAACACGCTTGTGCTCCGGCCCGACCCAACCCTTCTGGCGCATTACATACGGATGCACGAAGTTGGCAACAGAGCCTGCGACTGCACCGATTACCGAGACGGCAACCAGCAGTGCGCCGTGGACGCCTTCATCGGGCGGAATGCTGAAGCCGATGGTGCCCTTGATGATCCCCGTCACGTCCGGCCCGGACATCAGCGCCAAGGCCATGAATGCCAGTGTCATGACGGCGAGCAAGGCTTTCATCACGCCTTCGATCAACGAATAGATATTCCGGCCCACCAGCATCCATACCGCCAGTACGACTGCCACGGAGCAAAGCAGCGGGTAGTCAATCTTGAAAAGCATGGCCAACGCTTCGCCAGCGCCTTTGATCATGTAGGCATTCATCAAATGCCCCATTAGCAGGGCATACGCCAGCAGGAACCATCCGAAAAATGGATGCAACTGGGCATAGCCCTGGAGGATGGTCATGCCTTGGTTATTGCAGAGTTGGAAGCGGGCAATGATGTTGACGATCAGGTACCGGAGCAGCAGCGAGACTGCCAGCACCCACATCATGGCGTACCCGTAGTTGGCACCGGCGACAGAGGAAGTAATCAAGTCACCTGCGCCCAGCCAGGCCAGGACGGCGATGATGCCGGGGCCCAGGAGCTTGAATATTCTAACGACGCGGCTTTGCGTTGGCGTTGTAGCCTGACCTTCGGCGGAGGGAGTGCTCGGCATAAGGGATCTCAATTGTTGTATTTGTTGGGAGATGCACAGTCGACCACAGTACGTATGATGTCGTACGACTTAGTTGTAACGAATTATTTGCACTTGCCACCCAAGGGAAAGCGCCTGTTAAGGACAGCCTTGGCAGGCAGTTGTCTATGACGAGAGAGCATTAGGTCTACGAGTGCAGCGGTGGGATGTGTCGCCCCACGAGCCATGCAGCTCTGGCCGGCTCGAGGCAAACCACTGTGGTTCTGGCCGGAAGCAAACCGATCCGATCCGAACTACCGAACGCGCTTTGCCTGAATCACCGTGCCGCCGGTAACGGCTGAAACTCGCCGCGCTCAAGGTTCTGCACCCGGTTGCCCATGGCGTCCGTTGCGTTGAGATCCGCGCCTTTGGCGGCCAGTGCGTCAAGGACATCCTTGCGATGGAACAGCGCCGCGTACATCGCCGCTGTCTGACCCGCGTTATTGCGTTGGTCGGGCGCGCAATTCGCGGCGACCAGTTGCCGGGCGATGCTGAGCTCGCCTTTGAAGATCGCCCCCATCAATGCCGTATTGCCTCGCAGATCTTTGGCGCACGGATCGGCGCCAGCGTTCAGCAGCTGGGTCACGGCCGGTTGCTGGCCGTGGTAAGCGGCAAGAATCAGGGCGGTATAGCCTTTGTCGTCCTGGACATTCAGGTCGAATTTGGCATTGATGAACTCGTTGAGCATGTCCTGGCGCCCCTCTCGGGCGGCCTGGAAAAACAGCTCCTTGAGTTGTGCCTGGGTATCGGCGGCGCTGCCGGTGTCTGACGGGGCGGCGTGGACTACGATCGCCGTCAGACACAGCAACAGCCCATAAAGGGTTTTGCGCATGTGATGTCCTTCAAAAGGTGATGCCCTCCAAAACCTCGGCCTGCTGTGCAAGCGGGCCGAGGTGGTTGGTCAGTCCTTCAGTGCCGCGGCCAGTTGCTTGACCTTGGCCAAGTCGCCATTGGCAACCTTGGTCACGCCGGTGCCGTATTCCGGATCCGCCTTGTAGAGGAACGACAGCATGATGTTCTTGCTTTCGGTGTCGGTGGTCGCCAGGGATTCACCGAAGCTCTGAATCAGATCCTTGCGGTCCTTCTCGCTGTAGGAACGATACAAGTCGCCCGCCTGCTTGAAGTTCTGCTCTTTCTGGATCTTCGCCTGCTGCGTGCTGCCGGACAAAGGCAGTTGGCTGTAGCGCGCCTCTTCAACCGCCGGACGCGGATTGAGTCGGCTTGGCTCATAGTTCACGCCGGTGGTGGTGTGGCCGGTATTGAGCGGGCCGTCCTGGTTGCCGTTATTGACCTTGACCCGTGGTGCGTTGATCGGAAGGCTCAACACGTTAGGGCCCACGCGATAGAGCTGCGTGTCAGCGTAGGAAAATACCCGGCCTTGCAGCAGGCGGTCTTCCGAAGGCTCGATACCCGGCACGACGTTGGCGGGTGCCATGGCGACCTGCTCGGTTTCCTGGAAGAAGTTATCCACGTTCTTGTTCAGGACCATCTGGCCGATCTTGCGCTCGGGAATATTGGGCCAGATTTTGGTGGCGTCCAGCGGGTCGAAGTCGAATTTCGCCAGGTCCTCAGGCTTGACCACCTGGACGTACAGGTCCCACTTCGGAAAGTCGCCCTTGTTGATGGCGCCAACCAGATCATGGGTCAGGTGGCTGTAGTCCTTGGACTGCACTTCAGCGACCTGCTTGGGGTCGAGGTTCTTCAGGCCTTGCAGGCTTTTCCAGTGAAACTTCACATAGTTGACTTCGCCCTTGGCGTTCACCAGTTTGTAGGCGTGTACGCCGTTGCCGTCCATGGTGCGATAGCTGGCAGGTGTCCCTTCGTTGGAATACAGCAAGGTCAAGGTGCGGGTGGCTTCCGGGACGTGGGAGAAGAAGTCGAAGCGTCGGGAATCGTCATCCAGGTTGGTGCGCGGGTCAGGCTTGAAGGCGTGAACCATGTCCGGGAACTTGATCGCGTCACGGATGAAAAACGTCGGGAAGTTATTACCAACCAGGTCCCAATTGCCGTCGGCCGTGTAGAACTTGGTGGCAAAACCGCGGGGGTCACGCAGGGTTTCAGGGGAGTGGTTGCCATGGACAACGGCTGAAAACCGCACGAACACCGGGGTGTGCTCGCCCTTGCTGAAGACCTTGGCCTTGCTCAGGTCCGAGGCGTCGTCGGAGGCAACGAATTCGCCATGCACGCCCGTACCGCGAGCGTGCACGACACGCTCCGGAATGCGTTCACGATCAAAGCGCTGAAGTTTTTGCAGCAATTGCACATCTTGCAGGAGAACCGGGCCGCTCGGGCCGGCGGTTTGAGAGTTTTGGTTGTCGCCAACGGCGGCGCCATTGTCGCGCGTCAACGTGTCTGCGTACGCGACAGAACTGACCATCAGGCTCGCGCCAATCAGGCTGGCCGCGATAGGGGATCGGGGTAAGTACATCTCGGTCTCTCTCTCTGTTTTTGGTTGTTCTGAGAGTGAAAGCCTACGGCTAGAGCCCGCGATTGCTGAATTGGTTCTGACTATGTGTTTGATAAATTTATAAATATTGACGATCAGGGCGCGGACGTCGCCACCCTGCGCCGCACTAACTGCCTGCCCACCGATTGCCCTCTGAGCTCGACATAGTGATAGGTCGCGGTAGAAATCGTCACGACAACCGTCAAAATCAGCAGTAGGAGCAGGTTATTCAGCCAGACATGCCCGGTATCCAAATAGCGGATATCACCCAGCATCGGCGCGGCTTCAAAGCCGGTTTTTTTCTGCACCACCATGAAGGCCGAAATCACGAAGAACAGCACGGCCAGATGGGTCAAGTAAATGGAGTAGGACAACCGCCCAAGGCGAGCGAAGAATTCGTGCTTGAGCACGCGCGACAGCGCCCCGCCATCGAAGGCAAACAGCACGATGGTCACGCAGAACACCGCGCTGGCCGCCAGTACTTTCTGCGGCAAGTCCGAGGTCAGCACCCACCAGATGGCGATTGCTGCCAAGGCTTCCAGCACGCTGAGTAATGCAAAGCCAGGCGCTATCCAACCTCTCAGGCGACTGAAAAAGGCGTAGGCCAGTGCACCGCCGAAGAAGCAGCCCACGCCTTTTTGCGCGTAGACGGTCAGCACATCGATCTGGCGGTAAAGCAGAGCAAATCCGACGAGGGCAATGACTGTCCACAGCAGGTATCGCCGAGACGCCATGAGCACGGTGGCGGCGAAGAGTATGTAGGTCCAGTACTCGATGCTGATGCTCCAGGACGCGGTGTTGAATGACAGGTTTTCCGTCAGGTGCGTCCAGCTCTGCAGCAGCAGGAGGTTGGGCAGAATCTCCGACGGCGCGTAAATGCCGGTGAAGGGCGTCTGGTTGAAGGAAAACCCTCGCCTGTAGGCGGCGTACTTGAGGCATTCCAGGCCAACGAATACCGCGAGCATGAAAACATGCAGGGGTAGCAGGCGAAAGGTGCGCGAAACCAGGAAGCGGCTGAGGTCCAGTTGGCGTTTGCCTCCGTAGGCATGGGCCATGACGAAGCCGCTGAGGACGAAGAAAAACTCGACGAACAGGTCGGCGTTGGAGAAAAACGTCCACTCCGTGATGCTGCCGACGACATGGGTATGGTAAAGGACAACCGCTATTGCGCAGATACCGCGCAGGCTGTCCAGCGCGTGAAATCGTGTCACGTCCTGCATGTAAACCCCCGATAAGTTGCCATCGCTCGAAAGCGCCTAAAGCAACCCATCGGGTTCGGTCGCGTACTACCTCAGGCAGTACGATAGTGCAGGAACGGTTTTGTGCAAGGGGTGGTGGTCGAGGACGTATTGTGGCGTCAGGCGTGGTGTAGTCGAAAGCCCCGTCCCCTCCCCCCTGGGAAATGGACCTCCATGAACTGCCGGGTGCCGGGATCGAGTCGAGTTCCAGGCCCGCCAGTAGCTAGCGGAGAAAAAAGCCTCTGTGGCAGATCGGCGCCGCTTGAAGCGCTAGATCATAAATGGAGTGCCGACTGTTTAAGGAAAGCGCTATCTGCCGAAGCAACTCGCACACGCAGTGCAATCAGCAACGCGGCGAGCAGCATGACCACGGCCGCCGCCACGAATACGCCTGCGCTGCCACCAAGGCTGAACATTGCACCACCCGCGGCTGCGCCTGTGGCAATGGCCGACTGTACAGACGCCACTACCATGCCCCCGGCGCTTTCCGCCTGGTCAGGGACCGCGTTGGCGACCCAGTTCGACCACGCCACCGGCACACCGCCAAAAGCCAGGCCCCAGAACCCCAGCAAGACGGCCTGCCCTGGCACTGAGGCCGGCAACAGGACCAACGCCAGTGCCGCAACGCCCACCAGCGCGGGCATCAGCGCCAGGGTGGCCAGCGGGTGACGAGTCAGCAGCCACCCCGCCACCAACGTGCCAACAAAGTTCGCCACACCAAAACCCAGCAGCATCAACGATAGCCCCTGCGGGCCAAGGCCGGTTGTGCCCTCGAGGAATGGCCGGATATACGTGAACATCGCGAAGTGGCCGCTGTGCACCAGCACGCAACCGAACATCCCCATGGCGATGCCGGGGCGCAGCAGCACTTCAAGCACCGTGCGCAAACGGGCCGGACGGCGCGGCGCAAGGCTCGGCAGCGTGAACGACTGGAAAGCCAGGGTCACCACCCCCACTGCCGCCGCCGCAAAGAACGCGCTGCGCCACCCATAAAGCCCGCCCAGATAACTGCCCAGCGGGACCGCAACCACCGTCCCGATGGCGATGCCGCTGAAAATGATCGAGAGCGCTCGCGGCAACAAAGCCCCGGGCACCAAGCGCATCGCAACCGCCGCCGCCATGCTCCAAAACCCGCCGAGCGCGATACCCAGCAAGATACGCATCAACAAAAGCACCGCGAAACTGGAGGAAACGGCGACCAGCAGATTGGAGGCGATCATCAACGTGGAAAAACCCAGTAGCACCCACCGGCGATCAATGCTGCGAGTCAGGGTGGGCACCAACAGGCCGGCGAAGAGTGCCACCACGGCTGTCACCGTTACCGCCTGACCAGCCAGCGCTTCGGACACCGCCAGCTCCCTCGCCATCGGCGTCAACAGGCTGGCCGGCAGGTACTCGGCAGTCAGCAAGCCAAAGACGCCCATGGCCAACGAGAATACGGCCATCCACGCGGGGGTTGCAGGTTCTGCATCTGGCCCTGCGCCCGAACGGCTTTCGGGAACGGCATTGCATATAAGGTCGGTCATTGCACAGATCTCCCAATCTTCAATTGACCCGCAGTCTAGGCGTGCGAATCTGGATGATCTATGATCGAAAAACCCGTTTTTTTGACTGAAACACCTGAACGATGCCGACAGATCAATTTGCTCTTTCTTCCGATCTCATTAACGAGCTGTTGCGCGGCATGCGCCTGCGCGGTGTCGAGTACCGGCGTATCCAGGCGGGCCCGACCTTCGGCCTGGGCTTCGCTGCCAAACCCGGTCACGCCTGGTTCCACTTCCTGGCGGTCGGCAACGCGGTACTGCGCATGGAAGACGGAACAACCTATGCGCTGTCCGCCGGTAACGCCGTGTTCATCTCCCACGGCGCAGCCCATCAACTGCTCTCGCACACGCACGTGCCGGTGCAGGACATCGACCTTCTGGACGGCGAGCCGCTCGGCGACACCATCAGCGCGGTGGACACCGGAACCGATGCCGGGTCTATGCCGACCGCACTGGTGTTCAGCGGCTGCATGGAATTCGAATTGGGCAGCCTCCATGGTCTTGGCAAGCTGATGCCGAGCCTGATGCTGATCGATGCCGGCGGCCAGCGTTACCCTGGGCTGGTCCCTATTCTCACCACCATGGAGCGCGAGGTCAGCGCCGCACGCATCGGCTTCGCCGGCATCCTCGCGCGGCTGGCCGACGTGGTTGCCGCCATGGTCGTTCGCGGTTGGGTCGAGTGCGCCTGCGGCAACGCCTTGGGCCTGATTGCCGCTCTGCGCGATCCGCGGCTGGCGGGTGCACTTCTGGCGCTACACCAGCAACCGGGTCGCGACTGGACCGTCGAGCAACTGGCGGCGCACTGCAATACGTCCCGTTCGGTTTTTGCAGAGCGTTTTCAACTGACGATTGGCATGACCCCGCTGCGCTACGTCACCGAAGTGCGAATGCGGCTGGCGAGCCAGTGGCTGACACTGGAAAGGGTACCGATTGAAGAGGTCGCGCAGCGATTGGGCTATACGTCTCAGGCGGCGTTCAGTCGGGCGTTCAAGCGGGTTACGGGGAAAACGCCCGGGTTGAGTCGCAGGTTGAAGCAGCAGGCTGCGACCTGAAGCTGAGTGGAGTTAGTGGATGGACCATAAGAGATGAGAGATACCCGGTAGCATAAGCCGACGATGACTGACCTCACCCGCGGTGCCACTTACCGAAGTGTTTGCCCACGGCCTCATGATCGAACTTGTCCTCTCCACCCCAAAGTGCAGCCACTGCTCCTTGAGCTTTTGCGTAGGCGACGTCTTGAGATTCCGCTTTCGGGAGAGGGTGCCGACCATCGCTACCCCAGTATGATTTGAATAGTATGTTCTTGGCCTTCCTGTCCATGTGTGCTCCGCATGTTCCAGTGGTGCGATGTTCCGCTCCGTAACCAAGAGGATCGCGGTCAAGGCAAATCAGGGATTGGCACCATCTGGTCTGCAGTCCCGCCCACCAATTGATCGGCCTGGGCGGTTACCGATACCCACGCGCCTGGATGTCGAAAAGGCTGGCATAGCGCCCGCCTCCAGCCATCAGTTGCACATGGCTGCCTTGTTCCAGAATCCGGCCCTGATCCAGCACGATGATGTGATCAGCGTTGCGCACGCTGGAGAATCGGTGAGAGATCAGCAACGTCATGCGCCCCTTCGCGTACTCGCGGAAGTGCTCGAATACGGCAGCCTCGGCCGCAGCGTCGAGGGCGGCCGTAGGCTCGTCCAGAATCAGCAGATCAGCCTCACGGCGCATGTAGGCCCGGGACAACGCCAGCTTTTGCCATTGCCCACCGGACAGTTCCTGCCCACCGGCGAACCAGCGCCCCAACTGCGTGTGATAGCCGTTGCTCAAGCGTTCGATGAATTCGGCGGCGATTCCTTGAGTGGCCGCATCGCGCCAACGGTCCTGGTCATCGAACGCTCCGACGTCACCCACCCCAAGGTTTTCGCCGACCGTCATCTGGTAACGGATGTAGTCCTGAAAGATCACCCCGATGCGCTGGTGCAGGGCCTTTTCGTCCCAGTCCTGCAAGTTGCTGCCGTCCAGCAGGATCCGGCCTTCGTCAGGCGTATAGAGTCGGGTGAGCAACTTGATCAATGTGGTTTTACCCGAGCCGTTTTCGCCCACCAGGGCCAGGCTCATGCCGGGCGTCAGGTGCAGGCTGATGTCGCTGAGCGTGGGCTGCGCGGCACCCGGGTAGCGGAAACCCAGGCCCTCGCAGCGCAGGCCGTCGCCCGGGCGCGCACCGGCCTTTAACGTGCCGCGTGCAGCTGCCACCGGCACCTCAAGGTATTCGTAGAGGTCAGACAGGTACAGGCCGTCCTCGTACAAACCGGCAATCGCGCTGAGGCTGGCCGTGATGGCGACCTGGCCTTGCTTGAACAGCACTAGGTACATCGTCATCTGCCCCAGTGTGGTCTGGCCGCGCACGGTGTCCATGACCACCCAGGCGTAGGCCACGTAAAACGCGGCAGTGCCCAACAGTCCGAGGGCAAAGCCCCAAACGTCGCGTCGCACGGTGAGCCGGCGGTCTTCGGCGTACAGGCGGGTAAAATTGTCGCGATAGCGTTGCAGCAACAATGGCGCCATGCCGAAAAGCTTCACTTCCTTGGTGTGCGACTCATGGGACAGCAATGCTTCCAGGTAATTTTGCTGACGAGTTTCCGGGGCACGGCGCTGAAACAGGCGGAAGGCATTACCGGAAAAATGCGTCTCGGCGAAGAACACCGGCAGCGCGCCGAGCACCAGGATCAGCAATGCCCAAGGGGAAAAATGCACCAGCAGCACCGCAAAGCTGACCAGCGAGATCAGGTTTTGCGTCAGCCCCAGTCCTTTGGTGACGAGGCCCAGTGGCCGGGTCGATGCATCGCGCCGCACGCGCACCAACTTGTCGTAAAAGGCCGAGTCCTCGAACTGCAGCAGCGACAAGGTCTGGGCCTTTTCCAGGATCATCAGGTTGACCTTCTGCCCCAACTGCACCCGCAGCAGCGCTTGTTGCATTGAAAGCGCCCGTTGCGCCGCGGCCAGCAACGCCAATACGCCCGCCTCGGCCAACACGTAACGCAGGACAGGCCATACCGGCGCCTGGCTGCCATTGGCGTGGATCTGCATCGCCTGAACCACCGCATCGACAATCCGCTGGCCGATCCAGGCGGCCAGCGCGGGCAATATACCGGCGATCAGCGTCGCCACGATCAAACCGCTGAACAATGGCCGGGAAGTCGCCCAGACCAGGCCGACCGCCCTGCCGCTCTGGGTTGAAAATGCAGTCAAACGATTAAACAACGACATTAAAGGCGCAGGCTCCGGGTTGTCAGCGACAGGGGATTGTACCGGCTCGTTGGGCACGCTTCGCCGGTCTTGTTGATCGCTATCCCGATATTCAAGGGCGCTTCAGGCTTTGCACAGAACTCGCGGCACTCAGTTATAGCCGTTTACCGGGCAAAGAGACCTGAGTCACGGCTGTATCGGAAGTGGGAACCAGAAGACAGTGGCCCAGTCCAACTGCACGACGAACCAGCATGGACACAGGACAGTGTTATCAACCGTTTTAGTGGTGGAAGATGACTGGCTCATCCGCAGTTTGATCCATGAAATTTTAGAGACCGAAGGCTTCGAGGTGGTAACAGCAGAGACAGGCGACGATGCCTGGGACTGGTTGTGCGAAACCTCGGGAGGGGCCGACCTCATCCTGTCCGACATCCATATGCCGGGTGGGCTGAGCGGTATCGGGCTGGCTAATCGGGTGCAGGCTCATTGGCCCCGGATACCTGTGATCCTGTCCTCCGGGGGACGAGGGCAACAGATCCTGGAGTCTGGATACGCGCCCCTTTTCATCCCTAAACCCTGGCATTCCCAAGACATAGGGACAATCTGTCGACGTGCATTAGCCTTGGCAATTAACCGAGAGTGATCCTGCCGATCCCAGGCCGGGCAGATGATCAGGCGGGGATGATCGAAATCTTGCCGTTTCGCTCCAGAATCGCGTACTTGATCTGCTCCACTCGCTCGAAGCCCTTCTCTATCCTTGCAGCTTCCAGGATGTCATCTTCCTGGATGCGCGCCTCATGCATGCGATGCCGCAGGAAAGCGCCGTTTTCAACGACAATCGTCGGCCCCCCATCAATCAGCTTGGCCAAGCGTTTGGAGCGGCGCTTGACGAGGGAAAGCCCGATGTCGATCACCATCAAGGTCACGATGACCAGAATCGCATTGGTCACGGAGAAGTCATCGCCCAGCAGTGCTTGCTGGGTGGCTTCGCCAATGACCATCAGCAGCACGAAATCAAACGACGTCAACTCGCCCAATGATCGTCGGCCAGAAATCTTGAAGAGCACCATCAGTGCCAGATAAATCGCACCCGCGCGTAGTACGGCGTCCATTGAGCACCTATGGGTAGATAAACTGAGTAACGGGAATGTGGCCGCCGCCAACGATACCGATCCGACTTTTAAACAGCCCAATGCCGTTGCTGCGCCATGAAATAAAGAGTGTGACGTGACCGCTCTTGTCGTTGGGGAACGTAAGGCTCAAACCTTCAGGACTGCCCACGGAGCTGACCGGCTGCGGCTGGATAGACTCGATGCTGAAGCCATCCAGCATCGGCTTGCCAATGGACAGCGTGACCTCTTTGCCCGGCTGTCCCGTGGCCTGAACGACCATTGGATTGGTTCCGCCGCCTCGGTGGAAACGCTCGTATTCCACCGTCAGATCACCCTGCTCACTCACCGCTTCGACTGTGCTGAGCGGGCCTCTGGAAAACAGGCCAAGTAACGTCAGGATGACAACCGCCGTCAGCACATACCAGCCAACCCTCTGGAACTTCCAGACTTTGCGCTGCAGCGCAATGTCCTCGGCAACGGGGTGTTCACGGTCCTGCATTTCCTGCTCTAAGAGGCTCATACGCATCACTCGTCGGGACTAGCGATGTGACCGCTTTGGTCTGTGTGAAGTTCTGGTGCGGTAAGCGTGTGCTGCTGATTCCTCAGCATGTGACTAAAACCGGACAGAAGCAGGCGCTCGCCACCCCCACGACCATGGACACCTCAAACAAAAAATGAACATCGCCCGGCGGGCAGTCAATGATGCGCACCGGGCGATTTCCATTCACAACACCTTCAGCACGATTTTGCCGACATGGTCGCCCTGTTCCATTCGCTGATGCGCTTGTGCTGCGTCGGCGAGGGGGAAAACACGGTCAATGATCGGCAAGCATTCGCCTTGACTGAACAACGGCCAGACATTGGCTCGTATGGCGCGAGCAATCTCGGCTTTTTCCTCCGCGCTGCGCGAACGCATCATCGACCCGGTCACCGAGCCTTGCTTTTCCATCAACGCCAGCAGATTGAAGTCCTTGACAGAGCTGCCGCCCAGGAAACCGATAATGACCAGTCGACCGCGTCGTGCAAGTGACGCCACGTTGTTCTCGAAGTAGCTCCCGCCCATGATGTCGAGAATCACGTCCACGCCCTTCTCGTGGGTTTGCCGGGCGATCTCTTGAGCGAAGTCCACCTCGCGGTAATTGATCGCTTCGCCACCCAGTTCGCGGATCCGGTCGCACTTTTCCTGGCTGCCAGCCGTTGCGAATGCCTTGATCCCCAGGGCCTTGCACAGCATCAGCGCGGTCGTACCAATGCCGCTGGTGCCGCCATGGATCAATACGGTGCAGCCTTCTCGGGCACGGCCCAGCTCGAAAAGATTGGCCCACACGGTGAAGAATGTTTCCGGAATGGCCGCGGCCTGAATCATGTCGACGCCGTCGGGGACCGGTAATGATTGGGTAGCCGCCACAACGCAGTATTCGGCGTAACCACCGCCATTGGTCAGGGCACATACCTTGTCGCCCAGCTTGAAATCGGCCACGTTTGCGCCAACCCCAACAACCTCACCGGCCACTTCCAGCCCGGGCACAGGGGTCATGCCGGGTTTCATCGGGTATTTGCCCGAACGCTGTATGACATCAGGACGATTGATGCCGGCGGCGTGAACCCGGATCAGCAGCTCGTGATCACCGGGCGTTGGGACATCAGCCTGCAGTAGCTTTAATACGTCAGGGCCACCGGGTTCGGTGATCTCGATGTAGTTCATACGGTTTGGCAGATTCATGGGACACCTTTTGTTGAGAGGGCTAATTGCTGAGAGGGCTAAAGACTCTGAAAGCTGAACGTCCAAGACATTCAGCCTTTTTAGCCGCCTATCGAATTAACCCTCGACGGTAAACCTCAGTCCGGCTTTTTCAGTCAGGCGCTTAAGCAAAGCCTCATTCAACGCCGCCGCGGGCGTCCAGCAACCGCCCGGGGTCTCCTCACGTGTCACATCGAACGCCAGCGCCATCGCTGACTCGGCCAACATCTTGGAGGTCGACAGGTAGCCCGGATCCTCGTCGCAACTCACGGATGCCTTGAGCACCTGACCGTCTGCCAGTTCTGCGATGAACAACACATCATAAAAGCCTGCATCAAGCTCCTTCTGTGTCGGCCCTTGCCCCGGTTGCGGATGACCGCCCTCATTAAAGGAGAAGCCCGCCAGGCCAGGCTCATCGTCTTCGCTCGGTTGTGCCTTGAGCATCAGCATTTCGTCGTACTGAAACGACGTGCCCCACAGGTGCCCTTCCAGCAAGTTTGTGCGATGCACCGCCTTGGAATTGATGCCCGACATGATGAAAGGCCCGACCCAGGTCTGAGCCAGTTCATCCTGGTAGGGGGTCTGGTCATCAGGTTGCTCGACGCCTTTGAATCCTGGTGTGTAGGCAAACGGATCGGCCACCAGTTCACCGAGAGCAGGATCCTGCGCTGCCGCTGCCACCACAGCATCGACACTCAGGAACGTGCCACCGGACAGCACGCCTTGCATGCTGCGCACGCGGCCCCTGATCCGAGGCGCGTAGCGAGCGAACTTCTTCATGACCTGCTGCTGGGTGAACCATACGCCGAGGTCGAACGGCACCGAATCGAAACCACAGGAGAACACCAGTCGCGCGCCCGATGCCTGGGCTTGGGCCTGATGGCTGCCGATCATCCGGGCAATCCAGGGGATCTCCCCCGAGAGGTCAACGTAGTCCGTCCCCAACTCGGCGCAGGCGGCCACCAGGTCCGAGCCATAGACCGAAAACGGCCCTGCGGTGGTGATCACGACCCGGGTCGCGGCAACCATCTCGCGCACGGACGCCCGGTCCTGAGCGTCGGCCACGATCAGCGGCAGCGCTGCGGCGTTTGCCCAACGGTCCCGAATGGCTTCCAGCTTGCTCATGCTGCGACCGGCGATGGCCCATTTAACAGGGCCGTCGACGCCGTATTGAGTGAAGAAGTATTCAGCGACCAGCCGACCGGTGTAGCCCGTGGCGCCAAAAATGATCACATCGAATGTTTGTTTACTCATGGAAAAGATGATTCCTGAAAGCGCCGCAAAGCGAATGCGACACTCTAGCCATCATGGCTACAAATGATTAGATGGTATGGTTGGAATGGACCTATAACCGCAGAGCATCAATCGTGCGCGACAACGTCACCGACCTCCTGGCCCTCCTGCGGGTCGCCCGTGAAGGCAGTTTTACCAAGGCAGCGGCGCAGCTTGGCGTGTCCCAGCCTGCGCTGAGCCGCACCATCACCAAACTGGAATCGCGCCTGGGGGTGCAATTGCTGACCCGCAGTACCCGCAGCGTCGCGCCGACCGAAGCCGGCGCGCGCCTGATCGACAGCATCGGGCCGCATTTTGACGGGATCGAGTCGGGGCTCAACGAGCTGAGCGAACTCAGCGGCATGCCGGCGGGTAGCCTGCGCATCACCTCCATGGAACACGCAACCCAGCTGGTCCTTGCTCCGGCTGCGCTGCAATTGATGACCGACTACCCGGGCATCAAGGTCGAAATCAACGACAGCTACGCCTTGGTCGACATCGTTGCAGAGCGCTTCGATGCCGGTATCCGCCTGGGGGCGCAGCTGGCTCAGGACATGATCAGCATGCCCATTGGCCGGGATTTCCGCATGGCATTGGTGGCCGCTCCTGCCTATCTGGAACACCGTGCTAAACCCCTGACGCCACAGGATCTGACCGAGCACGCCTGTATCAACCTGCGCCAGCCCACCTCGGGAGGATTGTGGGGTTGGCCTTTCGCAAAAAACGGGAGAGAAATCAGAGTACGCGCCGACGGGCATCTGGTGAGTAATAACATCTGGCTCATGCGTGATTTCGTCAGGGCGGGTGCCGGACTGGGCTACTTCCCGGAGCATCTGGTCGAGCAGGATCTGGCACAAGGTCGCCTGGTGCGGCTGATGGAGGACTGGACTGGCACCGTCACCGGGTATCACCTCTACTACCCAAGCCGGCGCCAACACAAACCAGCTTTTCGTCTGCTTCTGGATGCGCTGCGTGAGCAGTCAGGTCGCTGACTGGCATCTTTTGTCCGACTGCAGACGCTGGTGACGAGCCCCTACAGGCCGCCAGACCGCACCTACTTTCCAGTCTGATTGGACTCGGAGCGGTCTCGTCTTCATCATGAAATCACAGGCTGGCAGGACACATCGCCCCGGTAAATATAGGCGTCAGCAAGCCGGAGAAACCATCGGGAAAGCAGGTAACGAGAACATATGATGGAAATGTCAGACGTTAAGCTCGCCCGCGTGACGCGCGCCGATATCGACGAGCTTCTCCACGCGAATCGGGAAAGCCGGGATTACCACGGTCGCTGGGTACAGCCGTTCATAACCGCTTCAGGGTTCGAGGAGTGGTATTCAGCTCAAACCACAGGCGCCAGCGTTGGGCTCGTGGCTCGCGATAGAGAATCCGACCAGATTGTGGGTGTGACCAATCTGAGCCAGATTTTCTATAAAGGATTTCAGAACGCGTATCTCAGCTACTGGGGCATGGTCTCGTTTGCCGGGACGGGAAGAATGTCCCAGGCGGTGGAACTGACGACGAGGTATGCCTTTGAAGAGTTGGGTCTTCACCGTCTCGAGGCCAATATTCAACCTGAAAATGTGCGTTCAATCGCGCTGGTCAAACGTCTCGGATTTCGGAAAGAGGGGTTCTCTCCGAAATACCTGCAGATCGCCGGGGTCTGGTGCGATCACGAGCGCTGGGCGCTTCTGGCCGATGAGCGTTAATCAGCGAGCAGTGCCGTTGCACATCTAAGCTGACTGCCCAATGATCTGCTTCAGCCCTTCCCCTTCAACTCCGTCAGCTTCTGCATTACCCCCGCCGCGGTCTGTTCGCCCATCAACTGCTCACGCACTTTGCCCTTGTCGTCGATGATGTAGGTCACCGGCAGGGCTTCGCTTTTTGGCAGGTCATATTGTTCGGCCGGGTCTTGGGCCAGGACGGTGAAGGTGATGCCCAGCGCTTTGCTTGCGCTCTTCAGGTCTTCGCCCTGGAGGTTGTCGAAGTTGACGCCGAACACACTGACGTTCTGGCCTTTGACTTGCTCGGACAGTGTGTTCAGCTCGGGGATTTCCGTCCGGCACGGGCCGCACCATTCGGCCCAGTAATTGACCACCAGCCAGTGCTTGTCGACGCGGCTGCTGGCCACTTTCTCGCCATTCTGGTCGGTGCCGAGGTCTACGCCGCACCCGCTGAGCAACAGACTTCCAATCAGTGCTGCCGCCGCTGCCAATCGCCTTGCCATGATGCTGTTTCCTTCTAGGTGCTCTTTTTTCCAGATGCACGCTACGCGATTGTGCATCGCTCGCCGCGTGTTACCGGTCGTTACCGTGACGCAGGTAGAATAGCCGCCACCAAAGGCAAGATGCGACCCGCAAATGACCGATCTCACGCTTTATCACAACCCGCGTTGCACCAAATCCCGTGGCACGCTGGAATTGCTTGAAGCCCGCGGCCTGACGCCGACCATCATTCATTACCTGGAGACCCCGCCCGACGCCGCACAACTGCGCGACCTGCTGGGCAAGCTCGGCATCGGTGCTCGCGGTCTGCTGCGCAAAGGTGAGGACGAATACAAAACCCTGAACCTGGCTGACACCAGCCTCAGCGACGAGCAGCTGATCACCGCGATGGCTGCGCATCCGAAGTTGATCGAACGCCCTATCCTCGTCGTTGGCGACAAGGCCGTGATTGGCCGTCCGCCGGAAAACATTCTGGAGATCCTGCCATGAGCGCGCCCTACATTCTGGTTCTGTTTTACAGCCGTAACGGCGCGACTGCAGAGATGGCGCGGCAGATCGCCCGTGGTGTGGAGATGACCGGCATGGAAGCGCGCCTGCGCACAGTGCCAGCGGTGTCTACCGATTGCGAAGCCGTGGCGCCGAGCATTCCGGACGCCGGCGCCTTGTACGCCACTCTGGATGACCTGAAAAACTGTGCGGGCCTGGCCTTGGGCAGCCCGACCCGCTTCGGCAACATGGCCGCGCCGCTGAAGTACTTTCTCGACGGGACCAGCAATCTGTGGCTGACCGGCGCACTGGTAGGCAAACCGGCCAGCGTGTTCACCTCTACCGCCAGCCTGCACGGCGGTCAGGAAACCACGTTGCTGTCGATGCTGTTGCCGTTGTTGCACCACGGCATGCTGATCAGCGGCCTGCCCTACAGCGAAGCGGCGTTGATCGAAACTCGGGGCGGCGGCACGCCTTATGGCGCCAGTCATCACGCGGGTGCCGATGGCAAGCGCGCGCTGGATGAGCACGAAACCACCCTGTGCCGTTCGCTGGGTCAGCGGCTGGCGAAAACCGCGCTGTTGCTCGACCCGGCCAAGGGCTAATAGCCCAAGGCGTTGCTCGCGCGCGATTGCTGGAACCCCTCGCTCAAACCGGGTCAAACACAGAGCCCCCTGCCGGGGCTCCGGGTCTGAACTCGGAATGCGCTAAACCAGCGATCGCGCACATGAATTTTGTTTTGGAGAGGGCATGCAAGACTACAAATGGCTCCATGAATACTGCCTCAACCGCTTTGGTTCCGTCGCCGCCCTCGAGGCGCATCTGCCCACTCCCGCCACGCCGAAAAAACTGAAAGCCCTCAGCGACGACCGTTACCTGTCGACCATGGCGCTGCGGGTGTTTCGTGCCGGCCTCAAGCACAGCCTGGTGGACGCCAAATGGCCGGCCTTCGAGCAGGCCTTCTTCGGCTTCGATCCGGAAAAGGTCACGCTGATGGGCGGCGATCACCTTGAACGCCTGATGCAGGACGCGCGGATCATCCGCCACCTGGGCAAGCTCAAAAGCGTGCCGCGCAACGCCCAGTTGATCCTCGACATCGCCCACGAACACGGCAGCTTCGGCAATTTCATTGCTGAATGGCCGGTGACCGACATCGTCGGGCTGTGGCGTTATCTGTTTAAGCACGGCAATCAAATGGGCGGGCTGTCATCGCCGCGCTTTTTGCGCATGGTCGGCAAGGACACCTTCATCCCCAGCCATGACGTGGTCGCTGCGCTCAACGCCCAGAAGATTGTCGACCGCGTGCCCAGCAGCCAGCGCGATCAGGCAGCGGTCCAGGCGGCGTTCAACCAATGGCATGCCGAGAGCGGACGGCCGATGTGTCAGCTGTCGATGATGCTGTCGTACACCGCCAACCATTGATCGTTTTGCCGGTGGAGTGAAAAGACACAGCGCGTAACAAATCGGACGTCGTATACAATATTCGCCGTCCCCCAATGCTGAGTCATCCGCGTGCCTTTCCTTCTTCCTGACGCCCCCAACCTCGGTGTCGCGCCCTCCGCGTCCGAGGTGATTTCCAAGTACCTGCGCGAGTCGATCATCTCCGGCCAGTTCGCCGAGGACGAGCCGATTCGTCAGGACGACATCGCCCGCGTGTTCAACGTCAGCAAGATCCCCGTGCGCGAAGCGCTCAAGCGTCTGGAAGCCGAAGGGCTGGTGCAGTTCCAGCGCAACAAGGGCGCCGTGGTCACGCGGATTTCCGAGCCGGAGCTGGCGCAGATTTTTGAAGTGCGGGTGCTGCTGGAAGTGCAGGCCATCCGTCTCGCCGTGCCGCGTATGACCGCTGCACAGCTGGATCGGGCCCGGGCTATCTGTGACGAGTTCATGCACGACGACGACATCGGGCGCTGGGCCGAGCTGAACTGGGCGTTTCACACCTGTTTGTATGAAGCGGCGCAGCGGCCGTTTTTGCTGAACATGATTCGCTCGATCCACGACAAGGTCGAACGCTACCTGCGGGTGCAGATGAGTTTCGACGAAGGCAAAGAGCGCGCCGACCTGGAACACCGCGAGATCCTCAAAGCCTGTGCCGATCGTGACGTGGACAAAGCCGCCGAACTGATCGAACACCACATCATCGGCGTCTGCCGAACCCTCTACGCCCACCTGCCCCACGCCGTGCTCAGCGAAATCTAAGTGAAGGTCGCTGTGCCGATTTCGTCATTGGGAAGAGCGAAATCGGTCAAGACCTTGGCCGTCGTTCCCGGCACTCTTGCCTCAATAGTGAAGTTGCTCCGCGCCGCGATCTGTAGGACCGGCTTTAGCCGGGAAGAGGTCAGTGTAATCACCACAAAACTTGCGGCGTGACGACCGAGGCCTTCCCGGCTGAAGCCGGTCCCACAGGATCGTGATAGCCAGTTACGTCGGGTGTACGCAATGCTTTAGTGGGACCGGCTTTAGCCGGGAAGAGGTCAGTGTGAACACCATAAATCTCGGGTGCGACGACCGACGCCTTCCCGGCTGAAGCCGGTCCCACTAGAGATCGTCGTAGCCAGCTCCACCGGGTGCACGCGCCGGTCCCGCTGGGGTCGTGGTGGCCATTAATAACCGCTTGAGGGGAATACATGAAACGCATCCAGATCCTCGATTCTCATACCGGCGGTGAGCCGACGCGGCTGGTGCTCGGCGGGTTTCCCGATCTCGGGCGGGGCAGCATGGCTGAGCGGCGTCGGCTTCTGGCTGAACAATTTGATGACTGGCGTGCCGCCACCGTGCTCGAACCTCGCGGCAGCGATGTGCTGGTCGGCGCGCTGTTGTGCGAGCCGGTCGATCCGGAGGCGTGCGCCGGGGTGATCTTCTTCAACAACAGCGGGTACCTGGGCATGTGCGGCCACGGCACCATTGGGCTGGTGGTCTCACTGGCGCATCTGGGCAAGATCGGCCCCGGCGTGCATCGCATCGAAACCCCGGTCGGCACGGTTCAGGCCACGCTGCACGAAGACCGCTCCGTCAGCGTCGACAACGTCCCTTCCTACCGCTATCGCAAGAACTTCGTCGTCGAGGTGCCTGAACTCGGCAGCGTGACCGGCGACATCGCCTGGGGCGGCAACTGGTTTTTCCTGATCGCCGACCACGGCCTGAGCGTCGCCGCCGATAACCTCGACGCCCTCACCGACTACACCTGGAAGGTCCGTCAGGCCCTGGAAAGCCAGGGCATTCGCGGCGAAGACGGCGGCGTCATCGACCACATCGAGCTGTTCGCCGACGACGACCACGCCGACAGCCGCAACTTCGTGCTCTGCCCCGGCAAAGCCTACGACCGCTCGCCCTGCGGCACCGGCACCAGCGCCAAACTGGCGTGCCTGGCAGCAGACGGCAAACTTCAGCCCGGTACGCTGTGGCAGCAGGCCAGCGTGATCGGCAGCCAATTCGAAGGCAGTTTCGTCTGGGAGCACGGCGAGCGGCAGGCGGGGGATCGTATCGTGCCGACCATTCGTGGCCGCGCCTACATCAGCGCCGAAGCAACCTTGTTGCTGGACGACGAAGACCCGCTCGCCTGGGGCATTCGCTCGTGACCAACGCGTCCACGCTACAAGGCCATGTCGCTGATGTGATCGCTATCGGCGGCGGCATCATCGGCGCGGCGTGTGCGGACGAGCTGGCGTCTCAGGGCTTGCACGTGCTGGTGCTGGATTGTCAGCGCCCCGCCGCGACGGCTGCGGGCATGGGCCATCTGGTGGTACTGGACCACACCGCGGCCGAGTTGGCGCTGGGGGAGTATTCGGTCAGGGCGTGGCGCGAGCTGGCTTCGCAGATGCCGGACGACTGCGCGATGCGCACCAACGGCACCCTGTGGCTGGCCTGCAATGAAGAAGAAATGGAAGAAGCCGAGCGCAAGCATGCGGCGCTGAGCGAATACGGTCTGGCCTGCGAGTTGCTGTCCGGTGCCGAGCTGGCAAGGGCGGAACCGTCTTTGCGAGACGGCCTGCTCGGCGCATTGAAAGTTAGTGGCGACGGCATTCTGTACGCGCCCAATGCCGCGCGCTGGCTATTGCAGCGCCAGTCTTCACGGGTGGTTCAGTGTCAGGCAGAAGTCGTGGAAGTCCACGGCAACCGTGTTCGGCTGGCGAGTGGTGAATGGCTGCAAGCCCCGGCCGTCGTGCTGGCCAGCGGCATCTACGCCCGCGAGCTGTGCCCTGACCTGCCCTTGCAAGCGAAGAAAGGCCATCTGCTGATCACCGACCGCTACCCCGCGCAGATCACCCACACGCTGGTCGAGCTGGGCTACGTCACCAGCGCCCACAAGGGCAACGGCCCCTCGGTGGCGTTCAATGTGCAGCAGCGCCCGACCGGCCAATTGTTCATCGGCTCATCGCGGCAGTTCGACAACCACGACCCTGAGGTGGACGCGGCCATGCTCGGGCGGATGCTGCGCCGGGCGCTGGATTTCCTCCCAAGTCTGGGCGAGATGAACGGCCTTCGCAGCTGGACCGGCTTTCGCTCCGCCAGCCCCGACGGTCAGCCGCTGATCGGCGAGCACCCGCATCAACCCGGGCTGTGGCTGGCGGTCGGGCACGAAGGCCTCGGCGTCACCACCGCAACCGGCACCGCCCGCTTGCTGGCCGCGCAAATGCTGCGCACTCGGCCGCCCCTCGACCTGGAACCCTATCTGCCGCAACGCTTTATCGGAGCCCGCGCCCATGCCTGAGTTGAGCATCGATGGTCAGCCCTTTCGCTTCGCCCAAGGCACCACGGTGGCCGCCGCGCTGATGTCGAGCGGCGATCGCTGCAGCCGCACATCGGTCAGCGGCCAGCGCCGCGCGCCCTTGTGTGGCATGGGGATTTGCCAGGAATGCCGGGTGAGCATCGACGGCCTGCGCCGACTGGCCTGCCAGACGATCTGCCGCGACGGCATGCGCGTCGAGACTCAGCCATGACCGTAACCGTGACCGCGACAACGACCGAGCATGTCGATCTGCTGATCATCGGCGCAGGTCCGGCGGGCATGGCGGCGGCTCTGGCGGCGGCGCCTCGCGGGCTGAGCATCGCCCTGCTCGACGACAACCCGCTGCCGGGCGGGCAGATCTGGCGCGACGGCCCACATGCTCAGGTGCCGAAACAGGCTCGGGATATGCGCGGGCAATTGCAGGGCATGAACAACGTTCGCCTGCACAGCGGCTGCAAAGTGGTCACGCTGGCGGGGCCGAAACGCTTGCTGCTGGAAGACGCCGAGCGCGGCTGGGTATTGAGTTACGACACACTGATTCTGTGCACCGGTGCGCGGGAGCGGCTGCTGCCCTTCCCCGGCTGGACGCTGCCGGGGGTCACTGGCGCCGGCGGTTTGCAGGCGCTGATAAAAGGCGGCTTGCAGGTGACAGACGAGCGCATCGTCATCGCCGGAACCGGCCCGCTGTTGCTGGCGTCGTCGGCGACCGCGCAGAAGCACGGCGCCGAGGTCGTGCGAATCGCCGAGCAGGCGCCCTTGAGCGCCGTCGCCGGATTTGCCGCGGGGCTGTGGCGCTGGCCGAACAAGGCGATTCAGGCGATCACGCTGGCCAGTGCCGCCTATCGAACCTCGGCCCATGTGCTGGCGGCGCTGGGCACGGATCGTCTGGAAGGCGTTCGCGTTCAGGTGGGCGACACCGTTGAAGAGCTGGCCTGCGAGCGTCTAACCTGCGGTTTCAGTCTGGTGCCCAATACCGAGATCGCCCAGGCACTGGGCTGCACCGTGCGGGATCAGGCCATTGTGGTCGACGACTGGCAGGCGAGCAGTCTGGCTGATCACTTCGCAGCAGGGGAATGCACCGGTTTCGGCGGCAGCGAACTGGCATTGGTCGAAGGGCGTATTGCCGGGCTGGTGGCGGTGGGTGAACGGGACAAGGCCCGAGGCTTGTGGGCTGAGCGGCAGCGCTGGCAGGGTTTTGCGGATCGGTTGAACACGGCGTTCCGCCTGAATCCGGCGCTGAAACATCTGGCGATGCCGGAAACGATAGTCTGCCGCTGTGAGGACGTGCGTTACGCGGACCTGGCGAATCATGGCAGTTGGACCGGCGCCAAACTCGCCACCCGCTGTGGAATGGGCGCGTGTCAGGGGCGCATCTGTGCAACGGCGGCGCAGACGTTGTTCGGCTGGGAACCCCCGTTGTTACGCCCGCCCTTCAGCCCGGCGCGGATTTCGACGCTGGCGTGTCTGGACGAGGGTGCCCCTGTTTAAAGCGCCTGATTTATTAAATTGCGTGAGTGAACGGGGTGGCGCTCCACCTTGCTCACAAAGACGGTGTTCCGAACGCGGAATATCCAGCGGATGTCTCGCCCCCTTCGCGAGCAAGCTCGCTCCCACAGTTTCTTCGTCTGCAAGGATATCGGCACTCAGAGCGCTGTTCCAAGAGGACTGATTTATTGAAGTGGTCAACTTTTTCCGGACACCTCAATCGGTGATTGTCAGACCGCTTGCCGCTCGTACTGATTGGGCGTCATGTTGCCCAACGTCGAGTGCAATCGCCCCTCGTTATAGAACCGCACGATGTAATCAGTGATGTCCTTTATTGCTTCGCCGTGGTTGGCGTAATCCTTTCTCCAGGTGCGCTCCATCTTTAGGTTCAGGAAGAAGCGCTCCATCACTGCATTGTCCCAGCAATTACCTTTTCGGCTCATGCTGCAACGCATCCCGTTGCGAGTCAGCAGCGATTGATAAGCAGCTCCCGCGTACTGGCTGCCTCTGTCCGAGTGGGCAATCAGGCCCGGTTCAGGCTGCCTTTGAGCAATGGCCAGTTGCATCGCGCTGGTCACCAGTTCGGCGCGCATATGGGGTGCCATGGCCCAGCCGACGATTTTGCGTGAAAACAGGTCCATAACCGCAGCCAGATAGACCCAACCGCTTCGTGTGCGTATATAGGTGATGTCTGCGACCCATGACTGATTGATTGCCTTGGGGTTGAACTGGCGATTAAGCAGGTTTTCAGCAACCGGCAAGTTGTGGTTACTGTCGGTTGTGTGGATAAACTTGCGCTTCCAGATCGGGCGCAGACCCTGCTGTTTCATGAGGCGACGAACCTTGAAACGACCGATGGAAACACCTTCATCACGCAGCGCGCCCAGCACGCGGCGGCTACCGTAGCAGTGTTCTTTGGACTCGAATGTCGCCTTGACCATGGCCGCTGCATTGCAGATGGGCTTGGGTTTCTGGCAACGTTGGCGAGCTTCATAGAACCCGGAACGACTGATCCGCAAAACCCGGCAGATATGAGCCACCGGGTAGGCCTTGCGATGTAATTGGTGAACCAGTTGATGGATCACTTCAATTCGCGGGCAAAGAAGGCCGTGGCTTTTTTTAGGATGTCGTTGTCCATTTTTAGCTGCCGAATCTGCTGCTCCAACTGACGAATTCGCTGCTGCTCACTGGTCAATGGATTACCAATACCCGGCCCGCCCAACAGCTCGGCCTTGTATTGCTCAACCCAACGACGCACTGCCGTATCACTCAGATTCATGTCAAGACAGACCGAGTTCACGCTCTGGCCCTGATCGACGATGAGCTTGCAGACATCAAGCTTGAAGGCTGCATCGAATTTTCTGTATTTCTTGGTCATGATCGTTCCTCAATGGGTACAGTTTCCCCCATTGAGGTGTCCGGGGTCATTAGGCCAGCTCATATTGATACGGCGACTCCAGCCGCCCCGCCGACTAGCCGCCGCATCCAACATCCCGCATCATCGATCCATCTTCTGCCCGGCCCTCCCGCCCGTGAACATGATCGACCTCATCCCCACCGCGCCCTTGCACAACCTCGACCAACTGCTTGCCAGCCTGGCGTTGGTCGCGCCGCTGTTCGATACCCTTCCCGGGGTGGTGTTCTTCGTCAAAGACGCCCAGGCCCGCTATGCGCTGGTCAACCAGACGCTGGTACAGCGCTGCGGTTTCAAAGAGAAAAGCCAGATCGTCGGGCTGACCGCCGAGGAAGTGTTCCCCGCCCGCTTCGGGCCGTTGTACACCGCCCAGGACCGCCGTGTCCTGGCCGATGGCAGGCAACTCAGCGATCAGCTGGAGCTGCACCTGTATTACGGCAATCAGCCGATCTGGTGCCTGACCCACAAGATCGCACTGCGCGACCGGCACGGCGCAATCATCGGGCTGGCGGGTATTTCCCGGGATCTGCAAATCCTGCAGACGACCCATCCGGCGTATCAGAAGCTGGTCGAGGTCGACGCTTACATCCGCGAACACTTCGCGCGGCCCATCACCCTTGAGCAACTGACGGCCATTGCCGGGCTGTCCATCGCCCAGCTGGAGCGGCACTGCAAACGCATCTTCCAGCTGACGCCCCGACAGATGATTCACAAGGCGCGGCTGGGTGAGGCGTCGCGGTTGTTGCAGGAAGACCTGTCGATCACCGAGATCGCCTTGCGCTGCGGGTACACCGATCACAGCGCGTTCAGCCGCCAGTTCAAGGCACTGACCGGGGCGTCGCCGAGTGAGTATCGGGGTTCGCGAAAGCGCATCTGAATTGGTTGCTCCCCTGTAGGAGTGAGCTTGCTCGCGAAGCGGCCGGTACGGACACAACATCTTTAGCGTCTGACGTGCAGTCTTCGCGAGCAAGCTCACTCCTACCGGGGCGAGTCATCGGGGAGGATGCATTCACGCCGCGGTACACCAACGTGCATCAATGAAGCACGCTGCTCATTCCTGCTCCTTTATGTAACACCGCACCGCGCTCCTGGAACACCTATCCAAACCCCGGCCCGCTGATCCAGAGCCCTGCACGGCATGCTGGCGAAACAGGCACGCTGCGTGCATATGAAATATCGTATACGAAATTACTTATCCGACCGTTTCTCCCTTTGCACGCACCGAGGCTTCTATGAAAAACCAAGCTGTCGCCGTCGCCCTCCTCGCCGTCATGAGCTCTTCTTTTATCAACACCGCGCTGGCCGACAAGCTCGATGACATCATCGACTCCGGCAAACTGCGATGCGCCGTGACCCTGGACTTCCCGCCGATGGGGTCCCGTGACGACAAGAACAACCCGGTCGGATTTGACGTCGATTACTGCAACGACCTGGCGAAGGTGCTGGGCGTGACTGCCGAGGTGGTGGAAACGCCGTTTCCGGACCGCATTCCTGCGTTGGTTTCAGGGCGCGCCGACGTGATCGTGGCGTCGACCTCGGACACCCTGGAGCGGGCGAAAACCGTGGGCATGACCATCCCCTATTTCGCCTTCCAGATGGTGGTGCTGACCCGCGACGACGCTGGCATCAACAGCTACGACGACCTCAAGGGCAAGGATGTCGGCAACACCAGCGGCACGTTCGAAGCCATCGCGCTGGAGAAGGATCAGAAGAAATGGGGCAGCGGCAGTTTCCGCGCGTACCAGACCCAGAACGACACCATCCTCGCCGTCGCCCAGGGCCACATCAAAGCGTCGGTGGTGACCAACACCGTCGCGGCTGCCTCGATCAAGTCCGGCAAGTACAAAGGCCTGAAGATTGCCGGTAACGCGCCCTACACCATCGACTATGTTTCCCTTGCAGCCAAGCGTAACGAGTACGGGCTGATTCATTACCTGAACCTGTTTGTGAACCAGCAAGTGCGCTCGGGACGCTATGCCGAGCTGTATGAAAAGTGGGTGGGCGGCAAGCCGGTGGATCTGACCGTGCCGGGCGTCTATTACTGAGTTGGCGCACGCAAGTGATCGCCTGATCGTTCCCACGCTCTGCGTGGGAATGCAGCCCCTGACGCTGATCGTTCCCACGCTCTGCGTGGGAATGCAGCCCCTGACGCTCCGCGTCAAAACGCACAACGCAGAGCGTCGCAAGCGGCATTACCACGCGGAGCGTGGGAACGATCATCGGCGTCATCCTCAGAAACGGGTCATTCATTCAGGAGCCCACGATGTCTGAAGTCTCGTTGAACGGGCGCTGTCTCGTCACCGGCAGCGCCCAGGGCGAATTGCTGTATGCCGACGTGGGCCTGAGTTTCTGGGGCGGGGTCGAACCGTTTACCGGTGAAGTCATCGACCGTCATCACCCCCTCAGCGGCCAGTTCATCAGCGGCCGGGTGCTGGCCATTCCCAGCGGGCGCGGCTCGTGCACCGGCAGCAGCGTGTTGCTGGAACTGATCCTCAACGGCCACGCACCGGCCGCACTGGTCTTCGAACGCGTCGAAGACATCCTCACCCTCGGCGTGCTGATCGCCGAGCAAATGTTCGGCCATTCGATTCCGGTGATCAGCCTCGGAGAAGCGGGTTTTGCGGCGCTGCGGAACACCGCTTTCGTGCGGGTCGAGGATGACCGCGTGAGCGGCTTTTCCAGCCCTCCGCCTCCACTTCTTCGCGATCAAACGAACCAGACGAGTCATCGCCCGCTCAGCCAGATTTCACTCACCGAAACCGACCAGGGCTTTCTCGACGGCGCTTACGGCAAAGCCGCGCAAGTGGCGATGGGCATCATCCTGCGCATGGCCGAGCTGCAAGGCGCGACCGAACTGCTGGACATCACCCAGGCGCACATCGACGGCTGCATCTACACCGGGCCGGCCAGCCTGCGGTTCGCCCGGCAGCTGGTGGCCTGGGGCGCCAGGGTCCGTGTGCCGACCACCCTCAATTCCATCTCCGTGGACAAGCGACGCTGGCGCGAACTGGGCGTTGATCCGGCCCTCGGCGAGCCGGCCAGTCAGCTGGGCGATGCGTATCTGGAGATGGGCGCGCGGGTGAGTTTTACCTGCGCGCCGTACCTGCTGGACAGTGCACCGGAGCTGGGGGAGCAGATCGTCTGGGCCGAATCCAACGCCGTGGTGTACGCCAACAGCGTGATTGGCGCGCGCACCCTGAAATACCCCGATTACCTCGACATCTGCATCGCCCTTACCGGCCGCGCACCGAAGATCGGCTGCCACCTGACCCAGCAACGGCTGGCGACTCTGCGCATCGATGTCCCTGCACTGGACGGCGTCGACGACAGTTTCTACCCGCTCTTCGGTTATCACGTCGGGTTGCTCTGCGGCGCCTCGATCCCGGTGATCTGCGGGCTGGAAACCAAGGCGCCGACGCTGGATGACCTCAAGGCATTTGGCGCGGCATTCGCCACCACCTCTGCTGCGCCGATGTTTCATATCACCGGCGTAACCCCCGAAGCCACCACCGCCGAGCTGGCGCTGGGCGGGCACGCGCCGGACAAAACCCTGAGCGTCAGCCCCGCGGACTTGCTGCACAGCTGGCGCGAACTGAACAGCGCGCAGACGCCAGCAGTGGACGCCGTGACCTTGGGCAATCCGCATTTTTCCCTAAGCGAATGCGCGACGCTGGCGCACCTGTGTAGCAGCCAGCGCAAACACGAAAACGTGGCGATCGTGATTACCTGCGGCCGCGCCACCCTGGAGCGCGCGCAACAGGCCGGCTATGTGCAAACGCTCGAAAACTTCGGCGTTCAGTTCGTCACTGACACCTGCTGGTGCATGCTCGGCGAGCCCGTCATTCCGCCGACCGCGCGCAACCTGATGACCAACTCCGGCAAATACGCGCACTACGCCCCCGGCCTGGTGGGGCGTCGCGTGCACTTCGCCAGCCTGGCCGAGTGCGTCGACAGCGCCATCACCGGCGTTGCCAGCGGGCGCCTGCCGGCCTGGTTGATGGCGGCGCACCAGGCGGAGGTCAGCGCAAATGTTTGATTACAACTTCCACTGGCGCGCAGCGTTCAAAGCCCTGCCCGACATGCTCAACGGCGCGTGGGTCACCTTCGAAACCGCCGCGCTGTCGATGATCCTCGGCGTCACCATCGCGCTGTTTCTGGTGTTCATGCGCCAAGGCAAGAACCGCCTGTTCCGGGGTTTCGCCGCGACCTGGATTTCCATCGCGCGCAACACGCCGTCGCTGTTTCAGGTGTACATCCTGTATTTCGGCCTGGGCTCGTTCGGCCTGCACATCAGCTCGTGGGCCGCGTTACTCGCCGGCATCACCATCAACAACGCGGGCTATCTGGCGGAGAACTTTCGCGGTGGTCTGAAGGCCGTGCCTGATACCCAGTTGCGCGCTGCCCGGTCGCTGGGCATGAGCGCGCCCCAGGCCTATCGACTGATCGTCATTCCGCAGTTGCTGCGCATCGTTTTCTATCCGCTGACCAACCAGATGGTCTGGGCCGTGCTGATGACCTCGATGGGCGTGATCGTCGGCCTCAACAATGACCTCACCGGCGTGACCCAGGATTACAACGTCAAGACCTTCCGCACCTTCGAATTCTTCGCCATTGCGGCGGTGCTCTATTACCTGATCGCCAAGCTGATCGTGGCCGTTGCGCGGCTGCTGTCCTGGCGGCTGTTCCGGTACTGAGGAGATGGGCATGTTCGAGAGCACGTTCACCTGGAACGACCTGCAATTCATGCTTCAAGGCGCCTGGGTCACGATTTTGCTGACGGTGGTGTCGATGTTCATCGGCACGCTGGCCGGGGTGGTCTGCGGCATGGCCCGCGCCCTCCTGCCGCGCAGCACGATTCCGCTGGCCTGGCTGCTGGACGTGTTTCGCAGCGTGCCGTTGCTGATTCAGTTCGTGCTGTTCAATGCGCTGAAAAGCATCGTCGGCCTCAACTGGAGCGCCTTCGCCGTCGCCTGTGTGGTGTTGGGGTTGTACGTGACCGCGTACTGCACGGAGATCGTGCGCAGCGGCGTGCTGTCGGTTCCGCTCAGCCTGCGCCGCGCCAGCCGTTCCCTGGGCCTGACGTACTGGCAGGACCTGCGCCAGATCGTCATGCCGATGGCCACCCGCGTGGCATTTCCCGGCTGGATCAACCTGCTGCTCGGGGTGATGAAAGACACCGCGCTGGTGATGTGGATCGGCATCGTCGAACTGCTGCGCGCCTCGCAAACCATCGTCACGCGCATTCAGGAGCCGCTGTTGGTGCTGTGCATCGCCGGCCTGATTTATTACGTCATGAGTCTGGTGGTCGCCCGGTTAGGCGCCCGGCTGGAAACGAGGTGGCAGGAAAATGATTGAGATCGACAACGTGCACAAATCCTTCGGCGAGCTTGAAGTCATCAAGGGCGTGAGCCTGCAGGTGAACAAGGGCGAAGTGGTGTCGATCATCGGCGGTTCGGGCTCGGGCAAGTCGACGCTGCTGATGTGCATCAACGGCCTGGAATCGATCAAGAGCGGCAGCATTCGCGTCGACGGCACCGAGGTTCATGCCAGGGGCACGGACATCAACAAGCTGCGGCAGAAGATCGGCATCGTCTTTCAACAGTGGAACGCCTTTCCCCATCTGACGGTGCTGGAAAACGTCATGCTCGCCCCGCGCACCGTGCTGGGCAAAAGCAAGGCCGAAGCCGAGGCGCTGGCGGTCAAGCAACTGACCCATGTGGGCCTGGGCGACAAGCTCAAGGTGTTTCCCGGCAAATTGTCGGGCGGTCAGCAACAGCGCATGGCGATTGCCCGGGCGCTGGCAATGTCGCCGGATTACATGCTGTTTGACGAGGCCACGTCGGCCCTCGATCCGCAGCTGGTGGGCGAGGTGCTGGACACCATGCGCATGCTGGCCGAGGACGGCATGACGATGATTCTGGTGACCCACGAAATCCGCTTCGCTCGGGATGTGTCCGACCGCGTGGCGTTTTTCCGCAACGGGCTGGTGCATGAGATCGGCACGCCGGATCAGGTGATCGGCAACCCGCAACGGCCGGAGACGGCGGATTTTTTGCGATCAATCAACTAGAGCCATTTCAGGAGGGCCTTAGGTCATGCGCTCATCGAAAGTGATTCATGTGGTCAGTTGTCACGCCGAGGGTGAGGTGGGCGATGTGATTGTCGGCGGGGTTGCGCCGCCGCCCGGGGACACGATCTGGGAGCAGTCGCGCTGGATCGAGCAGGACAACGTGCTGCGCAATTTCATGCTCAACGAACCGCGCGGCGGGGTGTTCCGTCACGTCAATCTGCTGGTACCGCCCAAGCACCTGAAGGCGCAGATGGGCTGGATCATCATGGAACCCGCCGACGTGCCGCCGATGTCCGGCTCCAATTCTCTGTGCGTGGCGACGGTGCTGCTGGACAGCGGGATTCTGCCGATGACCGAGCCGGAAACCCGGCTGATTCTGGAAGCGCCGGGCGGCTTGATCGAGGCGATTGCCCAGTGCCGCGATGGCAAGGTGACGAGCGTCGAGGTGCACAACCACCCGTCTTTCGCCGATCAACTGGACGTGTGGATCGAGGTGCCGGGGCTGGGTTCGATTCAGGTCGACACGGCCTATGGCGGCGACAGTTTTGCCATCGTCGATTCGGTGAAGCTGGGCTTTGCATTGACTGCCGATGAGGCGAAAGACCTGGTGGAAACCGGCCTGAAAATCACCAAGGCCGCCAACGAGCAACTGGGGTTCAGCCATCCGTTGAACAAGGACTGGAATCACATCTCGTTTTGCCAGATCGCAGCGCCGGTGAGTGTTGACGGCGGCGTGGCCCATGCGGCGAACGCGGTGGTGATTCGCCCGGGCAAGATCGACCGCTCGCCCTGTGGCACCGGCTGTTCCGCGCGGCTGGCGGTGTTGCACGCGAAGGGCCAGCTGAAGGTGGGCGACCGGTTTATCGGGCGTTCAATTATCGGTTCGGAGTTTCACTGCAAGATCCAGCGCGAGACCGAAGTGGCCGGGCGCAAGGCGATCATCCCAAGCCTGTCCGGGCGGGCGTGGATCACCGGAACGCACCAGCACATGCTCGACCCGAGCGACCCGTGGCCGGAGGGGTACAAGTTGAGTGACACCTGGCCGGTGGGGTTGAAGCTGTAAATGCTGCGGCTGCTTTCAATAAATGCGAAACCGATTTTTCTGAATGAATGCAAAACCCTGTAGGAGTGAGCTTGCTCGCGATGCGTCGTGTCAGTCACCGCATCTGTCGCAGACACACCGCATCGCGAGCAAGCTCACTCCTACAAGGGATCGGGGGCAGCCTGAAATGACGGTTAAACGCAGCAATCGTTGGGCGTGATTCGCCCAAACTAAAACGTATACGAAATACCTTTACTCAATCAGGAGTCAATCATGAGCCAGTCCGTATCCTGGAGCGGGGTCTTCCCTGCCGTTACCACGCAATTCAACGACGATTTCTCCCTCAATCTGGAGGCGACCCACAAGGTCATTTCCAACCTAGTCCGCGATGGCGTGTCCGGGCTGGTGATCTGCGGCACCGTCGGGGAAAACACCTCGTTGAGCGTCGCTGAAAAGATCAGCCTGGTGGAAACCGCCAAAGACGCCTCGGCCGGCCGCGTTCCGGTGATTTCCGGCATCGCCGAGTTCACCAGCGCCAATGCCAGCGTGGTCGCCAAAGAAGTGCAGAAAGCCGGTGCCGACGGGATCATGCTGATGCCGGCGCTGGTGTACTCGGCCAAGCCCTTCGAAACCGCCACGCACTTTCGCACCGTGGCCGCCGCCACCGACCTGCCGATGATGGTTTACAACAACCCGCCGATCTACAAGAACGACGTCACACCAGACATCCTCATCTCGCTGGCGGACTGCGACACCATCGTGTGTTTCAAAGATTCGTCGGGCAACACCAACCGCTTCATCGACGTGCGCAACGAAGTCGGTGACCGCTTTGTGCTGTTCGCCGGGCTGGATGATGTGTTGGTGGAGAGCGTTGCGGTGGGCGCGGTGGGCTGGGTCTCGGGGATGTCCAACGCCTTTCCCAAAGAGGGCGAAACCTTGTTCCGTCTGGCCAAGGCCGGGCGGTTTGCCGAGGCGATGGCGTTGTATGAGTGGTTCATGCCGCTGCTGCACCTGGACGCGCGTCCGGACCTGGTGCAGTGCATCAAGCTGTGCGAAGCCATCATGGAACGCGGCAGCGCCCTCACCCGCCCACCGCGTCTGGCGCTGCCGGACAGTGATCGGGAATATGTGGAGAAGTTGATGAAGACGGCGTTGGCGAACAAGCCGGTGCTGCCGGATGTGGGGCTGTGATGCCCTTGGTTTTGGGGTGAACCGATCCGTGTGTTTGGATCGCAGATCTATGGCGCTCGAACCGGCCTCTTCCCGGCTGAAGCCGGTCCTACTGACGGGACTCGCGACCATTGTAGGACCGGCTTTAGCCGGGAACCAGGATGTCGGCGTTACACATTCACCACATTCACAAACCGCGAGGCGGCGGTTTCGTCGATGCGCAGGTTGGTGAAATCGAACAGGTTGCGGTCCGCCAGTTGCGACGGATGGACGTTCTGCAGGCTGCGGAAAATCATGTCGGAGCGGCCCGGGGTTTTGCGGTCCCATTCCTGAAGCATTTCCTTGACCACCTGACGCTGCAGGTTTTCCTGGGAACCGCACAGGTTGCACGGGATGATCGGGAACTGCTTGATGTCCGAATACGCTTGAATGTCCTTCTCGGCGCAGTACGCCAGCGGTCGGATCACCACGTTGCGGCCATCATCGGCGCGCAGCTTGGGCGGCATGGCCTTGATGCTGCCCTGGAAGAACATGTTCAGGAAAAACGTCTCGACGATATCGTCTCGGTGGTGACCGAGGGCCATCTTGGTCGCGCCGATTTCATCTGCAAACGTGTACAGCGTGCCGCGACGCAGGCGCGAACACAGCGAGCAGGTGGTCCGGCCTTCGGGCACCAGTTCTTTGACCACCGAGTAGGTGTCCTTCTCGACGATGTGGTACTCGACGCCCAGTTGCTCCAGGTACGCCGGCAGCACATGCTCGGGAAAGCCCGGCTGCTTCTGGTCCATGTTCACCGCAACGATGTCGAATCTGATCGGCGCGACTTTCTGCAAATGCAGCAGCACATCCAGCAGGGTGTAACTGTCCTTGCCGCCGGACAGACAGACCATCACCTTGTCGCCCTCTTCAATCATGTTGTAGTCGGCCACTGCTTCGCCCGCGAGTCGACGCAGACGCTTCTGCAGTTTGTTCTGATTGACTGAAAGGGTGCCCATGGCGCTGGTATCCGCTCGCTGTGGTGGGAAGAGACGTGGGGAAAGGGTCGGCATTTTACGCAAAAAGACCGACCGGAGTAATGCCTGTCGCGGGTGAATGCCATCCCCCATTATGGATAGCCATCGATCGCCAATCGCTATTAACAAGACCCTTGAACACCTCAATCGCTCTAACGCATACGGTTTTCGGGTGCTCAGCTTTCTATACTGACCTGAGAGGTCGCAGCCATTTCCCTTGATCGATTGTGACCTTGTCCTGACAGCATCAGCAGTCAGGCGCTTCGTTGGAGGCGGCGGCACACTTCACGGGAGTAACGGACATGATCCATCACGTCTTGGGGCTGTTCACCCACCCCGATCAGGAATGGCAACAAATACGCAGTGAGGATGAAGAAAGCATCGGCCACCTGTACCTCACCCACACGCTGATCCTGGCGGCGATTCCGGCAGTGTCGGCGTACATCGGCACGACGCAGGTGGGCTGGCAGATCGGCGAGCGCGCGCCGGTCATGCTGACCAGCGACAGCGCGGTGTGGATGGCGTTGATGTCCTACCTCGCCATGCTCGGCGGGGTCGGCGTCATGGGCGGGTTCATCCACTGGATTGCGCGCACCTATAACGCCACGCCCAGCCTTGGGCGCTGCGTGGCCTTCGCGACCTACACGGCGACGCCGCTGTTCCTCGGCGGGCTGGCGGCGCTGTACCCGCATATGTGGCTGGGGATGATGGTCGGGCTGGCGGCGGTTTGCTACACGGTGTACCTGCTGTACGTCGGCTTGCCGGTGTTCATGGGCGTACACCCGGACGACGGCTTTATGTTCTCAAGCTCGGTGCTGGCGGTCGGGCTGGTGGTGTTGGTGGCGATCATGGCGTTTACCGTGGTGCTGTGGGGCGTCGGGATCGGTCCGGAATTTACCAGTTAATACCGGGTGACCATTCGGCGCTTCGGGTTTTGGCGGTACAGAAGCTTGCGGCATACTCGCCTCCTCTGGAGACCGATGAAGCATGCTCGAACCACTCAACACGCGCGTCGAATCCTGCTACCAGCAAGCCGAAGATTTCTTCAAGCGCCCTTTCAAACGTCCGGTCGTGAGCGTCAAGTTGCGCGGCCAGAAGGCTGGGGTGGCGCATCTGCACGAGAACCTGCTGCGCTTCAATCCGCAGCTGTACCTTGAAAACAGCGAAGACTTCCTGCGCCAGACCGTCCCCCACGAGGTGGCGCACCTGGTCGCTCATCAATTGTTCGGCGACACCATTCAGCCCCACGGCGAGGAATGGCAATTGATCATGCGCGGCGTCTACGAGCTGCCACCCAACCGCTGCCACACCTACGAAATCCAGCGCCGCAGCGTGACCCGCTACATCTACCGCTGCCCGTGCCCGGAGAGCGATTTCCCCTTCACCGCCCAGCGACACAAGCTGGTGCGCAAAGGCCGGCGCTATCTGTGCAAGCGCTGCCGGGAGATTCTGGTGTTCAGCGGCGAGACGCGAGTGGAGTGATTGCCGCAGACCCAGTGTGGGAGCGAGCTTGCTCGCGAAGGCATTGGGTCAGCCGGCCCGCCTTTGTCTGACCCACCGCATTCGTCAGCAAGCTGACTCCCACAGGTTTCGCGCCTGACGCTGAAATACCGGCCAATGCAGGTCCATTGTGGGAGCGAGCTTGCTCGCGAAGGCATTGGGTCAGTCGGCCCCCCTGTTCTAACCCACCGCATTCGTCAGCAAGCTGACTCCCGCAGGTTTTGTGCATGACGCTAAAATACCGGCCAATGCAGATCCATTGTAGGAGCGAGCTTGCTCGCGAAGGCATTGGGTCAGTCGGCCCCCCTGTGTCTGACCCACCGCATTCGTCAGCAAGCTGACTCCCACAGGTTTCGCGCCTGCCGAGTAGCCAGCAGCCAGCAGCCAGCGCCAAAAAAACTCATAAAAAAGCCTGTCCGAAGACAGGCTTTCTGAACAACCTTTGCCGCTAACGCATGTTACGAACGTACAACAGGGGTTGGCGCCGTTTCGGTCACACCCAAGTCGTCAGTCGGCGCGGTGTTGTCGATGGCACGACCGCCGGAAGCCAGCTCGGCTTGCATTTGCGGAACGTCCAGCTCGCCGACCCACTTGGCGACAACCAGGGTTGCCACGGCGTTACCGCAGAGGTTGGTCAAGGCGCGGGCTTCGGACATGAAGCGGTCGATACCCAGGATCAGCGCCAGACCGGCCACCGGCAGATGGCCTACGGCCGACAGTGTCGCGGCCAGCACGATGAAGCCCGAGCCAGTCACGCCTGCCGCACCTTTGGACGACAGCAGCAGCACCAGCAACAGGGTGACCTGATGGGTAATGTCCATGTGGGTGTTGGTGGCCTGAGCGATAAACACCGCAGCCATGGTCAGGTAGATCGAGGTACCGTCGAGGTTGAACGAGTAACCGGTCGGAATGACGAGGCCTACGACGGATTTCTTCGCGCCCAGACGCTCCATCTTGATCAGCATGCGTGGCAGCGCCGACTCGGACGACGACGTACCCAGCACGATCAGCAGCTCTTCGCGGATGTACTTGATCAGCTTGAGGATGCTGAAGCCGTGGGCTTTGGCGATGGAGCCCAGCACCAGCAGCACGAACAGCAGGCAGGTGATGTAGAAGCACAGCATCAGCTGACCCAATTGCACCAGCGAGCTCACGCCGTAAGCACCGATGGTGAACGCCATGGCACCCAGCGCGCCGATCGGGGCGAGCTTCATGATCATGTTGATGATGTTGAACATGACGTGGGCGAAGCGATCAATGAAATCCAGGATCGGCTTGCCGTAGGCGCCCAGGCGATGCAGGGCGAAACCGAAGATCACCGAGAACATCAGCACTTGCAGAATGTCGCCGTTGGCGAACGCGCCGACGATGGTGTTCGGGATAACGTTGAGGATGAAGCCGACGATGCTCTGGTCTTTACCGGCGGTCACGTAGGCCGCGACTTTGGAGGCGTCAAGGGTGGACACGTCGATGTTCATGCCAGCGCCCGGCTGGACGACGTTGACCACGATCAGGCCGATGATCAGCGAGATGGTCGAAACGATTTCGAAGTAGAGCAGCGCGTAGCCGCCGGTCTTGCCCACGGATTTCATGCTCTGCATGCCAGCGATGCCGCTGACGACGGTGCAGAAGATGATCGGCGCAATGACCATTTTGATCAGTTTGATGAACCCGTCACCCAGCGGTTTGAGGGTTACGGCAGTTTCGGGATACCAGTGGCCGAGGGCGATACCGACGATGATCGCGACGATCACCTGGGCGTACAGGGATTTATAGATGGGCTGACGAGTCGTCATTGCAGTTTCCTCAAGAGCATCGGTCTGCAGCATTCCGGTTGCAGAGACGCCTAAAGTGCGAACCCTCCTGCTCGGAGGGATTTGTTTTTGTCGAGCTGCGCGCGGCAGACCTCTGCCCAGTGCATCGCAAGCACCGTGCCAGTATCGTTAAATGAGGTGAGAGGCCCGAATTACGTGAACCATCTGGTTAACAGGAGACACGTTGGGGTGAAGGTGGTGGCGGTTTTCCGCCGTTTGGCGGCAAATCATCCGCCACACTGGCGGGTATCCGCCTCGATTGGCGTGTCGTGAGTGCGCTTAGATCGCGAACCGAATGCGGAACGCCGCGCCGCCCAGTTCCGAGTCACCCAGGGTCAGCTGCGCGCCGTAGCTTTCGATGATGTCCTTGACCACCGCCAGACCGATGCCCTGCCCCGGGTTCTGCGTGTCCAGTCGCTCGCCGCGTTCGAGAATCCGTGCGCGCTGGCTTTCCGGAACACCCGGGCCGTCGTCTTCGATGCACAACTCGTCGCCCATCATCGATGACCGCCAGCTCACGCGTACCTCGCCGAGGCACAGGCGGTAGGCGTTTTCCAGCAGGTTGCCGAGCATTTCCAGCAAGGCGCCCTCTTCCATTTGGACCTGGCAATTGTCTGGCAGGTCGAGCACGACGTTGACGCGCTTGTCGCGGTAGACCTTTTCCAGCGTGTTGCACAGGCTCTGCACCACAGGTTTCAAGGCCACGTGATAACGCACCAGCCCGCTTTTACGCAGGCTGGCGCGCTGCAGTTGATAACTGATCTGCTGGCTCATGCGCTCGATCTGCGATTGCAGAATCCGCGCCTGCTCCAGGTCTTCCGGTCGTTTGGCGATTTGCTCGCTGACGCCCTGCAACACGGCCAGCGGGGTTTTCAGGCTGTGGGCGAGATCGTCGAGGGAGTCGCGGTAACGAATGCGCTGTTCGCGTTCGCTGCTCAGCAGGCGGTTGAGCGAGTCGGTCAGGCGCAGCAGTTCGCTGGGGTGTTCTTCGCTGAGGCTTTCCCGCGAGCCGGCCTCGACCTGATCCAGCTCCTGACTCATGCCCCGCAGCGCCCGCAGGCCCCAGGTCAGCCCGCCCCACAGCAGAATCAACAAAACCAGCAGCGCGCCGCCGAAGCCCAGGTAGAGTTTCTGGCGCAGGCCGGAGATGGTTTCCTGGTATTCGCGCACCGGTTGCAGCGCGACGATGCTGAAGGCGGCATTGCGCCCGCCGAGCAGTTTGATTTCGACGTCGTAGACGAAGAACTCGTCGCCGTTGGGTTGGCGGATCTTCGCGAATTCGTTGCCGCGGCCGTCGTAGCGGGGCTGGTAGTCGATGGCTTCGTCTTCGGTGGCCCGGGAGCGCCACACCAGTTTGCCGGCGCGGTTATAGATGTAGCCGAGCAAGCGGCTGTCGGGCAGGGCGAATTGTTCGCCGGGCAATAACGACGGCATCAGCAGGTGGTCGTCTTCGACACGGGCGGCAGAGATCAGTGTGGTGACGTCCGACGCCAGGCGTTTTTCGATGGAGCTTTCCAGCGCCAGGCTGAAGGCGCTTTGCAGCGCCGGCAGCATCAGCAGCATGAAGATGACGGCCAGGGTCGCGGCGCCCAGCATCAGACGCAGGCGCAGCGAACGAATCATGTACAGCGCTCGGTGAACAGGTAGCCCAGGCCGCGCACGGTGTCGATCGGCTTGAACCCGGCGGGCGCTTCGAGCTTGCGCCGCAGCCGACCGACCAGCACTTCGATCACATTCGGATCGCGCTCGTCGTCATCGGGGTAGAGCTGCTCCATCAGGCGCTCTTTGGGGACCACTTGCTGGTGGTGGCGCATGAGGTATTCGAGAATCCGGTATTCGTAGGCGGTCAGCGCCAGGGGCTGTTCGTCCAGGGACGCCTGCTTGCGGTTGAGATCGAGGCTCAGCGGGCCGGCGACGATGGTCGAGTGGGTGAAACCACTGGAGCGTCGCAGCAAGGCGTTGAGGCGCGCTTCGAGTTCTTCGAACTGGAACGGCTTGACCACGTAGTCGTCGGCGCCGGCGGCCAGGCCTTCGACTTTGTCCTGCCAATTACCGCGCGCGGTCAGGATGAGGATCGGGAACGCCTTGTTCTGCACGCGCAGCTGACGGATCAGGTCGAGACCGCCCACACCCGGCAGGCCCAGGTCGATGACCGCCAGATCGTGGTTGAACTGGCCCGCCTGATACAGCGCTTCCTCGGCGTTGCCCACCGCTTCGACGACGTGACCGCTTTCGGTCAGACGGGTCTGTAGGTGGTGACGCAGCAGGGCTTCATCTTCGACAACCAGCAATTTCATGACGCTCTCCCAGGCAAAGGCATACCTCTCGTTTCAAGAGTCTCAACGAGGCGCTGCCGAGCGCGTGCAGTGTGACGAGCCCGGCAGCGATTGTGCAATTCAGACACCGCGAAAAACAGGCTGGCGGCTTATAAAACGTAGTGGACGGGTAAATAGGTGTGCTGACTCTCGCTCAAGCTCAGCGAGGGCGGTTGCTGCACGGTACGGACCGGTAAGCGGGTGTCGAACAGTCTAGTCGTGCCCGGCGAAGGCATCTGCACCTTGTAAGACGCCGCAAGATTCCCCGTTTGCACGCTCATCCCGTTGACACGGGCGGTGAGATTTCCGTAGCCGACTGCGTAGGGATCAGCAGCAGGCTGCTGGCTCAACGTCTGGCTCCAGTTGCCAACCTGGCTGCTGGTGGTGAGACTGCGGCGCGGGCCGTTGAGGCGGTCGGCGCGTTCGGTGTTCTTGCCGAAATCGGTGCGGGACACGTCCGCGTTGCCATCAGCCGCTTGCGCCGCCGCGCTGCTGCCGAGAAACGCCAGCGCCAGAAAGAGCTTGTTGAACGTCAGCATGAGCAGGTCCTCCGGCGCCAGGCGCCTTGTTGGGTACGGTTTGGAGCATACCCAGCCAGCGCTGAACCCCTCCTGAACATGTACTGACCCACCGCATTCGCCAGCAAGCCGGCTCCTACAGGTTTTGTGCATGACTTTGGATTGGGAATTCACGGCAAACCGGTTTTGCGCACGACGCCGCGGTTCCGGCAGAATGCCGGGCATGACTCGACCCTCGACACTTCCCGACTGTTGCCCCGCCCTCACCGCTCACTGGCCCCTGCCCCATGGGCTGGCGGATGTGGTGTTGGTGAGCAGTCGGTTCGATCCGCAAAAGCTCATCGACGGCGATTTCCAGCGCTGCCTCATCGAGCCGCCCGCCTCCATTCAGCGCTCGGTGGCCAAGCGGCAGACGGAGTTTCTTGCCGGTCGCTTGTGCGCCCGTGAGGCGATGCGACAGTTGGACGGCCGCTCCCATGTCCCGCTGATCGGCGAGGACCGCGCGCCGGTCTGGCCGGAAGACGTCACCGGTTCGATCACCCACAGCACCGGCTGGGCCGCCGCGATCGTTGCGCGCAAAGCGGACTGGCGCGGGCTGGGCCTGGACGTCGAACAGTTGATGAGCAACGAGCGCGCCGTGCGCCTGGCCGGTGAGATTCTGACTCCGGCGGAAATGCAGCGACTGAACGCCGGGCCCGAACATCAAGCGGCCACACTCGTCACCCTGACCTTTTCCCTGAAAGAAAGCCTGTTCAAGGCGCTCTACCCCATCGTGCTCAAGCGCTTCTATTTCGAAGACGCCGAGTTGCTGGAATGGTCAGACGACGGCAACGCGCGGCTGCGGCTGAAAATCGATCTGTCGGCGGAATGGCACAACGGCAAGGAGCTGGACGCGCAGTTCAGCGTGCAGGATGGGCAACTGTTGAGTCTGGTGGCAATTCGGGGCTGACTTCAACCTCCTGTGCGGCGGAGTACATTGTGGGAGTGAGCTTGCTCACGAAGGCGCCCGTTGATCCACTGATTTTCTGGCCGCCATACCCAGCGGGCAATGCTCACACCGCCCCACCCACTCCACCCGATAACTTAGACAACAGGTGCGTCGCCGCCGAATGGATTGCCCGTCCTGCTCTTCTATATAAGTGACCGCATTGAACAGCGGATTGCGTCGCCCATCCGGCCTGAGCCTTTCACGCAACAGCCCATACCCCGCAACAACGGAAACGTCGCTCCCCGCAGACAGCTGCCGCGAGCAGGTCTCCAGATAATCCCCGGCGTTGCCCCACAGCACGGCCGCCGGCACATCACCGTAGGCACTCAAGCGTTCAATCACCTGCTGCAGATTCTCCAGCAGCGGCGCAAACCGCTCGAACGGATTTTCCGAAACCGACACCTCCATAACGTCCCCGTGAAACCGCACCCCATCCAGATAGCCCCGTTCGTGCAGGGCGAAACTCAGGCGGTCCAGCCCTAGCGGCCACCCCGCGCCATGGGCCAGACTCGCCACCACCACCGGCGGAATCAGCTGCATGGCGTAGTACTTCATCCACTGCGACACCAGCACCGGCAACTGGTCCTTCACCAGTTTCGGCCCATACACCTTCAGCAGCAGGCGATCCAGACCCTCATCCCGCAACAGCTCGGTCAACGTCGACACAGGCCGCATTTCATCGACCACCATCGTGCGAGCAAACCCGGCCAGCGCATCGTCGAACATCAAGCGTCCCCCTGCTGACGCGGCCAGGCCAGGCTGAAACACGCACCGCCCAGGGTTTGGCTGCGCCCGATCAGCGCACGCCCGCCATGCCAGTGGATGATGCGGCGCACAATCGACAACCCCAGCCCGTGGCCGCCCGACGCCCGGGTGCGGCTGTCGTCCAGGCGCATGAACGGCGTGAAGATCCGTTCCCAGGCACTTTCCGGTACACCGGGGCCGTCATCCTCGATGTCGATGCGACAGCGCGCCTCACTCATCTGATAACCAATGCGCACCTCCGACTCGGCGTGGCGCATGGCGTTGCTCACCAGATTCTGCAGCGCGCGGTGCAAGTAACGCGGTTCGGCCTCAACCCAATGCGTCTCGTCGGACCCAATACGATGCAGCGCATCAACGCAGTCGCCGCGCCTGACGCTGATGTGCGGCCGCAGCGGCGCCAGTTCGGCAATCACCTGATCGATCAGGGCGTCGAGGTCGATGCGCTGGAAATTCAGGGTCGGCGCGCCCTGCTCCAGGCGCGCGTAGGTGAGCATCTCGTCGACCAGCTTGTCGAGGTCCTGGATATCGCTGTCCATGCCGACCATGTATTTATGCCGCGCTTCCGGGGTCGTGGCGTCGTTGATCATCTCCAGCCCGAAACGCAACCGCGCCACCGGCGTGCGCAGCTCGTGGGACACCGCGCGGACCAATTCGCGCTGGATCATCAGCGAGCGCTGCAGGTGCTCGGCCATGCCGTTGAACGCCGACGCCAGCCGCCCGACCGAGTCCGCGCCGGCTGCGGGCACTCGGGTTTCCAGGCTGCCCTGGGCAATCTGCGTGGCCGCCGCTTCCAGGCCGCGCAACCGGTGCTCAAGCCGACGCACCAGCAGGTAAACGACAAGGCCGATCAGGCACAGACCGAGAAAGGTGATGAGGATCAGCAGCTCCGGCGGATAGGGATTCATCTGGAACAGTGGACCGATCTCCAGTACCCACGGGGTTTCACCGACGCCGGACAGCACGCGGATCGAATCGCCGCCCTTGCCCAGCGCCATCACCGTGTCGCCCTCGTCGATGCGCCGACGCTGGTCGTCATCGACATCCAGCTTTTCCAGCCGGATCAGCTGCATGTCGAAGCCGAACCCCTTGCTCTGGTGCAAGGCTTCCAGCCGCGCCGGCTGCTCATCGACCGGCAGACGCACCAGCTCGTCGAGCAACAGAAAGATCGTCGCGCGGGCCAGCTGCTCGCTGATCTGCCGCACCTCGCCGGTCAGCAGCAAGCCGCTGGACGGATTGCCCGACAGCGCCGGCTCGACCTCCCGAAACACACGCGCGGCATGGGGGCCGGTCTGTTCGACCACCACCTGCCCGCGACTCAACCGGCTGCGGGCGCTGCCATCCAGATGCGCGTGCTCGGCGGTTTCCAGCGTCAGTGGAATGCCCAGCAAGCGTTCCCACACGGCGAGGGCGCGGGTGCGTTCAATGTCATTCATGCCCCGCAGATTGTCGGCCATCAGGGTGAAGGTGCCGTGGGCCAGTTGTTCGCGGTACTGATCGGCGCGCACGGCGTTGACCAGATGCAGGGTCAGCACGCCCAGCAACGCCACCAGCACCAGAACGCCGAGCATGCCGCCATAAATACGCAGGAAGATGGAATGCATCGGTCAGCCGCCGCGCTTGAGGGAGGGCAGTTGCGTGGCGGCGTGGGGCACGAACAGGTAACCCTTGTTGCGCACGGTCTTGATCAGGCGCGGGTGGTCGGGGTCGTCACCGATGCGCGGGCGGATTTTCGAAATGCGCACGTCGATGGAGCGGTCCTGGCCGTCATAGCCGACGCCGCGCAGGGCCGTAAAGATTTCTTCGCGAGAGAGAATGCGCCCGGCGTTGGCGACCAACAGCCATAACAGGTCGAATTCGGCGCTGGTCAGCTCAACGCTCTGGTCGTTGAGCCAGGCTTCACGCAAGGTGTTGTCCACCACCAGCGCGCCGAATTCCAGACGGTGCTGTTGCTGGGCGGGGCTCTCGACGGTTTCGCTGCGCCTTAACAACGCATGGATGCGCGCGAGCAGCACCCGGGGATGCACCGGTTTGCCGACGTAATCGTCGGCGCCCATGTCCAGGCCCTGAATCTGGTCGCTGTCATCGGTGCGCGCGGTGAGCATCAGGATCGGGCCGTCATAGTGGCTGCGCACCTTGCGACAGATGCTCAGGCCGTCTTCGCCGGGGAGCATGAGGTCGAGGATCACCAGATCCGGCTGCTCGTCGATGATGCGCCGGGCCGCCCGCGCGCCGTCCCCTTCCAGGCTCACGCGCAGGCCGTTGTTTTCGAGGTAGTCGCGGGTGAGTTCGGCCAGCCGCTGGTCATCCTCGACGATCAGCACCTGCCAGGGTTGTGGCTGCACGGTGAGGCTCCTTGTTTTTTCTTATTAAAAGTGCTTGCCCAACGGGCTTTTGCGATGGCCTTCACGCCCGCAAAATTCCCGAAAAAATGATTTTGGCCGCCGACAAAGCGCTCATCCCAGACGCCATGCGGCCTACACGGGATTTCCCTGTTTCACACACAAATTACACACAGCTTTATCCACAGGTCATGCGTTGCAGTAAGTGTCCGAAACGCATATCTTGTAGCCCTTCGACGGCGGAGACCCTACATGTGGGGTTTTCGCCCAAATCTCAAACACAAGTCAGGGCGCGATTTCAAGGTTTTTTTCTCGCGCGTTACCTGTGTACGAAGGGCTGAATAACCCCCGAATCTACCGCTCTACCCCGCCAGCGCGAATGGCAGACCACCCAGCCTTGGGATCTGCGCGCAGCGGTACACGAGTTGCAACATCACATGCGCATTCTGCAACAGTTTTTGGGGTGACGGACTTAAGTCCGGCACCCTTTTCGACTTCAACGCCAGGGAGGGTAAATCCGCCTTCCCATTCGTCCTGAAGTCATGGCCTGACGTTTGTCAGTTCACTGCCGCAAGACGAAACGGTGGGCGTGCACTTGGCGCCCAAACAAACTTAGAGAACGTGGAGACACCCATGCAAACCGACACAACTCGCGAGAATCCGCAGGCCACCGCGCCGCAGACAGGTGCGACCCAGCAGGACCTGTCCGCCACCGCGCCGGGTCAGCTGCGTGTGATCAAGCGTAACGGCACTGTCGTTGCGTACACCGATGACAAGATCACCGTCGCCATCACCAAGGCCTTTCTCGCAGTTGAAGGCGGCACCGCTGCCGCTTCGTCGCGTATCCACGACACCGTTGCGCGCCTGACCGAACAGGTCTCCGCGACCTTCAAGCGCCGCATGCCGTCGGGCGGCACCATCCACATCGAAGAAATCCAGGATCAGGTCGAACTGGCGCTGATGCGCGCCGGCGAGCAGAAAGTTGCCCGCGACTACGTGATCTACCGCAACGAGCGCTCCAAGGAGCGTGCCGGTCGCACCGCTGGCGAAACCCCGGTGCAAGCGCACCCGTCGATTCGCATCACCGCCAAAGACGGCAGCCTCGCGCCGCTGGACATGGGCCGCCTGAACACCATCGTCACTGAAGCGTGTGAAGGCCTGGCCGAAGTCGATGCCGACCTGATCCAGAGCGAAACCCTGAAGAACCTGTACGACGGCGTTGCGCTGACCGACGTCAACACCGCACTGGTCATGACCGCGCGTACCCTGGTCGAGCGTGAGCCGAACTACTCGTTCGTCACCGCCCGCCTGCTGATGGACACCCTGCGTGCCGAAGGCCTGGGTTTCCTCGGTGTCGCCGAAAGCGCCACCCACCACGAAATGGTCGACCTGTACGCCAAGGCGCTGCCGGCTTACGTCGAGAAAGGCATCCAGTTCGAACTGCTGAACCCTGTGCTGGCCGAATTCGACCTGGAAAAACTGGGTAAGGCGATCAACCACGAGCGCGATCAGCAGTTCACCTACCTGGGCCTGCAGACCCTGTACGACCGTTATTTCATACATAAAGACGGCATCCGTTTCGAACTGCCGCAGATCTTCTTCATGCGTGTGGCCATGGGCCTGGCGATCGAAGAGAAAGCCCGCGAAGACCGCGCCATCGAGTTCTACAACCTGTTGTCGTCCTTCGACTACATGGCCTCGACCCCGACACTGTTCAACGCCGGCACCCTGCGTCCACAGCTGTCGAGCTGCTACCTGACCACCGTTCCGGATGACCTGTCGGGCATTTACCACGCCATCCACGACAACGCCATGCTGTCCAAATTCGCTGGCGGTCTGGGCAACGACTGGACCCCGGTTCGCGCGCTGGGCTCTTACATCAAGGGCACCAACGGCAAATCCCAGGGCGTCGTGCCGTTCCTGAAAGTCGTGAACGACACCGCCGTAGCAGTGAACCAGGGCGGCAAGCGCAAAGGCGCTGTCTGTGCGTACCTGGAAACCTGGCACATGGACATCGAAGAGTTCATTGAGCTGCGCAAGAACACCGGTGATGATCGTCGTCGTACCCACGACATGAACACCGCCAACTGGATCCCTGACCTGTTCATGAAGCGTGTCTTCGACGACGGCAAATGGACCCTGTTCTCGCCGTCCGAAGTCCCTGATCTGCACGACCTCACCGGTAAAGCCTTCGAAGAGCGCTACGAGTACTATGAAGCGCTGACCGAGTACCCGGGCAAGGTCAAGCTGTTCAAGACCATTCAGGCCAAAGACCTGTGGCGCAAAATGCTGTCCATGCTGTTCGAAACCGGCCACCCATGGCTGACGTTCAAGGACCCGTGCAACCTGCGCAGCCCACAGCAGCACGTCGGCGTGGTTCACAGCTCAAACCTGTGCACCGAGATCACCCTGAACACCAACAAGGACGAGATCGCGGTCTGCAACCTGGGCTCGATCAACCTGCCGAACCACATCGTCGACGGCAAGCTGGACACCGACAAGCTCAAGCGCACCATCGACGTTGCCGTGCGCATGCTCGATAACGTAATCGACATCAACTACTACTCGGTGCCGCAAGCGAAGAACTCCAACTTCCGTCACCGTCCGGTCGGTCTGGGCATCATGGGCTTCCAGGACGCGCTGTACCTGCAGCACATTCCTTACGGTTCCGATGCGGCCGTGGAATTTGCCGACCGCTCGATGGAAGCCGTCAGCTACTACGCGATCCAGGCGTCCTGCGATCTGGCGGACGAGCGCGGTGCCTACGAGACGTTCCAGGGTTCGCTGTGGTCCAAAGGCATCCTGCCGCTGGATTCGCAACAGATCCTGATCGAGCAGCGTGGCCAGAAGTACATCGACGTCGACCTGGAAGAAAGCCTGGACTGGGCGCCTGTGCGTGCTCGCGTTCAGAAAGGCATTCGTAACTCGAACATCATGGCCATCGCACCGACCGCGACCATCGCCAACATCACCGGCGTGTCGCAGTCGATCGAACCGACTTACCAGAACCTGTACGTGAAATCGAACCTCTCGGGCGAATTCACCGTGATCAACCCGTACCTGGTTCGCGACCTGAAAGCCCGCGACCTGTGGGACTCGGTCATGATCAACGACCTGAAGTACTACGACGGTTCGGTGCAGCAGATCGAGCGCATCCCGCAGGAGTTGAAAGACCTCTACGCGACCGCGTTCGAAGTGGACACCAAGTGGATCGTTGACGCGGCCAGCCGTCGTCAGAAGTGGATCGACCAAGCCCAGTCGCTGAACCTGTACATCGCCGGCGCCTCGGGCAAGAAGCTGGACGTGACCTACCGCATGGCCTGGTACCGTGGTTTGAAAACCACTTACTACCTCCGTGCCCTGGCCGCGACCAGCACCGAGAAGTCGACCATCAACACCGGCAAGCTGAACGCCGTTTCCAGCGGTGGCCACGGCCCGGACGACTCGGCGATCACCGCCCCGCGCCCAGCCGAAGCGGCACCGGCCGGTCCAGCGCCAGTGCCAAAAGCCTGCGCGATTGACGAGCCGGACTGCGAAGCCTGCCAGTAAAACCCGCCGGTATGCGCGCCTCTCTGTAGGCGCGCTTGCCCGCGAACAGCTCGCTCAATTGTAGGAGTGAGCTTGCTCGCGAAGCGGTTCAAGCAACACCGCGACCCGGGAGCCCAAACGCTCCCGGCCCTCGCTCCCCCTCTCCCATTTCCGCTACACTCACCTCTTGCCCAGCCAGGAGAACGCCCCATGCCAGCTGCCTCGCTAGAGTCCAAAAAAGCCTACTGCGCCAAAACGCGCCGCTCCAACTACGCCGCCAGCCTGCGTCTGGAAGGTTTCGAGAGCTCGCCCGCCGACTCCGAACGCCGCCTGCCCTCCCGGGAAGAGCTGCTCACCAGCTACCGCAAAAAACAGGCCTGATGGTCGACAAATACGGCGTCGGACAGGACCCTTACTGTCCGCCCGGCAGCACCGTGCTGCGCAACCGCCTCGACCTCACCGACGCAGAAACCCTGGCGCAAGCCGAGCGCGACCTGTCCGAAGTCGCCGCCGAAGCCATCGACTTCTCCCCTCCTCCTTACGACCTGCGCTACCTGCAAGCCATCCATCGCCAGCTGTTCGCCGATCTCTATGACTGGGCGGGCGAACTGCGCACCGTCGACATCTCCAAAGACCAGACCCACTTCTGCGTGACCCACCGCATCGAGCCCGAGGCCAACAAGCTGTTCAAGGTGTTGGCCGACGCGAACTGGTTTCAGGAGCTGGATCGTGGAGCCTTGATTGCGGCGAGTGCCGAGCTGTTTGGGGATTTGAACGTGGTTCATCCGTTTCGAGAGGGGAATGGGCGGGCGCAGCGGATTCTGTTCGAGCACATCATTGTGAATGCGGGATTTGAGATCAGCTGGTGGCCGGTGGAGGCGGAGGAATGGTTACGGGCGAATGTGGATGCGGTGGGGTGTGATTATGAGGGGATGGTGCGGGTGTTTGAGCGGTGTGTTGGGGGGGCGATTGGGGTTGATTGCAATTGATTGCAAAGAAGCTCGATTCGCGTGGACGAGCACGTGCGGAACGCCATTCGTCGCGATTAGGTCCCAATTTTTGCATCCACATTGCAGGCCGTTCAATGCCGATGCTATGGCGGCTGAAGCTGCGGCCCTTTGAATCCGCAACGATGACCGTCTGAAAGCAAAAAAGCCGCTTCTGTCGCCGCATTCGTAGCGACACATTGACGCCTGTCAACCGATTGCCGAGCGTTCTGACGCACTATATGATGTGTCTCGCAACACAAAGACACACTAGATACGTGATCCGACCTGATTCAGTGGCCGTTTTCCCCAACGCACGAATCGGGAATTGACGCAAAGGAAAATGACGGCAAATCGGCCCTCAAATTCCGTCACGGACGAACCTGCGCCGGGCAAAATCTGTATAATCCCGCGCTCATCCAGGGTACTCAAAATGACCGCTTGCACTCGCAAAACCGTCCCTCTGAAATCAGCCTCTGCTGACTTGTTTCGCAGGTGCAACGCAGGCAACCCTCGCAGCATGTTCGTTGATCGATCTAAACCAACGTTTAGCGCCTTCGTCGATCAATCACAGTAAGCACCACCGAGAACCACCCAACCTATTCCCGTTGCCAGCCCCGCTATCAGCAACGCTGGCAACGCTTACTTTGAAATCCACAGGCCGCGTAAAACCGGTCCTCTAGCAGGAGCCTCCTCACCATGCTGAGCTGGGACGAATTCGACAAAGAAGACGCCGCTGAACCCGCCAAAGGCGCCAACGCCGGCCACGCTTCCGAAGCCGCGATGGACAAACTCGACAGCGCCGGTGGTGCTGCTGCGCTTGAAGCCCGCGCCGTCAGCGCAAACGACTCCGATGCCATCGCCCGTGCCAAAGCCGCGCTGGACAAACTGGACGTCGCTGAAGGTCTTGCCGAACTCGAAGGCTCCGCCGCCCGTGTCGCGGTCGATGAAAAACGCATGATCAACTGCCGCGCCGACCTCAACCAGCTCGTGCCTTTCAAGTACGACTGGGCCTGGCAGAAATACCTCGACGGCTGCGCCAACCACTGGATGCCGCAAGAGGTCAACATGACCACGGACATCGCCCTCTGGAAAGACCCGGAAGGCCTGACCGACGACGAGCGCCGCATCGTCCTGCGCAACCTGGGCTTCTTCTCCACCGCCGACTCCCTGGTTGCCAACAACCTCGTGCTAGCCGTGTATCGCCTCATCACCAACCCTGAATGCCGCCAGTACATCCTGCGCCAGGCCTTCGAGGAAGCGATCCACACCCACGCCTACCAGTACTGCATCGAATCGCTGGGCATGGACGAAGGCGAGATCTTCAACATGTACCACGAGATCCCGTCGGTCGCCAAAAAGGCAGCCTGGGGCCTTAAATACACCCGCTCGATCTCCGATCCGAAGTTCGAAACCGGCACCGTCGAAACCGACAAAGAACTGCTGCGCAACCTGATCGCCTACTACTGCGTCCTGGAAGGCATCTTTTTCTACTGCGGCTTCACCCAGATCCTCTCCATGGGTCGCCGCAACAAAATGACCGGCGTCGCAGAACAGTTCCAGTACATCCTGCGTGACGAGTCCATGCACCTGAACTTCGGCATCGACGTGATCAACCAGATCAAAATCGAAAACCCACACCTGTGGGACGCCGAAATGAAGGAAGAAGCAACCCAGATGATCCTGCAAGGGACCCAACTGGAAATCGAATACGCCCGCGACACCATGCCTCGCGGCGTACTGGGCATGAACGCAGCGATGATGGAGGACTATCTCAAATTCATCGCGAACCGTCGTTTGAGCCAGATTGGGTTGAAAGAAGAGTATCCAGGGACCACCAACCCGTTCCCATGGATGAGCGAGATCATGGACTTGAAGAAAGAGAAGAACTTCTTTGAGACGCGGGTTATTGAGTATCAGACGGGTGGGGCTTTGAGCTGGGATTGACGCATATCAAGGACTAAGTGCCGGGACCACTTTCGTGGTCCTTTTTTATTGATACAGGAATCCTGATAGAAATATCAAATCACAGATAGGATGCGCTGGAGTGTTTATTTATACAGTGCAGAAACAGATACGTTAGACTGGCGGAACCCTCCAGTCCGCGATCCGAACGACTAGATATGATTACTCTACGCCCTGATCAGCGCCCTCAGTTCTCGGGCCATGAAACCTTCCCCCTGCGACAGCTCTGGCTACGCAAGGCATATGATGCCGTTTCTTACTACCGTAATCTCGGGCTCGTCGCGCCGAAATCTATTTTTTCTGAAGACCAGTCTATCGCACGTTTTGGCGTGGGTAAAAACATGGTCACTTCGATAAGGTTTTGGGCATCGGCATGTAAGATTATTGAAGAAAAGGATGGGGGTTACATTCCATCCAAATTGGCAGATCTTTTGTTTGATCCTGATATTGGTCTTGACCCATTTTGTGAAAGCCCTGCAACCGTTTGGCTGATGCATTGGATTTTATCGAGTACACCGCAAAAAACCACCACTTGGTTCTACGTGTTTAACCACATTACCCAACAAACCTTTAAGCGGGAAAGCATAGTAGAAGCATTAGTCGGACTAATCAGCGAGCACAATTTGAGGATTTCAGTTGCCACGCTTAAGCGTGATGTTGAGTGTTGTATACGAAGCTATGTCCCAAAACTTGGAGGAGAGTCTCCGGAAGAGCTGAGCGAATCTCTACTAGGGGAACTTGGCCTAGTTACGCAAAACAATAAAGACAGCTTCGAGTTTCGCCGTGGCAATAAGAGAACTCTACCAGATGGCATATTTGCATATGCAATGCTTGATTATTGGTCAGAGCTTAACCACTCAAGCTCAGTAATGGCGTTTGACAAGATAGCGCATGATTACCATTCCCCCGGTCGGGTTTTTAAACTGGACGAACAGTCTGTTGCAGAACGATTAATGGCCTTGGAAGAACTCACCCAAGGTCAGCTGTTATGGACCGAACAGGCCGGGATTAAGCAGGTAGCTGTGAAGCTTAATACAAACGAAGATATCGAAAAAGCGAAAGAAAGTTTCTTACGGGTCGCATATGTCAAACTTTGAAACTCAAAAAAATGGCGGTCAAATTAAGCTCTCTGATGTAGTAAAGATTTCTCGCCAATTTTTACGATCGGTTAGACTTGATGCGGACCTGGGCAGAGACGACGCGCTTTCGGGGTATATTTGCCAAGGAACGTCAAGAGCGGTGTTGGAGAATATGGCTCGACAATTAGTCGAGACACGCCAACGAGCTTTCACTTGGACTGGGCCTTACGGTGGTGGGAAGTCATCGTTGGCCTTGCTGCTATGCTCGCTGCTTGGTAGCAACAAAGAACACCGGCAGTTTGCTGAGAAAATCCTCAGAGTTTCAGAGCATGGATATCTGGCGAAAGCTTTTGAGACCAAGGGAGATGGGTGGCTAATCCTACCAGTTGTTGGGAAGCGTAGTGGTATTGAATCCGAGCTTTTTAAAGCTCTACAAAAAACCCACGCACCTATAAAAAGGAAAAAAACAAGTAGCGTGATTGACGACCTAGTTGATCTCGCGAACAGCCATGATCAAGGGGTGCTGATAGTAATTGATGAACTGGGCAAGTTTTTAGAAGCTGCTGCGCTACACGATGGTGATATCTATTTTTACCAAGAGCTAGCTGAGGCGGCGAGCCGATGCAATGGCAAGCTAGTGATCGTTGGTATCTTGCACCAGGCGTTCGAGGCTTATGCCACGCGACTCGGTCGAGAAACCCGTGACGAGTGGGCGAAGATACAGGGTAGATTCATCGATATCCCACTGGTGTCTGCCACGGATGAGATAATTGAACTTGTAGGGAATGCGATCGAACTTACCCAGGGATTGTCAGCTGCCCAGGACGAGAAATTTTGCACCGTTGTGCATAACTCAATTTCGGCGAGACGTCCGAATACTCCAAAAGGGCTTACCCAAGCGCTTGCCAGATGTTGGCCGCTACATCCAATTACAGCATCTCTGCTAGGTCCAATCTCCCGGAGACGGTTCGGTCAAAATGAACGGAGCACTTTTGGATTCTTGGCCTCGAGAGAGCCAATGGGCTTCGTTGACTTCCTCGAAAGCACGCCGTATACAAGCGGAGTTTTTTACGATCCTTCAGATTATTGGGACTATCTCAGAACAAACTTAGAGCAGTCCATAATGGCGTCACCAGATAGTCATCGGTGGGCCGTAGCGTGCGACGCTGTCGACCGCGCTGAATCTAAAGGCACGAAAACGGATGTCAGACTTGCAAAAGTCGTTGCTTTGATAGAAATGTTTCGAAGTGGATCCGGATTGGCTGCTGAATACCAGGTTCTGCTGAGTTCTCTTCCTGATATTGCCGAGGTCGACCTCCGCACGTCCATTGACCGTTTAATCAATCTAAAGATAATCGTTGAAAGAAAGCATATTGGCGCTTTTGGAATATATGCTGGCAGCGACTTTGACATTGACGCGGCTATTAATCAGGCCAGATATGAAATTGGAAAATATTCAGTATCGCAAATATCAAACTTAAGTATCTTGCATCCGATACTTGCTAAGCGACTATACCAAACATCTGGAACTATGAGATGGTTCTCAAAAAAGCTTGTCCAGATTACGGACGTAGAAAGCCTACTAAACCACTTTTCGCTAGAGAGAGGTAGTGCGGGGACTTTCTTGCTATGTCTGCCAGAGTTTGGGCAAACTGTGAAAGAAGTAAAAAAATATATCCGATTGTTGAATAAGAAATTCATTAATCTGCCTGTGATAATGGGATGTCCTGACAACGCGGAAAGGATAGCAGAGCTCAGTCTTGAACTCGCAGCCTCTGACAGAGTCATCCGCACTCGCTCCGAACTAGAGGGCGACTCTGTGGCAAAGCGTGAAGTCACGGGAAGAATTTCTTTTATAAAGTCAGAGCTGGAGGATGAGCTCACTAATGCGTTCATGCTTACCAGCTGGCACTATAAAGGGCAAGAGCAGACATCAACTGGTTCCCAATCAATTTCCTCTCTCGCATCTGTCATTGCAGAAGAAATTTACTATAAATCGCCTACCGTATTGAATGAGCTCATCAATAGGGAATCTTTGTCAAGCAACTCGAACAAAGCTCGAAAAGACCTGATGTACCGAATGGTTACACACTTTTCTGAAGAAAATCTTGGATACACCGGACATCCCGCTGATGCAGGACTTTATTATTCGGTTTTGCAAAACCTAGGACTCCATGGCTTGGTACAACATGGCTGGAATTTTGTGTCGCCCACGAACTCCAAGCAAGGGACATCGTTGTTACCCCTTTGGTGGGACACTGAAAAAATGCTATTGCAAGGGACAGTAGAAATAACATTGTCCTATATGTATGAGTCTTGGTCGAAACCACCATACGGGCTACGTGCGGGGCTCATGCCAGTATTCGCATTAGCATTTTTCCTCGCCAATAGAACTTCCTTGGCAATGTATATAGACGGAACTTTCACTCCTGAAATCTCTGATGCGTCAATTGATGAATGGCTACTATCGCCGAGCAAGATAATATTTAGGTATATTTCAGCGTCAAAAGACAAACAACGGCTAGTAGATGCTATCGCCAACATCGTACCGATCACTCGTGTAGATGGCGCGCAGCATGCAGAGCCTTTAGATGCTGCTCGATCGCTGGTTGGCACAGTTTATAAACTACCAGCCTGGACTAAAAAAACCCATTTAGTATCTCAGTTAGCTCAAGATATTAGAGCAGTTTTATTAAAAGCAAACGACCCGCACAAGGTGTTGTTCAGTGATCTTCCAACCATGCTTGAGGCTGAGACTCCAGAAGAGCTCACTGAAAAGCTTACGACAGTTCTAGCCGAACTAGAAAATGCTTATCCCAAAATGCTGGCAAAAATTGATAAAGCAGTGCTATCTACTCTTGGACAACAAGATAAAGACCTTATATATCTTAATATGCGAGCAAAAAACGTAAAGGGAATTGCTGGTAACTTTTTGCTAGAAGCGTTTGCAACGCGAATAGAAGTTTACGACGGCACTCGTCCGTCTATCGAGAAAGTTATAAGTCTCGCGACGAGTAAACCTCCCGAGCAATGGGTGGATCGAGATATTGATGCTGCGATATCCCAGATTGGATCATGGGCGATAGAATTTCGCACGAAAGAGGCTATGGCGCCGTTGCACGGCAGGCCTTCGACTCGTCGTGTAATGGGGATCGTGTTTGGCGGTCGTCAAAGCGTTGATGCCAGTAGCACTATTGATATCGCCGAAAAAGACGGACCTAAAGTGGACGAAATCAAAAACAGGTTATTGTCAGTCGGAAAGCTTGAGGATCGCGATTTGTTTCTTGCGGCTTTGGCTGAAGTTGGCGCCTTCCTAATCAATGATCAAGGGCGAACCCCACATGATTGAACATCACGTACTCGGATTGTCAGGCGGCAAGGACAGCGCGGCTTTAGCTGTTTACATGAGCTTGCATTATCCGGAACTTGATATTAAATACTTTTTCACCGACACCGGAAAAGAACTACCTGAAGTTTACGAATTTTTAGGTCGCCTTGAGGGGTTCTTGGGTAAGCCGATTGAGCGCCTGAACCCCAATAGAGATTTTGATTTTTGGTTGAGGCAGTACAATAATTTCCTGCCTTCACCAAATACCAGATGGTGTACTCGAAAGTTAAAGCTTGAGCCATTCAAGAAATGGATAACTCCATGGCTGAGTAATGGGGACAGAGTTTACAGTTATGTCGCTATCCGTGCGGATGAAGATCATCGGGACGGTATGATTGCACGACAGGACAACTTAATCGTAAAGCTTCCATTTCGAGAAGATGGGATAGATAAGCCGGGTGTCCTGGACATATTAGATGCGTCCGGACTTGGTTTACCGAAGTACTACGACTGGCGTTCACGCAGTGGGTGTACTTTTTGTTTTTTTCAGCAAAAAATAGAATGGGTCAGATTAAAAGAAAATCACCCCGAAAAGTTTATTGAGGCCAAGTCCTATGAAAAAGATGCGGCTGAACATGGATCGCCGTTCAAATGGAGTCAAGGAGAATCCCTAGATGATCTGGAGCGACCAGAAAGAGTCGAGCAAATAAAAAATGATTTTGAAGTCCGTAAACGACGTGCGCTAGAAAGGCGCAGGCCAAATCCACTACGTGATCAGATTGAATCCCCAGTCGACATCGATGACTTATATCAGGAAGACGAGGGTGGTGGCGCCTGCCTAATATGCCATAAATAGTAGGTGCCCAGATGGAGAGGCGCCGATGAATCACCGGCGCCCTTCAAAATATCACAAATCAAGCGCGTAATTTTCGTCCGAGGAGTTCGGATAATTTGACGAGACAGCCTTAGCTGTACCGAAAGTACTTCGATCTAGCTTGATTGTTTTCTTGTGAATACTTTTCAGAAAATCTTCAAACAATGTAATGGACCTTTCGCGAATCTCTGATTTAACTTCTTCAGACAAGCTGGTCTCAAGCACCGTGTGCTCTTCGCAATGCAAGCGTAACCGGCGTTGGTACAAGCTTGCAACAACTTGCTCGCGCGATTTTTGCCGATCCTGCTGTACGAAATCTTGGATAGCAGTGTTCTCCGAAGTCCACAACTCTAGTATCAGATATCGGAATTTTGGCCACTCAGAAGGTTGAAGTTCACCTGAGAGTACGACCTGCCTAAAAGTGGCTCCTCCCGGAACCACACTTACTCCGCCACTTAAATCCAAAAACCCTTCAAATGATTGAATGAGGCATTCCAAATCTCTGATGTTCCTGGGAGAAAAAAGACCATTCAACGCAGACACATATTCGTCTAACAACTCATTTGCTGAGCTACTCATTGGGGCTGAAATAGCGTGGACCGCCTCCACAAATGTACAGATCACTGCAGTTTGAAATGCAATTGTTGAGAAGACGTTGTCAAATAGCCTGTCGATAGAATCTTTCAATGGCCTTGCGACCAGATCATCACTAATTACTTGCTTTTTTGCTGGCCCGCTGAGATGACTTAAGAACAGCGCTGCCCGCTGCTCTTTCATCGATTGCACCATCTCACTTCGCCCATTGATCGTGCCCTCAACCCGCTTGAGCGTGGCTTTGATCCCCGGACTCGTCCAACCTGGCTCAGCATCAACAACGCGACGCTTAAGCCCCTCACTAAAATCATCAAAGGTCCTAGATGTGGCCTGACCATCAAAAAGCATCTTCTCTAGAGCTGTATCACGCCGATCTACTAATTGCTCATGTAACCAAATTGTAGCCGTAGAAAACGCTTCAAATGGCCAGATTTTTCCCAAGAGTTTATTGATAGTTGGCACGTAATTGTTGGTCCATCTCTGTCTGAATACCTGGGCTATCTCATCAGAATAATTAAACCGAGAATTCGCATCACGCTGATCGGACGTAAGTTCATCTTTAAGATCCAATCGATTATACGCTTCATCTAATTTTTTCCTCGGCGCGCCAGTTTTACCTCTGGATTCGATTCCACGTACCGGGTCAAACATCAAAATATGTTCGATCGCATGGTATAGATGACTTACACCGCTGAATGCAACATCGCTACCAATTTTTACTCTGTCACCTTCTTGGTCGAGCTCAATATTCCATATCCGCAAGGCAGTATCATCTTTAGTTCCTAACCCCTTTACGAAAGACAAAGTCTCTCTCAGACACTCCGCCACTATATCCTGATCGTTTAGTAACTTGTTTCTAGAATCTGAAACTCTTTTAGCAGTTTTATTGAGCGTTAGAAAAACTCTACGGGCCGCTCGGACCACATCTATATCTTGCTTCTGAGTGCCATCTAGTTGTGGAAACGTGCATATCAGAACTGGTAGTTGGAGCTCACTGAGATCATAGCTACGTATCTCTTTTTCAGGCCAAACTTTATAATAGTCCTCATAGGGACTTCTCCGCGCGTCTGTCCAGCCACTTTTCAAGTTTCGATAAAGCGCTAGCAACGCCATCGCACGATGCTGGCCATCGACGATTGCCAGCGCGCAATTATCACGGGACAAACTTAATTCTGCACCATCAGAAGACATTACCGATCCACTCTTGGAAAACTGAGTAAAACGAAACTGCTCCTCACCCTGCATGCCCGCCGTAATTTTTTCTTCGTTATGACCCGGGTGCTCCTTGGATGCCTCACTTTCCCTGAATACGGTTTTATACATCTCTGAGGGGACACGACTGTTGTTCTGTAGAGGCAGAGCAACCGCAACTATCGGGGGGAAGAGCTTGATAAGGCCTGCAGTGGAGTTATCCAACAGGTACGGAATCAACTCTAGCGAGACCCGAGCGTCGTCGATATCTCGTTGCATGATCTCATCGAAACCAAGCTGCGCAAGATCAAACACCTCCCTAACAGGTGCCAACATATCTAACAACTGCGCCTGCCCCTGCCGCTCAGATAGAGTAACGTGCGTCAGCAGGTACCTAACCTCGACTCCAGCGCTAGAGCCGTCTTCCGCACTTACCCTAAATGTACCGATAGTCCCTTTTAGGTGCACATCTAGCGCGCTTTTATCCTCGGTCAATAAAGCCATTTTAGTTCCTTCCAAATATAGGGTAGTTTATGCGGTTAAGAATATTTTCAATATCGTTGTGTTCATCAGACTCCACCTGAACCGGAGAAACATGAACAAATAGATTAGTAGGGTCAAAGTTACGAGCTACAACCTGCTTCGCAAAGCCTGCCTCGATTTCATCATCAGAGCTAACCGTTGACAAGTTATTACGCAGTTCGATGATCTTCGCTTTGTGTTGACGCAACCTGCGCCTCAGATTCTTAGCCATTCCTATGTAAAGTGGGGCTGTGAATGCCGGAGCTGCTCCTTTCAACACATTACATATAACCTCAAAACGCTCGGGCGTCTCAACAAGCTTGTTAATCAACGAATCAGACTTTGACGGCTCGTGCAGGATCTCACCACTATACTTAGGCTTGAGTTGACCGCGCAACATCACACGATACGAAGTTTCACGGTATGGATTAAATATAAATCTATCCAGCGCAAGACAAACTTCTTCCCTTGCACTTTGATCGCTAACAGCCTTAGCCTGGTTAATTTTCCGGACGACATCTATAATGTCAGCCTTGGAAATTATGAGTTGTGAATACCATGCATAAACACCAGCTTCAAGCGGAGCGAGGTCAATTTCCGACCAATCTAAATATATTCCAGCGCTTACTTTCATGAGCCACACCTTATCGCATCGCGTTTTGCATGATAACCACTTCTAGGCCAGGCGGCAACACCGTTGTTTTATATAAGATACTTTGTGTGCATCTAAACTACCAATCCAGAACTAAAGAAAAGCTTTGCTGGTTGTGTGACAACCGTGCGCCTCGCTATCCGTGCCTACCAGTTCAGCTGGCAACGTTTAAAACCCATTCATAAAAAATGTTAAAGACATTAGTTTACTTAACGCTCCAAGCTGTTAACTGTGATAAGAAAATCTTAGCACATCAATATGATCGATACTTGTGATTAGCTCATGCTAATCAAGCGTTTTTTTCCATACAAGTCGGCCACTCTAGACTTAGTGAGAGAGCTGGCTATTACTCATTCGTATTGAGCCTCCAGAGCCAGCCCCCTATCCGCTGCAGGTATGACTCACGCTCCATCAACTACCGTAGACACAACCGGCCGAGTTAATGAGTGTCTGGCTACACAGCTAATGAACGGAGCGCCTCTGCTTCGCTGAACGGCAAGTGCGAAGCCGGCCGAAATCAAACACAAGCGGACAGAATGACTTCAGAGCGCATAAAAGTTCCCGCCCCCCCCTCCCCCGCACATAACATTTTCGCTAACAAATAGTTACCCGGGTTTCATTTGCCCCCGCCGTCCATCGTTCCTAAAGTGGCTTCACCCCATCGAACCCGCCCAGCGCAGGAACGATGGAAATCCACACCCAAGCCGGAGAACGTCAAACGCCTGACCAGCTTTTAGCATTTTGTTTCTGTCGTTTCGCTGCGTCGTTGCTCCCGACGTGGTGCCTCCAAGCTCCAAACTTCAGCCGCTCCCCAGCGGCTTTTTTTTGCTCAGCATTTGCTGAATGCGCCCTGCCATTTGCGCCGTATCTGCGACCGGGCTAGCGCGCAGCCGACCGCAAGCGCCAACACGCAAAACATCGCCCAGCAGACGCGCTACCTCTGTCATGTCCCGCGCTTCCATCCCTCGGCGAGTGATGAACTGCGTCCCTAGCCGCAACGCCTGATGCCCTGCGCGGGAAGGATCAACACACGTCCCGATGAGAACCCCCTGCGCCTGCAGCGCGAGCATCACGGTGCGTGGATCAGCATCCAGTGACAGCGGCAGCAAGAGTTGATGGGTGTGCACTTCGCCGTCATTCGCCCCTATAACAGGCAACCCGGCATCGACCAGCGCGCGATGCAGCGCCGCGCTGTTGCTGACAATGCGGGCGGCATATTCGCGGCCACCGGTCTGGGCTTCGGTGAGGGTGACCGCCAGAGAGGGCAGCCGGCCGGCGTCGTAGTTGGCAAGCATCCGGGTGTCGAGCAGGTTGCGCAGGGCCATCGCGTCGTCCGGGTTACGGCCGAGCACCAGTCCTTGGGGGCGGCCGGGCAGGGTTTTGTAGGTGGAGCTGCTGATGAGGTCGACGCCGGCGTCAAAGAGGTTGGGGTACGTGGCGCCGGCGATCAGGCCCAGCACGTGGGAGGCGTCGAACAGGGTTTTGGCGCCGACCGCACGGGCTGCGCTGACCACCGGGGCGATGTCGTCGGCCTTGATCATGACGCTGCGGCCGAGCACGACGAGCCTGGGGCGGGTTCGGGTGATCATCTCGGCCGCACGCGCTGCGTCGAGCTGGCAGTTGCGGCGGTCGAACGGCAGGTCTTCAACCACCAGACCCGCTAATTCAGGGGTCCCCCCTCGGCGTTGGCTCAGGTGCCCACCGTGCTCGGCGGCAGGCGCCAGCACCTTGTCACCCCGTCGGCAGTAGGCGTGGAAGATGGCCAGGTTGGCCAGGGTGCAGCTGGCCAATCGGACTTCCGCCCATGCCGCGCCGAACAGGGACATGGCCGCCTGGCTGGCGAAGGTTTCAAGCTCGCTGACCAGTTCGGTGTCCGGCTGTTCTTTGTGACCGGTCGGGCCCATGGCCGGGTAGGCGCTGAGCGCGGGGTTGTACGCGGCGATGGCGCGGGCGCTGGGGAGGTTGGCGCCGGCATAAAGCATGAGGCGCTGGGTTTCCAGTTGCGGCAATCGGTCGGCACAGGCGGCGAGCAAGGCATCGAGATCACGGGGCATGGTCGGCAGCTCCCTTAATGGCTAATCAACAATCAGTCAACGGCGAATGGAATCCGGGTGCTCGGATTCATCCCTGACCAGCAGCATCAGCGCATCGCGTTTTTCCAGTAGGTGGTGGCGCAGGATGCTGCTCAGGCGCTTGCCGTCCCGGGCTTGCAGGGCCTCGATCATTTCTTCGTGGTCGTGCAGCGCGCGGTCCCATTTTGGGGCCTGATGATTGGAGAGAAAGCGTAATGCGTGGATGCGCCGGTTCAGCGACAGGTAGACCTGACGCAGCGCCGAGTTGCGCGCGGCCAGGTTGATCAGGTCGTGGATGGCGCGGTTGCGCTGGTAGTAACCCGGCAGGTCGTTCTGGTTTTTGCTGACCACCATGGCGTAGTGCAGTGCTTTGATGTCTTCGATTTCCTGGGCGGTGATGCGCTCGCAGGCCAGCTCCCCGGCGAAGGCTTCGATGCCGCTCATCAGTTCGAAGGTTTCGCGAATCTCCAGCTCCGACATGCGGGCGACGCTGGCGCCACGGTTCGGGTTGATTTCGATCAGCCCTTCTACGGCCAGCACCTTTAACGCTTCGCGCAATGGCGTGCGGGAGATGCCGAGGGTTTCGCACAGCTCGCGTTCGTTGAGCTTGGTGCCCGGGGCGAGCACGCCCTCGGTGATAAAGCCGCGCAAGTGATCGATGACGATGTCATGCAGGCGCTGGCGTTCGACTTTGGGCATTAGCCGGGCGTCGGGCTGTCCGCTCATTTCTTCAGTATTTTGCATTCAAAAATCCTTCCTGGACCCGCTCTAGCGCCGAGTCCTTATTCGAAAATGCTCCAGTTCGCTGGGGAGATTAGCGTAATTAGGCCGTTTGACACAGCATCACCCTGTGCTAGGTTAATTTTGAATTCAAAATACAAAACTATAAAAAACCAGGAGTCACCGATGCTGAAGCTCGATTTCCACCCTGCCGGTCGCCACTTCCTTCAGATTCCGGGGCCTAGTCCGGTTCCGGATCGCATCCTTCGCGCGATGAGTTACCCCACTATTGACCACCGCGGCCCGGAGTTCGGCGAGCTGGGGCTCAAGGTGCTGGAAGGCATCAAGCAGATCTTCAAGACCGTGCATCCGGTGGTGATTTATCCAGCGTCCGGCACCGGTGCCTGGGAAGCAGCGCTGTGCAACACCCTGAGTTCGGGCGACGAAGTGTTGATGTTCGAGACCGGCCATTTCGCGACGCTGTGGCAGAAGATGGCGCTGAGTCTGGGCCTCAAGCCGCAGTTCATCGGTCGTCCCGGCATTGAAGGCTGGCGCGGTGGCGTCGATGCGCAAATGATCGAAGACCACCTGCGCGCTGACGGCGGGCATCGCATCAAAGCCGTCTGCGTCGTGCACAACGAGACCAGCACCGGCGTCACCTCGGACATCGCGTCCGTGCGCAAAGCCATTGATGCGGCGGGCCACCCTGCCCTGCTGCTGGTCGACACCATCTCCGGCCTGGCCTCTGCTGATTATCGTCATGACGAATGGGGCGTGGACGTGACCGTTTCCGGCTCGCAGAAGGGCCTCATGTTGCCGCCTGGCATCAGCTTCAACGCCCTGTCGCCGAAAGCCATCGAAGCCAGCAAAAGCGCCGGTTTGCCCCGCAGTTTCTGGGCGTGGGACGAGATCATCGAGATGAACAAGACCGGTTACTGGCCCTACACGCCGAACACCAACTTGCTGTACGGCTTGTCCGAAGCGCTGGACATGATCCTCGGCGAAGGGCTGGACAACGTGTTCATCCGTCACAACCGTCTGGCGAAGGCGTGCCGCACCGCCGTGACCGCCTGGGGCCTGGACATTCAGTGCGCCGACCCGAGCGTTTACAGCCCCGTGCTCACCGGCGTGATGACGCCTGAAGGCATCGACGCCGACCAAGTGCGCAAGACCATCTACGAGCGCTTCGACATGTCCCTGGGCACCGGCCTGGGCAAGATGAAAGGCCGCATGTTCCGCATCGGCCACTTGGGCGACTGCAACGACCTGATGCTGATGGCCACCCTCACCGGCTGCGAAATGGGCCTGCAGATGGCCGGCGTGAAACTTCAGTCCAGCGGCGTGCTGGCCGCCATGGATTACCTGGGAGGGCAATCGGTACCGCTGCGACGCGACTAATGCCACACCCCGCTGCGGCACGCCCGCAGCGTTTTTGACACATCTCACTATCCCGAATCATCGCGTTGTCAGCGAACACAATAAGAAACTGGAGATAGCACATGAAGTTTTTACGTCTGCGCCCCACCACGGTGGTGCTGTTCATGCTGTGCGCCATGTATTTCATTACGTACCTGGACCGCGTCAATGTCAGCACCGCCGCGGTCGGTTTCGGTAAAGAATTCAATCTGACCAAGACCGAGATCGGCATCGTCTTCTCGGCCTTCGCGTATCCCTATCTGATCTTTCAAATCATCGGCGGCTGGGTCAGCGACCGATTCGGTGCCAAGCGAACGCTGGTGGTGTGCGGGCTGATCTGGGCGAGTGCCACGGTGCTGACCGGGCTGGCCGGCGGCTTCGTTTCGCTGATCGTCGCGCGGATCCTCCTTGGCCTCGGCGAGGGCGCGACCTTCCCGGCAGCAACCGCCGCCATGTCCCGTTGGATTCCCAAGGAAAAACGCGGCTTCGCCCAAGGCATCACCCACGCCTTCGCTCGCCTCGGCAACGCATTGGCGCCAGCGGCGATGATCGCGGTGATGGCCACCTACGGCTGGCGCGAATCGTTTTATGTCTGCGCGGCCACCAGCTTCGTCTGGGTCATCCTGTGGATGGTGGTGTTCACCGAGCACCCGAAAGACCACCCGCGCATCTCGAAACAGGAACTGGACACCCTGCCGCCGCCGAAAGTGAAGTCAAGCGTCGTGCTGCCGTGGGGTCGCCTGTTCAAGCGCATGGCCCCGGTCACGATCGTTTACTTCTGCTACGGCTGGACGCTGTGGCTGCTGCTCAGCTGGGTGCCGATGTACTTCATGAACATGGGCCTGGACTTGAAGGGCACGGCGATTTTCGCTTCCACCGTTTTCTTCGGTGGCGTGGTCGGCGACACCTTGGGCGGTATCGTCAGCGACCGTATTTATGCGCGCACCAAGGATCTGAATAAGGCGCGCAGCCTGATGGTTGCCGTGTGCCTGGGCCTGACGTTGCTGTCGCTGGTGCCGCTGATGTTCACCAAAGACATGCACATTTCCCTGGCCTGCCTGGCGATCGGGTTTTTCTTCTCCGAGATGACCATCGGCCCGATGTGGGCGATTCCGATGGACATCGCGCCGGACCATTGCGGCACCGCGAGCGGCATGATGAACACCGGATCGGCCATGGCCGCCATCGTCAGCCCGGTGGCCGCCGGTCTGTTGATCGACAAGTTTGGCAACTGGCAGCTGCCGTTTCTGGTCAGCATTATTCTGCTGGCGATTGGCGTCGTGCTGTCGTTCCGCATGAAGCCGCAGAACAAGTTTGAGTACGGCACACCTGCTGCGCCGCTGGCCCCGAATGTGGAACCCGCGCCGGTGATCAGTAAGTAAAGCGACAACGGAAGCCGCCTTTGGGCGGCGTTCTCACGCGAGCAACCTGAATGGAGAACCCTTTTTGGACACTGACACCCAACCTACGCGCCTGGCACAGCTGATCGTCGATGCCCAGAACAAACATGACCTGTTGGGCGAGCTGAATTTCGAGCTGAACCCGCCTGACCGCGACGCGGCCTACCTCACGCAACAGAAAATTCTGCGCTTGCGTGGCGTTGAAGCGGGCGGCTGGAAGATCGGTTCGAAGTCTGCGGACGGGCCTATTCAAGGCTCTCCCCTGCCCCGCGATTGCCTGTTTCCATCGACCGGCACACTGGACCGCAGCGTCTATCCGCCGGTGGGTCTGGAACTGGAAATCGCCTTCCGTTTCAACCGCACCTTCAGCCCGCAGGATGAGGCGTACAGCGACGACGAGGTCATGGCCGGCATCGGCGAAATGGCGGCCTCCATCGAGGTGGTGTCCAGCCGGTTTGCGGCGTGGCCGAAGATCGAGCCGCTGACGCAATTGGCTGATCTGCTTAACCACGGCGCCTTGGTGGTGGGTGATTTCGTACCTTACGATGTGTCCTTTCCCTTCGTTGAGCCGACGCTGACCTTCACGGTGAATGGCGAGAGCATTGTGCCTTCCAAAGCCGCCAATCCCGCAGGCGATCCGCGACGATTGCTGCCGTGGCTGGTCAACCATCACACCCTCAACGGTCTGCCGTTGCCCGAGGACTTCGTGATCACCACGGGCTCTTACACTGGCATGCACTTCGCCCAGGGCATGGCTGAGGTGCTGGGACAGATCGACGGGTTGCCGCCGGTTTCATTGACACTGGCCTGACGCTTTACCTCGCTGCCATAAAAAACCCGCCGAGCTGGCGGGTTCTTTTCGCTGTGCAGCTTTTAGTCAGGGCGGCGAACATACGACCGGTAAACCGGCTGCCAGAAGTCCTTCTCGATGGCCGCTGTCAATTCATCTTCCGATTGCGGTGGCGCCACACTGTCGCGCTGGGCCGCCATGCCGACGGCGAACGCGATGCGCTTGCTGACCGACTGAACATCCCGTAACGGCGGCAGCATCTGTCCTGCCGCTGCGCATTCAGCCAGTGCCTGGGCCGACGCCATCAGCATGCCATCGGTGACGCGGGTGGCTTTACTGGCGATAGCGCCGAGGCCAATGCCGGGGAAGATGTAGGAGTTATTGCACTGCGCGATGGGAAAGGTTTTGCCCAGCACCTCAATGGGTAGAAACGGACTGCCCGTCGCCACCAGCGCCTGCCCGTCGGTCCATTGCAGAATGTCCTTGGGGTGCGCTTCGATCTGCGAGGTCGGGTTGGACAGCGGCATGATGATCGGCTGCGGACAGTGGCTGTGCATCGTCTCGACGATCTGCTGGGTGAACAGTCCGGCCTTCCCTGACACGCCAATCAGCACCGTAGGTTTGGCGTTGCTGACCACCTCCAGCAGGGAGGGCCAGTGGGCGCTGAAATCCCAGCCGTTGAGTGAGTCGCTGGAATGGGCGAGGCGCTGTTGGAAATCGTAGAGGCCCGGCTGGCGGTCGGTCAGCAGCCCTTTGCTGTTGAGCAGATACACCTGGCTGCGCGCCTGGTCTTCAGACAAGCCTTCAAGCTGCATGGCAGCGATGATCTGCTCGGCGATCCCACAACCCGCTGACCCGGCGCCTACGAACGCGACGGTCTGATCGGACAAGCGCTGGCCCTTCATCTTGCAGGCGGCCAGCAAGGTGCCGACGGTGACAGCGGCAGTGCCTTGGATGTCATCGTTGAAGCAGCAGAGCTGATCGCGAAAGCGCGCCAGCAACGGCATGGCATTGGTCAGTGCGAAGTCTTCGAACTGCAGAATGGCTTCCGGCCAGCGGCGCTGGACGCCCTCGACGAATGCCTGCACGAACCCATCGTATTCGGCGCCGCGCACACGCTCCTGGCTACGGCCGAAATACAGCGGGTCCGCCAGCAGTGCCGGGTTGTTGGTCCCGACGTCGAGCACCACCGGCAGCGTGTAGGCTGGGCTGATGCCACCGCATGCGGTGTACAGCGACAACTTGCCGATGGGAATGCCCATGCCGCCGACGCCCTGATCACCCAGGCCGAGAATGCGCTCGCAATCACTGACGACGATGACTTTGACGTTGTCTTTGGTGACGTTGTTGAGGATTTCGTCGATGCGGTCTTTGTCGGCGATGCTGATGAACAGGCCGCGATGACTGCGGTAGATGCGGGAAAATTCCTGGCAGACCTTGCCGACGGTGGGGGTGTAGATGATCGGCAGCATCTCGTCGAGGTGGTCGTCGACGACGCGGTAGAAGAGTGTTTCGTTGGAATCCTGGATCGAGCGCAGGAGGATGTGTTTGTCCAGATCGGTCGCGCAGGCCTGGTACTGGTGATAGGCGCGGCTCGCCTGTTGTTCGATGGTCTCGACGCGTTCGGGCAGCAGTCCCTGCAGGGCCAGGGCTTCACGCTCGTCGAGGCTGAACGCGGTGCCTTTGTTGAGAAGTGGGGTGCCCAACAACGTGGGACCGGCGAAAGGGACTTGCAAGGTGCGATCAGCGGCATGGGTCATGTCTGTCTCCTGTGCTTATTGTATTTTGAATTCAATGTACACCTTTGGCCTGGAAAGCCAATGCACGAATGGAAATCTGCGGTGCTTGAACTGGCCTCTTCCCGGCTGAAGCCGGTCCCACTAAACACCGCGTACACCCAAGGAATTGGCTCATGGCGCACACCCTGTGGGACCGGCTTTAGCCGGGAAGGCGTCGGGTGTCTCGCTGCAAATCGTGTGTTGTACATACCGGCCTCTTCCCGGCTGAAGCCGGTCCCACTAAATAACGCATACACCCCGGGAATTGGCTTATGTCGCACACCCTGTGGGACCGGCTTTAGCCGGGAAGGCGTCAGGCGTCACGCTGCACATCTTGTGTTGTACATACCGGCCTCTTCCCGGCTGAAGCCGGTCCCACTAAACACCGCGTACACCCAAGGAATTGGCTCATGCCGCATACCTTGTGGGACCGGCTTTAGCCGGGAAGGCGTCAGTCGTCACGCTGCAAATCGTGTGTTGTACATACCGGCCTCTTCCCGGCTGAAGCCAGTCCTACGTAGATACCCGTTCGCCCCATCGGACCGGCATTAACGATTGCCGCTGACACCCTCACCCTCACGACTATCAACCTGCCATCACCCTCAGGCAAAATGCCGGACCTATGTAGGAATCATCCCCAGGAGTGGTCGGAATGCGCTTGTTCAGTTTAAGAACCCTGCTGGTCTGCACCGCGTTGGCTTCATGCCTGGGCATGGTCGGCGCGCAGGCCGCGACCAAAGCCCAACCTGCGCCGAAACCTTCCGGGCAAAAAGTCGCGATGCTCGGCGGCAAATTTGCCTTCACCCTGCCGAAGGACTACGTCAAAGGCCCCATGGAAGAGATCGACGCCAAGGCCAGAGCTGCAGGCGTCACCGGCTCGCTGTACATGAACAAGCCGGCCAAGCGCGTGGTGATCATCACCGAAACGCCGCTGCCCAATGACCAGAAGGTCGGCGCCAATGACAAGCCAACCCTCGACGGCATCATCGCCGACACGCTGCAACAGCAGCAGTCCAGCTACAAGGACTTCAAGAAGCTGGGTGAGAAGAAGATCGTACGAAAAGGCCTCGGCATGCGTCAGCTGGACATCTCAGGCAGCGTAGACGGCGGCCGGGTGTTGAGCACGACGATTACAGCGGCCTACGGCAAACGAACCGCGATGGTGAACGTCATCTCCCTGGCGAAAGACGCCAAGGCCCACGCGGAGGTGGTGAAGGGTGTGACCGGCGGGAAGTGAGGGTTGCTGCTTTTTCGGCAGCGGTTGCAGCCGAAAAAGCAGCGAGGGGATCGGCGTTAACTTTGAGCTTGTAGCCAAGCGTCTACATCCGACAAAAACGCACTAGCTTAGGCTACGGCTTCCTCGGCCATAGCCTCGCTGACCGGATCACCCGAGTAGTCGCTCAGGTTGCGCTGCTTGCGGAGGCCATCGAGGATGATCATTCGCTTTGGCTCGAAGCCGATGGAGAGAGGTAGCGTTTGAATCATGGTCTGGTGGTGACCTGGCTTGCTAGTCAGGGTACGGAATCCATTTGCTTGAAGTGCTGCGTTGGCGCCTTGCATGATGGATTTGTACGCCATGTCAAAACGCCCTTCGCTGCTCATCCCTGACAGCTTCGCGTCTTCCAGACTTCTCCTCGCCGCCGCCATCAGTCGCTCAACATTCGCCGGATCTTTAGGGATACTTTCCAACGCTCTGCCCAGCAGGTTTTCCAGCGTCATAGGTCACTCCTTGTGAGGGCTCAGATCACGTTCCGAACCGATGACGAACAGCTTAGGCTTGGTCATCAGGTCACGCACGAAGCCGCCCCGCTGTGCTAACAATTGGAACCACTCTTGCTCCGGATACTGCTTGGGATTGATTTCTCTGCCCAAGACTTCCTGTAGCGGATAAAGGTGGGTGATGAGCTCACCGAAATTCACCGTCCCGATCACCAGAAGGTCGATGTCGCTGGCGGATGTTGCCTTGCCCGCAGCGGTAGAGCCAAAGACGAAAGCCGTTTTGATTCGGTCGGATAAGGGGGCCAGGGCATCAGCGATGGGCGTGACTAAACCATCGGTCTTGCGCAGGATTCCGACCAGCTCAGGAAAAACCACGCAATCCTGATTTGCCTGGTACTGCATTTGGTTACCTACGGGCGACTTGAGCAGCAATCCCGCTTCCACCATCTTGCTCAACTCGCGACTCAGCGTTCCCGAGATTGTCCCTGTCAGCCGCGCAATCTCGCGTTGATGGTACTGACGTTCGGGGTGTAACAGCAGCAAAGCCAACACCTTGCGGCGATAGTCAGAGAACAGAAACTCACCAAGAGTCATGATAGCCACCGAAATGCTGCTTTAAAGGCAGCAATTGAAGCCTTAAAAGCAGCAGTGATCAAGCGTCCAGATTCGTTGTACACAATCGATCTGATAAGACGCGCCCTCAGCCTATCGCCAAGGCTGATTAATGGCGGTCATGCCTCGAAAGCCTCCACTCTCACCGCCTGCCCTCCGCTGCCATCCGCACCGCAAACCCGAACAACACCGTGCCCATCAACCAGCGGTGCACTGCCGCCCACCCCGGCTTCTGCGTCAGAAACATCGCAATGGAACCCGCCGCCATGGCGACCATTGCGTTCACGCTCAGGCTGACCACTATCTGCGCGCTGCCCAAAACCAATGACTGGCTGAGCACGCTGGTGCCGTTGCCAATGGTGATGAATTGCGGCAACAGCGACAGGTAAAGCACCGCGACTTTGGGATTGAACAGGTTGGTCATCAGGCCCATGAGGAACAGCTGCCGGTTGCTGTCGTGCGGCAAATCCTTTACCTGAAACGGTGAGCGACCGCCCGGCCTTACGGCCTGCCAGGCCAAGTACAGCAGGTACGCGGCACCGGCCATGCGCAGCGTGTCGTAGGCATAGGGAACCGCCATCACCAAACCGGTGATGCCGAACGCCGCGCAGAGCATATAAAAGATGAAACCGGCTGCCACGCCGCCGAGGGAGATCAGACCCGCCCTGCGTCCTTGTGAGATGGATCGCGAAATGACGTAAATCATGTTCGGCCCTGGCGTCAGCACCATACCGAGGGCGATGAGGGAAAAAGCGATGAGGTTTGAGAGTTCGGGCATCGTAGGCTCCTGCCGGCGTCACGGAATGCACATCCGGACCGCGCCGAATTGCTGCCCTATTTCAGCCAACCTTTGTAGAACGGTCTATATACAGATGGCCGGAAAACACGCCATGACAGACGACACCCAACGCTGAGCCAGACGACACATGCATCACCGCACCCTGTGGCGACAGCCGGCGTGAATTATTTACTCAATAGTGGCAAAGGGCTCTTCCCAGCATCCCATTGGCGAGCGACACTCGGCGTCGTTGGTCGTGACCGATGTATCAGTCGGGATGCTGCGTTATAACCCGGTGAAGCGCTATGAACACTTCGGTCCAAAAAGGTCTTTCCTTCGCCAGACGCATGTACCTGCCGCGCAGCATCGGTCTGGGCATTGGCTTCTTCGCGGTGGCGGCGGCGCTGTACCCTTCCCATCCGCCAACCTGGGTATGGATCGCCATGATCGCCCACGGTTACGGCTGGCCGCACATGGCTTTCCTCCTCGCCAGGCGTTCCCCTCAGCCCTATGCCGCCGAGCGCCGCAACCTGATTTACGACTCGCTGGGCGGTGGCTTCTGGGCGGGAGCGATGGGAATCAGTCCGCTGCCCACCGTGACGGTGCTGTCGATGATGGCGATGAACAACATCGCAGCCGGTGGCTTGCGTCTGTTTGTGTTGGGATCGCTGGCGCAGATCGCGGGCGCGCTGGCGGCGTACACCCTCTTCTTGCCGGCGTTGTTCCCCCATGTCACTCAGCTGCAGCTCTTCGCCTGCCTGCCCATGCTGGTGATCTACCCGATGGCGATTGGGCTGGTCTGTTATCGCGTCGCCGTGCAGCTGTCCAAAAGCAAGAAAGCGCTGGAAAAACTCAGCACCACCGACAGCCTCACAGGCCTGATGAACCACGGCGCGTGGAAGGATCGACTGGCGCTCGAATTCGATAAGTGCCAGACCCTCAACCGCCAATACAGCGTGGCGTTGATCGACATCGACCACTTCAAAACCATCAACGACACCTACGGCCACATCACCGGCGACAACGTCCTCAAGCAACTCAGCAACACGCTGTGTGCCAGCCTGCGGCAGACCGATCTGGCCGGCCGTTACGGCGGCGACGAATTCTGCGTCATCTTGCCCGACACCACTCTGGCCCAGGCCACCGAGATACTCGAACGCCTGCGCCGCACGGTCCACGACCACGCCCACTCGGCCCTTCCCGATCTGAAACTGAGCCTGAGCATCGGCGTTGCGGCGCACGGCGCGCACCAGACCGACGCCGCCCAGTGGCTGCACGAAGCGGACATGGCGCTGTACGACGCAAAAAGCGCCGGGCGCAATCAGGTCACGCCGGCGCGGCCGTCCACCAAGGTGTGTGCGCACGAGGGCGCGGCGCTGGGGTGAATTCAGCGCTTCATGCGCCTCAACGTTTCGAACAGCGTAGGGACAGCCGTTTCCTTCAGATAGGCAGCGATGATCTCGCGAATGGAGCGTTCAGGCTGGGTATGCGAATCAGTGTCAGCACATGCCTTATCCGCTGCGGGCGCATCACTGACATCAGGCTTCGTACCCTTCAAGAACGGCACGCTGCCAGAGAGATCGTATACCTCCTCAGAAATGTTCCGGATCCAGTTTTTTTGATCAAATGAAAAATGGTGGAATTGCCGGCCAAAGTCAGCAACCACGTTTCCATTTTCAGAAAATTTGTTGACGATCTGCTCGAGGAAATGAAAATTCAGGCTGCTAAACGGGCTGTAATCGACGTCCAATGCAAAACGCAGAAAGCCGCGATCAATGGCTGTCGTGCTGAAAGCACTTCCCTTCAATATGCGATGGGCAGTGTTGGCACTTTCCTCATTGAACGAGTAAGACACTTCGTGGCCTTCCGTATCAAACCGGTTAAGAGGCCGCTGCGGGATGATTTCGCGTCCATTGTCCGTTCGCCGGTAATGAGCAATGGACCAAGCCAGATCGTCCACATAGCCAAGGTCGGCCTCTTCTTCGCTCGCGAACTCATAGACTGCCGTCAGTAGATTCCGGTCTTCAGGCAATAAAAAAAGCGTGGGAAACAAGGCCGTCATGGCGGGATCGTATTTCACGGTGGCTGGCTCAAAAGTATGGCCATTAAAAAGCCGTGACATCATCAGCCCTTTTCCGCTGATAGTGACAGGTGACTCGGGTATTTGCTGCGCGCCTTGGGGTGAAGCGCTCAAAGCCTCCTTGATTTCGGGTTGAGTGATAGCCAACGAGGAAGCGGACTGAACATTGATCTTTTCTGGAATTGAAATACTCATCACAAATACTCCACTGAAGTCCGCCCTCGCCTAAGCGAGGACGGCATGAGTCTTACTCAATTACGTTAAATGTGACCTTGTCCTGGCCAGATGGCCGACTATTTCTTACTCCTCCAGCTTTTGTTGTGTGACGGATATTCAACCCCGCGCCAGGAAAAAAGCTTTCGCCTTTAAACTCATGATTTATGCCTGTCGTACCAGGCTCAATAGGAACACAACGGGTATCACCTCTATACACCCGAAAACACAACTCTACTTCTTCCCCGACGCTTTGAGGATAGCTTGTCGTACTCCATTCAATGGATACAACTTTACCGGACTGCTGCCTGCGCGTTTCACGACTGCCAATTGAATAAACAGAAAGTCCCGTACCACCCGGCACCGTGATTCGATTCGGCGTATCCACCATTGTGACCGAATACTCCCCTGCCGTTGCCGACATTGAGGCAAACATAAATACCAGCGATAAATACCGTACATCCATACCAAATATCCTTATTATCGTTTTGCGTTAATCCGAGACGAAGTGCCCGAAAGTTACGGAAGCATTTCTGCCGAATTATGAATTTGATTGAGCAGCTCTTTAGGCGTGACTGTTTCAAATATTGCAGCAAGGCTGTCGCCCAATATCAGCGGCCCATACAGCCCTTCTTCCCGATCCAGATGCGTTTGCTGCACGTCGCGGTAGGCCTCGGGGTAGATGCTTTTTTCGATTGGCAGCAGCCGGTCGTAGTGCTCGAGCAACCCGCGAAAGACAACCCGCCGCTCGGTGACGCCGCGAGTGGTGGCGATCAGTTTGATGAAGAAATCCGAGTCGCTCTGGCGCATGGCTTCATACGCGGCGTAACGCTCAGCCAGGGTGTATGCACCGGTCTCGTTAAACACCACGCAGCACAGGTCCTGACGCGAGCGCGAGCCGAACGGGTTGTTGGCCGCGCGCCGGCGATTGCTCTGCGCCAGCGCGAAGGCCACCGCCCGTTCGGCCTCGTTCATACGCTCCGCGTTGCCAAGGCTGCAGAGGTCATCCAGCGCAGGGGCCTGACGTCCCAGTCGCTCGACCTCTGCACTGAAGGTGGCAAAGATGCCGTGTGGCCCGAGCCATTGCTTGTGCAGCTCGCTCAACTGGTCTCGGGACAGTTGGCTTTGCTCATCGACCAATTGCTGAAACGCAGTGGAGACGTCCGAAATGTGGTGTGCCTCGATGTGCTGTTGTTTCAAAGGCTCAGACGTTGCGACTTGAATGGTCATCGATTCCATCCTTATTATTGATCATTATTGTGGGTGCGCCTTGACGAGCACTTTTATTGAAGAAATCAAAGCACTGACAGCGAAGTCATTATTCAAAAAATCGCGCATTACGAAACACACGCCACCGCAGCAAATCTCGATGACGACGGGTTATAAGTGTGGACTATCAAATTGGGTTAATTATGCACTTACCGGTCAACGGAACAATCCGTCAGATGTAGGGGTGTGGCCAGTTTTTTCTTTCTCGGCGCCGTGATGTGCAGCGCAATGAGCTGTGCGCGATTCTTCACCTCGTTCTTTCGCAGCAATGCCGAAACGTGGTCGCGGGCCGTGTAATCACTGATCCCCAGCCGTTGCGCGATGTCTTTGTTGGTATGCCCCTCCAGCAAGAGAAGCAGGACTTCCTGCTCTCGGGGAGTGGCTTTATTTAATCGCTTACGCTTGCGTTCTTCTTCCAACATTCGCCCTCAACCGTCTCTGCGACTTGCCGACCCCAGCATGACATCTGCCTGGGCTGTGACATTGTTTTTATTGATATTCAGGTTTTTAACGCTTTAATGATTTACACAGTCAAGCCCGGTTAATAACCGAACAATAACAAGTAAACTTTCCTACAGATATTCGCGAAGCATCCCTACTCAATCACGCAGACAAACTATTCGAACACGACCCCAGTAAAGGCCGTGTGGATATATAAAAGCGGGTCAGTTGTATAGACAGGGACAATAAACGCTGCAAATGATAATTACAATCATCTGTTACAAATCAGGGGATCAATCTCGTTTGGAATGGCACGGATTTGAAATCCGCACCACTGACTCGACACGGGCGCCATTGCGACGCCCCTGCCCTCTCAATTTCCAGCTCGCGCTACCCGCGGATCATCGACCTGCATGCCCTTGCGCAGGCCAAAGAACATGGCCGTCACCAGACCGACCGTGCCCATGATCACGCAATAACCGACGCACACCCACGGGCTCCAGGGCATCAAGGCGATCAGCGCCAGCGGCGTGGTGCTTGCCCACAATGCGTAGCTGATGTTGTAGGTGAGCGAGATGCCGGAGACGCGAATGTTCGCCGGGAACAGTCCGACCATCACCGAAGGCACGACGCCGACAATGCCACAGGCCAGGCCGGCCAACGCGTAAGCGATGCTCAACGGCAACCAGTGACTGACCAGACTGGCGTAAAGCACGCCGACGCCGACGGGCAGCAACAGGCTGTAAAGCACTACGCCACGCCAGGCGCCAATGCGATCGACCAACATGCCGGCCAACACGCAGCCGATGTTCAAGAAAACGATGCCGACGCTGCTCAGGGCGAACGTGTCGCTGGGACTCATGCCGAAGCGCTGCTGCATCACCGTAGGCGTGATGACCACCAGCGTCACGACAGCGGACGTCAGCACGCAGGTCAGCAACGCCGCCGGCAGCAGAGATTGCCGGTGCTGGCGTAGGACAGCGCGCAGCGGCAGTTCAGTCATGCCCTCGCGTTGGGCATGCATCGCCATGAACACCGGCGTTTCGCTCAGCCAGCGTCGCAGCCACACGCCGATAACGCCGAACACGCCGCCCATCAGAAACGGGATGCGCCAGGCGTAATCGAGGATTTCCGCGTGGCTGAACACTTTCGCCAGCCAGGTCGCGGTCAGCGCACCGATCAGGTAACCGAAGGTCAGTCCGGCCTGCAGAACACCCAGCGCATAACCGCGATGGCCTTTCGGCGCGTGCTCGGCGACGAACACCCAGGCGCTCGGCACTTCGCCGCCGACGGCCGCCCCCTGAAGGATGCGCAGCGCCAGCAGAGCCAGCGGTGCCCAGTAGCCGATGTCGGCATAGGTCGGCATCACGCCGATCAGCAGACAGGGCAACGCCATCATCAGGATGCTGAGGCTGAACACGCGCTTGCGCCCCAGTTTGTCGGCGAAGTGCGCCATCAGAATGCCGCCCAGCGGGCGCGCCAGGTAGCCGGTGACGAAGATGCCGAAGCTTTGCAGCAGGCGCAGCCACTCGGGCATTTCCGGCGGGAAGAACAGCTGACTGAGCGTCAGGGCGAAAAACACGAAAATAATGAAATCGTAGATTTCCAGCGCCCCGCCCAGTGCCGCCAGGCCAAGGGTTTTGTAGTCTCCCCGGCTGATGGGTTGTGGGCGTGGTCGAAGAATGGCTGTCATGAAAGACCCCAAATCACAGGTTGAAACGCACTCGGGTGCGACAAAGGCGCGCAGGATAACAAAGCTGAAGGCTTGCGGGCGGATCGCTGACGGCTGACGCGTTTCAGCGGCTGATTTAAAAATTCACCGTCGCCGAAACCCGCGCCGTACGCGGTGCGCCGAGGAACAGGTAATCGTCCCCCAGGTATTCGCCCGCGTCGCGCCAGTAGCGCTTGTCGAAGAGGTTGTCGACGGTCAGGCGCAAGACCGTGTCGTAGCCCTCGATCTTTGTGCTGTAGCGGCTGCCTGCGTTGAACACCGCGTAGTCGTCGACTTTCACCGAGCCTTCGCGGTTGGCGTATTTGCTGGCGCTGTATTGCACGCCGCCCAACAGCGCCAGCCCTTGAACCGGCAGTGCGTAATCGGCTGAGAGGCTGCCGCGGAATTTGGGCACGTTGATCGCCTGATGATCCTCATACGCCGCGGTGCCGCTGTCTTCCACCCGTGCGCGAATGGCCGCGACGCTGGCCGACATCTGCAACTGCGAGGTCACGTAGCCGTTGGCGCTCAGCTCGACGCCGGTGTTTTTCTGCTGGCCTTGCTGGACGAAGGTCAGGCTGCCGTCGTCCTGAGGTTTCGAATACTGATAGGCCTGGCGGGTTTGAAACACCGCTGCGGTGAAGCTCATGCGGCGCCAGTCGTATTTGATCCCGGCTTCCAATTGACGAGAGATCGTCGGCGCGAGGATTTCCCCGACATTGCTGTCGAACACCGACGCCGTGCCGCCCAGGGACAACCCTTTGCTGTAACTGGTGTACAGCGAAACGTTGTCGATGGGTTTGTAGATCAGCGCGGCCTGGGGCAGGAAGATCCAGCGCTCGGTGTGCCGGTTGTCGCTGCCGTCCTCGTTGTAGGCCTTTTCATCGAGCTTCACTTCACGCCCGCCGATCACTGTCTGCCAGTGTTCGTTGAAGCTGATGCGGTCGGTGGCGAAAAGCCCGTACTGGCGGCTGTCCAGGCGCCGTTCGGTGTGGCCCACGGACAGGTCCGACGGCGCGAAGCTGTCCGGCGTCTCGTTGATATTGCCGGAGCCGACGTATTCGCTGAAATACGGCCGAGTGTCGACCGTGCGACGGAACGCGCTGCTGCCGAAGGTCAGCTCATGCTTGAGCCAGCCGGTGTCGAACAGGCCGGTCATTGACGCTTCGACTTCATCGTTGCGTCGCGTGTCGTCCGGGCTGCGGAAGTCGTAGATGTCGTAACCGCCGCTTGGCGTGAAATGCCCTGTCAGCGGCTCGGCAGGACAGTCGCTCTGGTAGTAGCAGCCGTAGGCGAAAGCGCTGTAATCGTCGATGACCACGCGGCTGCGTGACGCGCTGAGGCTGGCTTTCCAGTCGTCGCTGAGGCGGTATTCGTAGCGCCCGGTCATGTTCAGCGAGTCGATGCCCACCGGGTTCGAGCCGCTTTGATAGCCCAGCAGTTTGCGCGGTGAAGCGTCATGGGGCAGCTCGGCGCCGCCCAGCAGCTGATAGCCCGGCACCGAGCGCTGTTCCTTGGTCTGGTATTCGACGTCGAGCTGCAGGGTGGATTGGTCGTTGATGTTCCAGTCGAACGCCAGCGAGGCGAAATCCCGCTGGCCATTGGCGTGCTCGACGTAAGAGCGGATGTCCTCGTGGGCAACGTTGGCGCGCAGGCCGAATTGCTTTTCGCTGCCGAACCAGCCGCCGACGTCCGTGGCGATGTAGCGCTCGCCGTGCTCGTTGGTCGAGACGGTCACCGAGCGCACGTCTTCCGGGCGCTTGGTCTTGTAATTGACCACGCCCGCAGGCTCCGACACGCCGCTCTGCAGGCCCGACAGCCCCTTGAGCAACTCGACCTGATCCTTGTTTTCCAGCGCCACGTTCTGCTCGCCGGTGATGCTGCGCCCATTGATGCGGTAGCTGTTGGCCGCGTTGAGCGAGAAACCGCGCACGACGAAATTCTCGTAATAGCCCACCGGCGCATAGCTGTCGCCCACCGACGCGTCGTTGCGCAGGACGTCGCTGAGCAGCTTGGCCTGCTGGTCCTTCAGCCGCTCGGCGGTGAACACCGATATCGACGCCGGCGTATCGCGCAGCGGCGCTTCGCTGAACCCGCCAACCGACGCGCCACTCGCCTGATAGATCGACTCCTGCTCCCCCGTCACCCGCAGCGCATCCAGCGTCACCGGCTCGGCTTCCTGAGCCGCCAGCCACGGCGAAGCGAAAGCGATACTCAGCGGCAACAGCCGACGGGTGAAACCGGCAGCGGGACGGGACGAGGTGATCATCGGCGGGTGAGTTCCTGGTGATGGACAGTCGGGCAGGGAGAAACGCAAGCCAGTTCGGCGGCGCCTCTTTTACGTTCTGCGCGGCGTTTTTACAACCGGGATGATTTGGAATTCGGCATACGGACGGCTTTCGTAGGACCGGCTTCAGCCGGGAAGACTGCGACACTGACAACACAAACGCGTCGGATGTACCGGCCCCTTCCCGGCTAAAGCCGGTGCTACTCGATAACGTTAGTCATCGTTTTAGGCAGCAACTTCAGGGCAGGCCTACTGCTCCACCTTCAGACCCACCTTCAACAATTTCCCGTTGTCCTCATCCGTCAGGACATACACGTACCCATCCGGCCCCTGGCGCACGTCGCGGATGCGGGACTTGAGCTCACCGAGCAAACGCTCTTCGTGGACCACCTTGTCGTCCTTGAGCTCCAGACGGATCAGATCATCGGACGCCAGCGCACCGATGAAGACGTTATGGTCCCACGCTTTGAATGTGCTTGAGTCGTAGAACGCCATGCCGCTGATGCCTGGGGACTTCTCCCACACATGGAAGGGGTTTTTCACGCCCTCGACGATCTTGCCCTTGGACTCGGAGATCGGCTCGCCGCTGTAGTCGATGCCGAAGGTCGAGATCGGCCAGCCGTAATTGGCGGCGCGTTCGATGATGTTGATTTCGTCGCCGCCACGCGGGCCGTGCTCGTTGGTCCACAGCGTGCCGGTCCAGGGGTTGAGCGCGGCGCCCTGTTGATTGCGATGACCGTAGCTCCAGATTTCCGGCCGCACGTTCTTCTGGCCGACAAAGGGGTTGTCCTTGGGCACGGTGCCGTCGGGGTACAGGCGCACGACCTTGCCTTGCAGTTTGTCGAGGTCCTGAGCTGTGGCCCGGTCGTTGTTTTCGCCCAGTGCGATGAACATGTAACCGTCGCGATCAAAGACGATGCGCGAGCCGAAATGGTTGCCCACCGACAGTTTCGGCTGCTGTTGGAAGATGCGGGTGAAGCCTTCAAGCTTAGTCATGTCCTCCGAGAGCCTTGCGCGCCCCGCCGCCGTGCCGCCGGTTTTACCATCGCTTGCGGCCTCGGAGTAGGTCAGGTAGACCATGCGGTCCTTGGCGAAATCCGGCGACAACTCGACGTCCAGCAAACCGCCCTGCCCTTGCACCCAGACCTTCGGCACGCCGGAGATCGGTGCCGACAACTTGCCGTCAGGCGTCACCCGACGCAGGTTGCCCGTGCGCTCGGTGACCAGCATGCCCTGGGCGTTCGGCAGAAACGCAACCGCCCACGGATGCTGCAAACCGCCGACGACCTCATCGACGGTCAGCGTGCCGTTCTCGCTCTGGTAGGTCGCGGCAGTGGCCTGCACGGAGACGCCCAATAACGCGGAGGCACAGAGGGTCGCTAGCAGGGTTTTGCGGAGGGCGAGCTTATGAAAAGGGGTGGCGCGCAACATAGGCAATTCCTTCTGAAATGGAAGAGAGGCTGGCAGTGGTTTCAGTTGCTGCGGCGTTCGGTATCGCTGGAAGGTCGAGCAGGTTGTTGCCGGGTCGGATAACCGTTGCCGATGCCACCGTTTTCAAGGGTGGGCGGACGGGTTTGAGTGGGCCCTATATTAGGCCCACCGACACGTGGTGCGATGGATTCGGTGCCCTGACGGCTGTTGGGGTTGGCACGGCGGACGGCGCCGTTGTCGGGAACATTGATCGAGCGGCTCGGGTAACCGGCGGCCGCCAGCAGAAGCGGCGAGTGCGCGGTGTGCTCATCGGCCTGCGCCAGGCCAGCGAATAACAGCCCGCCGAGCAAGACGACGGCGAGGCGTCGCGGAAAAGGGTTCATCATTTACCTTCTGTGGGATGGGTAACGATTCCGGTCTTTGATGGCGCTCGAGCGCGTAGGTTCGCGCTGTCACGGTGGATGAGCAACGTGTAGGACCTTTCGCTTTGTAACAAGAGTAGTCGGCGACCCGCCGGACCTTCACGCGCGCCGACACTTCGTCGCCCGCTGCACAATTCTTCCAGACCTGCCGTAAGCGGCGCGGTAACGTGTCCAAGAATGATTGAATGACCTAACCAGCCACCCCTCCCGAGGCCCCGCAATGTCCGACCGTAACTGGATCGAGCTCAAGCAGGACGCCACGTCCGGCATCGAGACCGTGCGCGCGCATTTCGAGGGCCATGCCTACGACCCGCACTGGCACGACAGTTATCTGGTGGGCATCACCGAACAGGGTCTGCAGCAATTCAATTGCCGTCGACAGCAGCACAACAGCACGCCGGGCAAAGTGTTTCTGCTCGAACCGGGCGACATCCACGACGGCACGGCTCCGGAAGCGGGCGGCTTCACCTACCGCACGTTGTACCTGGATCCGCGCTGGCTGGACCGGGAATTGCGCGCGCAGTTTGAAGAAGCGCCGGACAACGCCCAACTGAGCTTCGCCGCGACGCTGGCGGAAGACCCGCGCCTGGCCATCGCCACCGCCAACGCCTTCGAAGCGATGCACCACGATGAACTGCGCATCGTCCGCCAGACCGCGCTGGATCACCTGCTCGCCAACCTGACCAGCCACCTGCGCTGGCGCACCCTGATCACGCCCGATCCGCGCCTGCCACTGGTGGCCCAGCGAGCGCGTGATTATCTGCACAGCCACTTGCATCAGGACATCGGTCTGGATGATCTGGCCCATGTGACCGGCGTGGACCGTTTCCGCCTGAGCCGCGCGTTCAAGGCTGCGTTCGGCATGGCGCCCCATGCCTACCTGATCCAGTTGCGCCTGACCCGCGCACGACATCTGCTGGCGCGGGGCGAGGCACCTGTCAGCGTCGCGGCGGCCTTGGGTTTTGCCGACCAAAGCCATCTGGGCCGCTGGTTCCAGCGCGCCTATCGCATGACCCCCGCAGACTACCGCCGACGCTGCTCAAACGTTCCAGACTGACTGCCGACTGCGCGCCGATCATTGCCCCACGATCAATGACCGCCGAGCTATCCCATGCAAACCCTCCTGCCCTTTCTGCTGTTCGCCTTCGTCGCTTCCATCACGCCCGGGCCGACGAACATCCTCGTACTGACCAACAGCTCGCGCTACGGCCTGTTGCGCACGCTGCCGATTGTGCTGGGTGCGTGCGCCGGCGCGGCGTTGCTGGTGCTGATGGTCGGCACCGGGCTAGGCGACGTGCTGGCGCGGCATCGGCAGGTGCAAACGGTGATGTCATGGATCGGAATCGGCTGGTTGACCTGGCTGGCGTGGCAGATCTTCAACGCGCCCGCCGAAGCAGTCGACACGACGCAAACCCGCAGCGGTCCGACTCTGGGCTTGTGGGGCGCGGCGAGCCTGCAACTGGTCAATCCGAAAACCTGGATGATGGCGCTGGCCGTGGTCAGCGTCTTTGCGGGCACCGACGCCGATCGCATGCTGCGGGTGATGTGGCTGTCGCTGGCGTTCTTCCTGGTGTCGATCCCGTGCATGAGCGCCTGGGCCTACCTGGGCGTCAGCGCCGCGAAATTCTGCCGCTCGGCGCATAGTATGAAGCGCTTTAATCAGGTGATGGCGGTGCTGTTGCTGGTGTCGGCGTGGTTGACGTTGGTGGTGTGAAGCACGGGCGGGGCCCAGAGGCATTCGATGGATCTGCCTACGCACAAACCATGGGAGTGACCGCGGTGGCATCCCACCTTCCTCACGAAAGCGGTCTGCCTGGGCTACCCCTTCTCGCCTGACCCACCGCATTCGTGAGCAAGCTCACTCCCACAAGTTTTCTGCACGGGTCGAGATCTCATGTCAGCCACAGTCTTGTGGGAGCGAGCTTGCTCGCGAAGGCTTACTTGCAGTGATCTGGCCAGATGACCCGGCCTATCTTTGAGAGCAAGGTGAGGGCCACCCCGGTCACTCCCACATGGATGGTGTTTGTCGCCTGATCCAAATCAGGCCTGACGCTGACTACTCGCCGATGTCCTCATTCCACAGCTCAGGTTTATCAGCAATGAACTGCTTCATCAGTCCGACGCAGGTCTCGTCGTGCAGCACATCCACCTCCACGCCACGGGACTTGAGCAATTCTTCCTCCCCCATAAACGTCTCATGTTCGCCGACGATGATTTTGCGGATGCCGTACAACAGAATCGCGCCGCTGCACATCGCGCAGGGCGACAGGGTCGTGTAGAGCGTGGCTTCGCGGTAAACGCGGGCGGGCTGGCGGCCGGCGTTTTCGAAAGCGTCCATTTCGCCGTGTTTGATGGCGCTGCCTTCCTGGACGCGACGATTGTGGCCACGGCCGATGATCTTGCCGTCGTGGACGATGACCGAGCCGATCGGAATACCGCCTTCGTCCAGGCCCTTCTGCGCCTCATCAATGGCCGCTTGCATGAACGGGTCCATGGTCTCTCCTTTCCTTCGTGACGGGGGATGATCAAAAAACGCTTCAGATAAAACCTGCCCTCAAGGCTTGGCTTTTTTCAGCGCGTTGTCCAGCGCGGTGGACACGTAAACCTTGAGCAGCTCGCTGGAGCGGTCCTTCATGTCTGCGCCAACGTCGCGCTGCTTGTTGCGGAATGTGTTGGCGACGTCCGGCGCCGGGTCCGCAGCGTCCAGCGCCTTGAGCTCTTCGGGGCTGAAGGATGCGGCGTAGGCGGCCGCAAGGTTGCGGTCCCATTCCTGCTGATACTGCGGCTGCAGGCTTTGCAGTTCGTCCTGCACGATTTCCTGGGCCTTGGTGCGGCCGACGGTCTCGACGATCGTGGCGAAGGTCACCGTGTGGGACGCGACCTGGTACCCCAGCCAGCCCAGACTCTCGCCCAGATGCCGGTCCTGTACGAAGGTCAGCGCGGAATCCCCGGCAAGGGGTGCGGGCGCGGGTGCGGGTGCCGTGTCGCCGGCCAGTGTCACGTTCTGCAAGGCCATAACGCCTAGGAGCGTCAGCCCGAGTGACGCCTTTATCATCGTCAACGCTGTCGATCTGCAATATCCCATGTCCTCTCCCGGCGACTTTATCGGTGATCAACGCTTTGATTGTCTGTTGGACGCTAACAGTTGAGGGGCGACATATCCATCCCGGCTGCGCAGGGAAACTTGTAGGACTGGCTTTAGCCGGGAATGCGTCGGATGTCACGCCACAAAATCAAGCGTGCCTGCGCTGGCCTCTTCCCGGCTAAAGCCGGTCCTACGGGGCCTTGAAAAAGCCGGTCCCACTGGGATCGCGTACCTTGTGGGACCGGCTTTAGCCGGGAAGATCTCAAGCCCATTCCGCTGAACCACGCAGCGCCCATTGCTGCGCGGTCATGCGGTAAATCCTCACGCTCTGTCGGTGATACTGGCTGTGGACGAACCCGCCGAAACCGAGTTTTTTGATCACATTGACCGACGCGAGATTAGTCGGCTGGACAATGGCGATCAGCGATGACAAGCCCAGCTGTTCAAAGCCGTAAGACATCGCGCTGCGGGCTGCTTCGGTGCCCAGGCCTTTCCCCCAGAACCCGGTCGCGAGCCGGTAACCAATCTCGACCTCGTCCTTCTCATCCACACGCTCGGCATTGAGACCGCAGAAGCCAGCCAGGGTTGAGGTGGATTTCTCCACCACCGCCCAGGGACCAAAGCCGCGTTCACGGTAGGAAATCCGGCACCAGTCAATGAACTCGCCCGTCGCCTTTTCCGATAACACCCCCGCCACCGAATGGCGCATCACTTCCGCATCGCCCAGAATTTGCGCCAGCGCCGGAGTGTCGTCAGGGGTGAGCTCGCGAAGGATCAGGCGTTCGGTGTGAAGGGGAATGAATAGAGGGTTCATGATCGCGGGCTCGCGAGAGGATCGTTACACGCCATGAGCTTGGCGCACGGCGAGCATCGTCGCCAGTCAGGGTTGTCGGTCGCGGTAATGGTTGCGTGGGGGGGAATGTACACGCGATCACTGTAGGAGTGAGCTTGCTCGCGAAGACGTCAGTAGAGCCCGTGGAGATTCAGCGAATGTTCCGTCCTCTTCGCGAGCAAGCTCACTCCTACAGGAAAGGGTTGCCTGTGGGACAAGCGGCAGTCCGCTTGCCCCACGGTTTGAAGAGAAAGCGCTTACAGGCCCGCCTTCACCTTGCTGGCAACCTCGGCCGGCACCCAGGCGGTCCAGACCTCCGGGTGATCCTTCAGGAAGCTTTTCGCGACGACACTCGGTTCCTGGCGCTTCTCGCTCATCTCGCCCAACGTTTTGTTCAACTGGTCGATGGGCAGGTCCACCTTCTCGAAAAAGCTCACCAGATCCGGGTACTGCTGACGGAACGGTTCCGACACGCCGATGGCCAAGTGGGCAGCGAGGGAGCTGGAGCCGATCGGGTTGGGGTTGCTGGCGTCGGATAGGGTTTTCCACGCGGCTTCGTTGAATGGCGGCTCTTCCAGCTTGATCAGCTTGAAGCGACCCAGCAGCGGCGTCGGCGACCAGTAGTAGAACAACACCGGCTTGCCGCGACGGATGGACGATGCGACTTCAGCATCCAGGGCCGCGCCGGAACCGGTACGGAAGTTCACGTAGCTGTCGTTGAGCTTGTAGGCCTTGAGCTTCTGGGTGTTGACGATCTCCGACGTCCAGCCGGTCGGGCTGTTGAGGAAGCGGCCCTTTTCCGGGGATTCCGGGTCCTTGAACACGTCTTTGTATTTGGGCAGGTCGGATACCGATTTCAGGTCCGGCGCCAGCGGTTTGATGCCGCGCTCCGGGTCGCCCTTGATCACGAACTCCGGCACCCACCAGCCTTCTGTCGCGCCTTTGACGATGTTGCCCAGGCCGTGGACCTTGCCCTCGGCCTCGGCCTTGACCCACGCCGGGCTGCGACCGGCCCACTCTTCGCCGATCACCTGAATGTCGTTCTTCGCCAGCGCCGCTTCCAGACTCACCGTGCTGCCGGGCAGTGTGTCGGTGGGATAGCCGTAGCCTTTTTCCACGATGGTGCGCAGGATTTCGGTGATCAGGCTGCCGCTCTCCCACGTGATGTCACCGAAATGAATCGGCGCGGTCTTTTCTGCGCCGTACGCCGAGCCCGTCAGGGCAGCCAGTGCCAGCAGCGAGCCGCCCAGCAGTTTTTTGATTGGTGTCATGGATGTCTCTCGTCGCTCGGGGATGGGAGAAGCTCAATCGGTTTGGCACAGTTGGCCGGGCACAGCACACGCTTTATTCCAGACAAGCGCGGCGGCAACAGGTTTCAGCCTGATCCATGTAGTCGCTCACCGAACGCCGGGAAATGCCCAGCTGCGCGGCAATTTCAGGATAGGTCAGCCCGCCGCGGCGCGAGAGCACAAAGGTTGATTTGATCTTTGCAGGCAGGCGGTCAAGGCGTCGATCCAGGCGGTCAAGGATTTGCAGCGTGGCGGCGTGGCTTTCCGCCGACGCGAATGGGGTCTCTGCCTCTTGGGCCAGGCTTTCCAGATAGTCGCGCTCCTGATCACGCCGCCGCCAGCGCTCATACACCAGCCGCTGGGCGATGGTGGTCAGCAGCGCGCGCGGGTCGCGAATTGGCACAACGTTGGGCGAGGCCAGCAATTGCAGAAAGGTTTCGGAGGCGACGTCTTCGGCGCTCTGCTCGGAGTCCAGCATCCGACGCAAGCGCAGACATAGCCACGCGTGGTGCTGCACAAACAGTTCGCTGAGGTATTGGCGATGCACAACGTCGGCGCCAGCCATAAGACATCCCCTGCCCTGAAATTTTTATCATCGGGACTTTCCGAGAGGCCATGCTAGCAAGCGCGGTTATGCAGTAAAAATATTTAAAAGTGATTCTTATAGACGATCAGGGAATAACTAAAGCGAAGCGAGCCCGCGCGCTATTGCCTGCTGCTGGTAATCGAGCAGCACCTGGTAATCCTCGACGCTAGCGGGCAACACCTTGCTGACCGCCAACACGTGGGCGACATCGGGGAGTTCGATCAGCGCCTGATTCATCGCCGCGCGGATGGCATCGGCATCAGCGCCGAGCCGCGTGATGTAGGGCAGGCACGGCCCCTCCGCCGTACGAGCAATCACCTTCAAACCGGCGACTTCCTCGCTGCCGTCGCGGGCCAGATAGTCGAAGGTCACGCTGTCGATGGCGGCCAGATCACCATCCCCCGCCTTGATCGCGGCGAGACTGTTGCGATGACCACCGGTCAGCGTGACATCGGCAAAAAACACCCCATTCTGTTGAAGCGGCGCCAGGGCGTGGCGGAACAGGTTCATGCCGGAATTGGAATCCCGCGAATTCAGCAGGCCATGACTGCCTCTGAACTCGACGAGCTCCTGACGCGAATCGTGCTCACGGGCGACCATCAGGCTGCAATGGTTGCCATCGGCGCTGTGGGGCAACTGATAAACAGGCCGCCCGACCACCTGCACCTTGCCCTGTAATTCCGTCATCAGCGGGTAGCCACAGGTTTGCGTCAGCAGCAAGTGCGGCGAGAGCCACAGCGCTTTCAGGTCCAGAGCCTGCGCATCAAGACGCTCCACGCCAAGGATTTCCACTGTTCGTTTCAGCCACTGCTCTTGCGCCTGCTGAACGCGCGGCGGCGCAACGTACATCAACAGTTCGGCGAAGCCTTGGGGCATGTTCGCTGTTCCTCATCAGACCTGGGGTTTCAAACATGGGGATGTTGCGGGCTGTCGATAGGATTGAAGCTGTGGCGACGAAAGAGTTCCGCGTAACCGGCGACCAGAAATCCGCCGCTGCGTGTCAGCCACTGCTCGCGCCGCGCCCGATACACGACCGGCATGTGATACCACGACAAGCCGGGCAAGTCGTGGTGCACGAGGTGCAGGTTCAGGTTCAGGAACAGCCAGGCCCATGGCCAGGAAGCTTCGTTGATCACCGTGCGCTCCTGGGAATGCTCGCCGGGGCGGTGCTCGTAATAAGAGCGAACCATCGACACCGCCAGCGCCGGTACGCTGCAGAAGATCACGTAATGCACGGCCGAGATCGCGCTGTAATGCTCGATGAATAAAAACATCAGCACCAGCACTCCACCATGGGTCGACCACATCGCCCAGGCCTGACGCTCGCCACGCAGCAATCGCCGGGTTTCGCCATTGATCAGACTGCTCAGCGCCAATGGCACACCAAACACCAGACGCCCCGGCGGCGTCTTGTCGAGCCATCGCAACACACGCATAAGCGTACCGGTCTGCTTCCAGTCCAGCTGGCTCAAGTAGCGGCTTTCCGGATCGCGACCGGGAACGGTCAGGTCTTCATCGCAGTGGTGCTGCATATGGGTGTCGCGATACAGGGTGTACGGGTACCACACCGCAAAGGGCGCGTAACCGAGCAGCTTGTTCAGGCGCAACGAACGGGTCGGGTGGCCGTGCAGCACCTCATGTTGCACCGACATCCACAGCACCAGCAGCGGGACCATCAGCAGCGTCGTCGGCCACACGCCCAAGTGCGGACTGGCAGCCAGCAACGTCGGCCAGCCTGTGAACACACCGATCAGCAGCAACCAGGTCGGCCATTCCGTACGGCCCGTAAAGCTTGCACGCAGACGCTTGATCTCTTCGCGCTGCGCGTCGTCCAGGTAGTTGGGCATTGCCGGTTCCTGCATTCGGGCTGATAACCGGTTGTGCAACGACGCAGGAAAAACTTGTAGATCGATTGGTTATGAGGGTAGAACGATGCGCCGTAGCCGACCTTGATTCGACGCCCAGCGCACATGCCCGACATTCAGTTCTTGCGCCTCCCCGACCTGCAGCGTCCTTTGCTGGAGAAGTTTTACCGCGCCCATCGCTCGCCCATGCGTGCCAGAGGCGAGGCGCAGATATGGGTGGCGCGCCAGCCAGACATTGTTGGCGCCTTGTGCCTGACGCCGGTTTCGGGTGGGCACTGGTTGACCGGGCTGTTCGTTGCGCCGGCCGAGCGCGGGCGCGGTGTCGCAGCAGGGTTGATCGCGGCAGCGTTGATATCGGTTGAAGGGAGCGTCTGGTTGTTCTGTGAGCCAGAGTTGAGCGGGTTTTATCAGCGGATCGGCTTCGTTGAGGTTGAGGATTTGCCGCAGGAACTGGCCCCACGGCTGGCGCGTTATCGACAGACCAAGCCGTTGATCTCGCTTGTGCGCAGCGCTGATTGACCGGCTGACAGGCTTAGAACTTTTCCTGCGGTAAACCAAACCAAACGTGCCATCGCAGGCCCGGCCTTGCGTGCTAGCCTCGCCGATCATTTCTTGGTTGAGCAGGATGCACATGAAACCGGCGCTTATGGTTCTCTCTCTCGCGGCACTTTCGGCGACAGGCTTGGCGGCGGCGAGTGCTGCGCCTGAATCCACAGTTACTCACGCGCAGTTCGCGAGCGTCCTCAGCGGCGACTGGCGAGTCCCGCAAAATGCCGCACGCGATCAATACCGGCACCCCGAGCAGACGCTGAAATTCTTCGGCTTGCGCCCTGATCAGACGGTCATCGAAATCACGCCGGGCAATGGCTGGTACAGCGAACTGTTGGCGCCGCTGCTCAAAGACAAGGGGCATTACGTTGCTGCCATCGTCGACCCCGCCGCCAGCGATTACGCGAAAAAATCCGCCGACAGCCTGAAGCAGAAATACGCCGCCGACCCTGCGCATTACGGCAAGGTCGAGGTCGTGGCCTATGCGCCCGAGGCGCCGGTCTTCGGCAAGCCAGGCTCGGCCGACACCGTGCTGACCTTCCGCAACGTGCACAATTGGGTCGATGCCGGCAACGAAGCGGCGACGTTCAAGGCGTTTTATGAGG